>JAGXAO010000092.1 GCA_018971565.1 Rhodospirillales bacterium
GTGGGGGCGGCGGCGGGCATGGCAATGCATGAAAGCCAGTCTCTCATCATCGAGATGCAGGCGGTGCGGTCTGACGCGTATCTCTCCTATCTTGCACCCTTGGCCGCCAGCGCGTTTGGCAAGGATATTACGCCGGCGGGTTTAAAGCACCGCCTGCGCCGGGTGGAACGCAGCTTTATCCGCGTGGAAGCGGATGAGATGACCTATCCCGCCCATGTGCTGTTGCGCTTCCGGCTGGAGCAGGCATTGCTTTCTGGTGAGCTTGCGGTGGTGGATCTGCCGGGCGCGTGGAATGAGGGGTTTAAGGCGCTGCTCGGCATCACCCCGCCCGATGATGCACGAGGCTGTTTGCAGGACATCCATTGGTTTGACGGCGCGATAGGTTATTTTCCTTCCTACACTTTAGGCGCAATGGCCGCGGCGCAGCTTATGGCCGCCGCCCGCAAGGCGCTGCCGGAGCTGGATGCGGCACTGGCGCGCGGGGATATGGCGCCGCTTACCAACTGGCTGGCCGAACATGTGCACCAACGCGGCTCTTCCGCCGGGTTTAACGAAATTCTTAAGGCCGCCACTGGCGAAACTCTGAATCCGGCTTATTTCGAAGCGCATCTCACGGCGCGCTACCTAACCTGATGCGCGGCGCGCCGTTCAGCCTTTTGCGGCGGCGTGATGAACGCGCGCAGGTAACACAGATCGAACTCTTCTTCGACCTGATCTTCGTCTTCGCCGTTACGCAGATCTCGGAATTTCTTCGCGCACACATGTCCGCGCTGGGGGCGTTGCAGGCGTTGATGCTTTTCGCCGCCATGTGGTGGGGCTGGGTATACACAAGCTGGGCTACAAACTGGATAGACCCGGACCGCCGGCCGGTGAAACTGCTTCTGTTAGGCTTGATGTTTTGTGCGCTTCTGCTCGCCGCTTCCGTACCCAAAGCCTTCGGCATACGCGGCCTTACTTTTGCCCTTGGCCTTTCAACGATGAATCTCGGGCGCTCAGGCTTCATGCTATGGGCATTGAAGCAGCATGATTCTGTAAACTACAAAAACTTCCAGCGCATTTCAGTATGGCTCGGCACGGGCGCATTGCTGTGGCTGCTGGGAGGATTGTTATCCGAACCTTTCCGCATCTTTCTGTGGGCCGCCGCGTTGCTTGTGGACCTGGCTGGTCCCGCAAACGGGTTTTACGTTCCCGGTCTGGGCCGCTCAACCACGCTTGACTGGCAGTTGGATGCCCGCCACATGGCCGAACGCTGCGCGGGCTTCGTGCTGATCGCGCTGGGTGAATCCATCACCGTCATCGGTGCGAATTTTTCGGACCTCCATTGGCGGCCTGCAACGGCTGCCGCCGTAACCTCCGCCCTGGTTTCCGCCGCGGCCCTGTGGTGGATTTATTTTAACGACGCGGCAGAGCGCACCGCCCATGCTTTTGCCCATGCCGAGGATATCGGAAAAATTGCCCGCGCTGCCTACACCTATGTTCATGGTCTGCTCATCGCCGCCATCATCACCATCGCGGCGGGGGATGCATTCCTGCTGGAATTGCCGCTGCAAAACGCATCCCCCGGCCAGAGCTTGATTCTGCTCGGCGGGCCTGCCGCCTTTCTGCTGGGCAATGGATTTTTCAGGAGGTTTCTGCATCCGCGCTTTCCGGTCTCCCATCTTTATGGCCTCGCCTGCCTTGCTGTCCTCACCGCCATATCCCCCTGGTGCAGCCTGCTGGCACTAAGCCTTGGCGTCTCCATCACGCTGCTGGCGGTTGTTTTCATCTCCAACGCATTGGCTGCCCGCACATGAGCACCATCTTCGCGCCCATCACCGGCCGGGGCGGGGCCATCACCACCATCCGTCTTTCTGGTCCTCAAACCTTTCCAATCATCCAGTCTTTGGCAGGTGCTTTGCCTGCCGCCCGCCGCTCCACCCTGCGCCGCCTGCGGTTTGATGGGCAGGTGCTGGATGAGGCGTTGCTTGTGGTATTTCCAGCCCCGCATAGCTTCACGGGCGAGGATGTGGCGGAAATTTCCCTGCATGGCGGCCGCGCGGTTCTGGCGGCGGTGAGCGATGCGCTAGTGACCCTCGGTGCGCGCCCGGCGGAGCCAGGTGAGTTTTCCCGCCGTGCATTCGAAAATGGCCGCATAGATTTGTTGCAGGCGGAGGCAATGGCGGATCTCATCGCCGCCGAAACAGAAGCCCAGCGCCGCCAGGCCATGGAAGGCCACTTGCCTGAAGCCTGCGCCGCCTGGCGGGAGCGGTTGCGCCACCTCATGGCCCGCCAGGAAGCGCTTATAGATTTCCCGGATGAAGATTTGCCCCCGGAGGTGGAGGAAGAGCTGCGCAGCGGTATCAGCGCGTTGCGTAACGAAATGCAGGCCGCCCTCCATGCCGCGCCTGCCGCTGAACGCCTGCGCGAAGGGCTGGAGTTTGTGATCCTCGGCCCACCCAACGCAGGCAAATCCACGCTGCTGAACACGCTGGCGGGCGAGGAGATTGCCATTGTTTCCGATATGCCGGGCACCACGCGCGATGCGGTGGGAATCCGCGTCGATCTCGGCGGCATTCCCGTTCATTTAACCGATACGGCGGGCCTGCGTGAAACCGCAGACAATATCGAGGCAGAAGGTGTGCGCCGCGCAAAAGCCAAGGCAGAAAAAGCAGATTTTGTTATTCTTGTGGCCGCCTGCGGCGAAGCTTTTGCGGCCCCGCCACCTGGCGCGCCTGTCCTGCGTGTTCACACAAAATCAGACATTGCTGAAAGTGGCAGGGAATTTTCCGTCTCCGCCAAAACGGGCCGAAATATGCCGGAACTCCGCGCCCGGCTTGCTGAAGCCGCACTCGCCCTAACCGACCGGCAAGGGGCGGCGGCGCTATCCCGCCCGCGCCAGGTGGCGTGCGTGCGGGATACGGTGATGGCGCTGGATATGGCTGTTGCCTTAACCGAACCTGAGCTGCGCGGAGAGGAGTTGCGCACAGCCGCGCAAGCTTTGGCGCGGCTGGCGGGGGGTGTTGGGGTGGAAGAGATTCTTGATGCTGTATTCTCAGGGTTTTGCATCGGCAAATAATCAGGCCAGGGGGTTTGCCCCCAAAGCCGCCAGCCCGGCCCAGCTTGTGGCGCTGAGGGAAGGCCGCCGGTAATAATTGAACGCCTGCTCTGGCACGCCCTTCTGCAAAGAAGGGCCAATTTTCAAGCCCGTGCTTAGCACTGGTTGCACGGCCGCATACACATAACCCTGCGGTGAGATATTCGCTGAGACGGTTCCTGAGAACGCCTCCGCCAACGGATTTTTCATGCGCTTCAGGGCCAAAGCCGCAAAGGCCGTGCCTTCCAGCCAGATGCCTTGGCTGGCGCTGGAAAACCCAACTCCCGCCCCATGGCGCAGCGTTGCGATAGCGTGCACCGCGCTGGCGGCGTCGCCTACCCCGGCAAGATACGGCCATATTCCTGCATCCGCGGCAACCATTGCGCCAGGTTTGCCGTCTGCCGCCAAACCTGTTTTAAACAGCCCAGCTCGTGCATCGTAGGCCGATTTTACAAAAGCCTTGGCGTGTGCCGAATCTTCTCCACGCCCAAGTTTTTCGAAGGCCACGGTAAGGTCGAGATTCTGCTCCGTACTTTCCCAGGTGAGTTTCTGCTGGTTCTGATCATAGCCGTAAAATCCGCCATAATAGCCGAGCGGGGCGCGCAACTGCTCATCGAGAAAGTTTCCGGCCTTATTAGCGGGTTTATCCATGCCCAAAGCCGCCCAGAGCAGCATGGCCCAGGCGACAGGACCGGTATCCGTGCCTACCTGATACGGATCTTCATCCCACTGGTTCGTCTTGGGGTTCCAGAATCCAGGCAATTTCGCGGGCACGGCCATCGCACCCGCAGCATAGCCATTCCGTAACCGCCCGTCAGAGAATTTCCGGTCATGCGCCTGGGCGGTGGCGAGCGCCTGCCCAATCCGCCGTGCCTCCGGCTTATGCCCCGCCGCCAGCAGCAGCAGTCCGGCCAGGGCGTTGTCGTACACATAGGCGGCGTTGGCTTGCGTTAAGTCGAAGTCATCAGCCCGCGGCCCGGTATCCACCAAATACGAGTTCAGCAATACGGGCCCATCGCCTAATGCGGCCATCTGGCCCAAAATTGCTCGCACAAATCCATCGGCCAGGCTTGCCTGCGCCCGCGCTATGGCGGGCAGCAGCAGCGCCCCGATGCCGAACCTGCGGCGGGTGAGCTTAATCAAGAATTTCGGCGAGCAGCTCGGCGGTTCTGCCATTGGCAATGATGGCGGCGCGGGCATCGTAATGAACACCGTCCACCCGGGCGAAGGCGTGCTGCACGGCGGGGTAGACGAAGGCATCCACCCAGTCGTTTTCCTCGGTGCCTTCAAGCAGTTTGTCACGGCTTTCAGCAGGGAAAAACTCATCCAGCTCCGCGATATGCAGCATCAAGGGCGCCTCAAGCCTGGCGAATTCCGGTAACAGGCTGTCCAGCGCCACGCCGTAATAGGAGATGTTAACATCCGAATCGGAGCGCGCGGCCATCATCACCGCCAGGCGCCCGCCCAGGCAGTACCCGATTGTGCCGGCATTGCCATTGCAGCCCGGCAGTTTCCGCGCAGCGGCGAGGGTGGTTTTCAGGTCCTCCACACCTTTATCCTGGTCGAACCGGTGCATCAGGCCGACGGCTCTTTTCCATTCGGCTTCGGTTTTGTCCGTAAGGTTCACACCCGGCTTCAGCCGCCAGAACAAATCCGGCGCGATGGCGATGAAGCCTTGATCCGCGAGGTTTTGCGCGGTTTCACGCAGGGAGTCATTCACGCCGAAAATTTCCTGGATCACCACAACGGCGCCCGCTTGCGGCTTACCTTTCGGCTCCCAGACAAAAGCTGAGAACGCACCGCTGCCATCGGCGGCGTTCAGTTGAATTTCGCGCATACTGGTCTCCGTTATTTTGGCCTACCGCCCGGCCGGGATGGACCGGAGCGAGCGGAGTTTACGGGGATGCCACGGCGGGTGCAAAGGCAGAGACGCGAATTAATGCATAATTTGAGTTTGGACGATTTCAGGCCGCTCGTATGCGCGGCCTGAAATCCGGTGGCCAGTTCAGGCCGCAGCGGCGGTTTCGGCTAAGGCAGAAAGCCGTGCTGCCAGAGCTTGCGGCACCTGGCGGGCGGATTTAGCGCGCGGGAAATTCATTTCCACGAGTGGCGCTGGCGTAGCGCTGAGGGCCTCATGCTCCTGCCAGTTATCGAAAGCCAGACGGGCGATATTGTCGATGAATGTCTCGGCGGGCACGCCCTCAGCCAGGATCAGCGCGTGGCTGGAAAGCTCGACATGGTAATACACAAACATTTCAGGGGCGGTGTTTTCCCGGAGGATGGTAACGCCGTTCACCAGCGCGCCGGCCTGTACCAGAATACCATCGAGCAGGAAGGCATGGTCGGGCGAGCAGAGCAGATCGCGCCGGGGCAAACCGTCACCCAGTGCGCCCTGCAAGATACGAATGGGGTTCACACGCAGTGGGTCGGCAAACAAACGCGAGACGGTCTGCCGCCCCAGCCAGCGCACACTCTGCGCTGAACCATCCGCGGTGAGGACGAAATCGCCGGGCTTCAGATTTTCCACCAATACCTCGCCGTCCGGGGTGGCTATTGCGGTGCCAGCCATAAAGCAGATCGGGGTGCCGTTGGTCAGGCTCCATTCATTCCTGGTGCCGGTGGTGTCGTAAGTCAGCGTGCCGGTGTTGTTGTGTTTAAGCCCGCTTGAGGCGGGGTTGTTCACTGCAACGAAATACCAGGTGCCTGATCCATCCGTGGCGGTATTGGCGACAAAACCCGTTACCCCGCCAACCGTGGCAGTGCCGAAATAATAGGCCGTCGTGGTGGCGCCATTCATGGTCAGGTTGAAGATATCGCGATGGCCGGAAGTGCCGGCCGTGTTGTTATCCCCCAGAATATTCAGGTTATCGTTGCCTGAACCCGTATCCGTGGCGCTTGCGCTGGTGGAGGCTTTGGAACCGATCGTGATCGAGACGGAGCCAGTGGCGAGCGATGAGCCGTAGCTTGACCCAAGCGTGATCGAATAGACGATGAGGTTGGATTCTGTCGCCATAATCTCTCCTAAAAGCCAAAAAAACATAAATTAAAATTTATGTTTTAAGCAATTACGAGATAATAATCGGATATGCAATAAAATTATTCGCTAATTTTAGACGCTTTCAAATTTTATATTCTATTTTTCTGGTATTCGTTCTAGGCGGCGGGTTAAATGTAATGTTCAGCCAGCGGGGCGAAGCCGTTAAAGCTCTGGCTGGCATAACTCGTTACATAGGCGCCGGTATCGTGAATCAGCACCGTATCGCCGGATTTGAGGCTGAGTGGCAGGCTGTAGGGTGTTTTTTCGTACATCACGTCCACGCCGTCGCACGAAGGGCCGGCCAGCACCACGGGGCCGGTAGGGCCCTCGCCCGCGGTAACGCGGTAGCGGATGGACTCGCCCTCAGTTTCCGCCAGCCCGCCGAAACGGCCGATATCCAGATACACCCAACGGCGCTCATCCTCCGGCATGCGGCGGCACACCAGCACGGCTTCCGCCGCCACCACCCCGGCATTGCCCACCATGGCGCGGCCGGGTTCTATCAGCATATCCGGAAGGCTGTTACCGAAATGCTGGCGCATCGCGCCCATAATGGCGGCGCCGAACTCATCGTGCTCGGGCACGTCCTCCTGATAGCGGGTGGGGAAGCCGCCACCGAGGTTGAGCATTTGCACCGGCAGGCCCGCGTTTTTCAGGTCCGTGAACAGCATCGCCACCTCGGCGATGGCGAGTTCATAGGCCAGTGTGCCGGTCTGCTGGCTGCCGACATGGAAGGAGAGCCCGTGCGGAACAAGGCCAAGCCCGGGGGCGGCCAGCATCAGCGCCTTGGCTTTTTCCAGCGTGGTGCCGAATTTTTTGGAAAGTGGCCATTCCGCGCCAACATTGTTCACTGCGATACGGCAATAAACTTTGGCGCCTGGCGCGTGGGCGGCGATCTTTTCCAGCTCCTCTGCGGAATCGAAGGCGTAAAGAGGCACGCCGTGGGCGTGGGCGTGGGCGATGGCGGAGGGTTTCTTGACCGTATTGCCGAAGGAGATGGCTTCCGGCCTGGCCCCAGAGGCAAGGCAGGATTCGATTTCAGGCCAGGAGGCGGCGTCGAAGCATGACCCCGCCTTGGCCAGCAGGCGTAAAATCTGCGGTGCCGGGTTGGCCTTTACGGCATAATATATGGCCGCCGCGGGCAGGGCGGCGCGCAGCCGGCCGTAGTTCTCCGCCACCTGGTCAAGGTCCAGCACCAGGCATGGCGTTGCGGGCTGCAACGCCAGAAAGGAAGCGATCTTAGGAGTCATCGCCCTCAATTCCTTCTCTCATTTGCCCGCCTGTTCACGCGGCGGGGCAAGGTTATCGAAACGGTCCAACGAACCAGCCGACTTCCAGGTTTCCCCAGTCGTGCTGCCAGAACGCTTGACGCCGTTGCGTAACCGGAGACCGGCAGAGGCACGTACGTTGCTGCGTGA
>JAGXAO010000093.1 GCA_018971565.1 Rhodospirillales bacterium
AAGGAGCACAGCATCACCAAACCGCACACGGCCGACCAGAAGATGGCGTTGAGGATGCCACGCGGCACGTTGCGGCGGGCGTCCACCGTCTCTTCAGAAGTATGGGCGGAGCCGTCGAACCCGGTGATGGTATAGAGCGGGTAGAGCAAGGCCAGCCCGAAAATATAAAGATGGCTGTTGCTCTGTGGCAGCACGCCGCCGCCAGGTGCGCCTGTGAAATTGGTGAATACAAAGAGCCGGGAAAGGTCGAAATGCTGCACTGAAAACAGCATCGTCCCGGTGAGCAATGCGGCGATAACCAGGATGAGATAGCCTGAAAAATCGATCAGCTTGGTGGTGCTCTTGATACCGAAATGGTTGAGCAAGCCCTGCGCGCCGGTAATGAGCACAACGGCGATGGTCTGCTGCTCAAACCCCCAGGAGGAGGTGTTGACGCCAAAAATATTGCCCAGGACCAGGCCGTTAAACAGGGTGTAGACGCCCACATTCACCGAGGCGATAACGAAAATAAGGCCGAGCAGGTTGAACCAGGCGGTTACCCAGCCCCAGGCGCGGCCACCGAGGATGGAGGACCAATGGTAAAGCCCGCCCGCCGTGGGATAGGCAGAGGCGATCTGCGCCATGGAGCAGCCAACAATCAAAGCAAAAGCGCTGCCTACAACCCACCCAACCACGGCGGCAAAAGCGCCGCCGCCGCTATAAGCACTCTGGAAAGCGGTGATGCCGCCGGCAAGGATGCAAATAATGGAAAAAGATACGGCGAAGTTGGAAAAGCCATGCATACGCCTGGAAAGTTCCTGCGCATAGCCCATTCGGTGCAGGGTGGCGGCATCGGCGTCAAGAATCGCTTGTTCAGTCCGTTCGGTCATCTACAGTCTCCCCTTGATCTCGCGTTAGACGTTTGGTTGCTGCTGTGGCCACTCAGAGAGCAATGGCTGCACGCATAGCGTGCATTGCCTCTCTCTTCGTCTCTGGCGTTTCGAGCACCCCCTTCCGATCACTTGTTTTAGAGGTCTGCGGCAGGTGTTATTATTTTATTGTAATAAAGCTTAAGCGGTTAACCATTGCGGCGCAAGCGGGCGTTTGGCCCTCTGGTTAAGCCCCTTGAACTTCTCCGCGCGCCGTGCTTTACGCCCGCCTTCCCTGCCGGGTGCGTGGCATCGCGCCTGGCTATGCTCGCCCCGAATTCCCGGGTGGTCCAGACCAGGGCCTGAGCTGATTTAGCCGAAGGGGGGACATATGCCGTTATATGAAACCGTGGTGATCGCGCGCAGCGAGATCACCCAGGCCCAGGCCGACGCCGCTGTCGACGCCGCCATCACCGCCATCGAGGCCGATGCAGGTGCTGTAAAGAAGCGCGAATATTGGGGCCTGCGCCCGCTCGCCTACCGTATCAAGAAAAACCGCAAGGGCCATTACATCCTGCTGGGTCTGGATGCCGCCTCCGCCGCCGTGCAGGAGATGGAGCGTCAGCTTACCTTGCATGAAGACGTGCTGCGCTTCATGACCGTGCGTGTTGAAGAGATCAACGAGGAACCCTCCGTGATCCTCTCCCGCAAGGCCGATGAGCGCGACCGCGCTTTCCGTGGTCCCAAGCCCGCCGGGCGCTTCGAATCCGGCCGCAAACGTGGGTTCGACGAGCGTGAGGAGTTCCGTGCGCGTGACGAGTTCCGCGCCGACCGTGACGAATTCAGCGTTGAGGAGGACCTGTAATGTCCGAGACCACCGAACCAACCGGCGGCCTGCGTCGCCCCGCCGTGGGTGCGCGCCGCCCCTTCTTCCGCCGGAAAAAATCCTGCCCGTTCTCCGGCGCAGGTGCACCGGCGATCGATTATAAGGACGTGCGCCTGCTTTCCCGCTTCCTGTCGGAGCGCGGCAAGATCGTCCCGTCCCGCATCACCGCCGTGTCCGGCAAGAAGCAGCGCGAGCTGGCGAAAGCCATCAAGCGCGCCCGCTTCCTGGCGCTGCTGCCTTACGTGCTGAGCTGAGGGAGGCAGGACCATGGCAAACATTGAACTGATCCTGCTCCAGCGCGTTGAGAAGCTGGGCCAGATGGGCGAACTGGTGAAGGTGAAGCCGGGCTATGCCCGTAACTTCCTGCTGCCGCAGGCCAAGGCCGTGCGCGCCACCAAGGTGAACAAGGAACGTTTTGAGCGCGAGCGCGTGCAGCTTGAGGCACAGAACCTGAAGCGCCGCGAGGAAGCCGAGCGTATTGCCGAGCGTGTGGACGGCCTGGCCGTGACGCTGATTCGTCAGGCTTCCGAAGCTAGCGCGCTGTATGGTTCCGTTTCCAGCCGCGACATCGCCGAAGCGGCGACCGCAGCCGGCCTGGGTATCGAGCGTAACCAGGTGCTGCTGGTTCACCCCATCAAAACTCTGGGTATTTCCAACGTGCGCGTTGAGCTGCACCCGGAAGTGCATATCCAGATCAAGGTGAACGTCGCCCGCTCTCAGGAAGAGGCGGAAAAGCAGGCGCGCGGCGAAGCCATCGCCCGCGAGGAAGACGAGCAGCTGGATATCGGCCCGCTCTTCGGCCAGGAAGAGGAAGAGCCGGCGGCCTGATCGCCAGTACTTTCAGCTAGCTAAAAAAGCCTCCGTGAAATTCGCGGAGGCTTTTTTCTTGCGCCTCTTCATTTTCTGGTGGCTAATACCCAATTCTCTCAGACTCTTATTCATAAGCATCGCGGGCGGCCTTGGTTTCAAGCCGGTTGCCTGCGCGTTAGAACAAGGAGACTGACGTGATCTGGCTGTATCGCAAACTTCTAGATCGCTGTTTGGCCAAATTAGTGCGCCGCGGTTCCTTGCTGGTGGTCTGGCCAGATGGGTCGCGCAGCGAATATGGCAGAACCGAAGGATTCATGGCCGGTATCCACCTTAAAACCAACGAAGCGGTAAAGCGTATGTCCCTTAACCCAGGTCTTGCCCTGGGTGAGGCTTATATGGATGGGGCGCTGACCCCCCTGAACGGTTCCATCCATGACGTATTGTGCGTGATGCTGGATAACCTGAACGACGTCAGGCTCCCCATTTTGGCCATCACGGCTCAAGCTAGGCGTCTGTTGCGGCCCATTCTGCAAGCCAACAACGCCAGCCGCGCCAGGCGTAATGTCGCGCATCATTATGACCTGAATGGGCGGCTTTACTCGCTGTTCCTGGATCGGGACAAGCAATATAGCTGCGGCTATTTCACCTCGGATGATATGTCGCTGGACGAGGCCCAGCTCGCCAAAAAGCGCCATATCGCCGCCAAGCTGAAGCTCGATCGGCCGGGGCTTGAGGTGCTGGATATCGGCTGCGGCTGGGGCGGCATGGCGCTAACACTGGCCAGGGAATTCGGCGCGAAGGTCACGGGCATCACGCTCTCTGAGGAGCAGCTTGCCGCCGCGCGCGCCCGCGCCGCGCAGGAGGGTCTGGCCGACCGGGTGAGCTTCGAGCTGATGGATTACCGGGCGATGAACCGGCAGTTCGACAGAATCGTCTCGGTCGGCATGTTCGAGCATGTGGGTGTGCCGAATTACGAAACCTTCTTCAGAACCGTGAAATCCTGCCTGAAACCAGACGGTGTGGCGCTCATTCACTCCATCGGCCGGTTCGAGGGGCCGGGTGCAACCAACCCCTGGATCGCCAAATATATTTTCCCCGGCGGTTATTCCCCGGCCCTGTCCGAGGTTCTGGAGCCGGTGGAACAATCCGGGCTGCGCACCACGGATATTGAAATTCTGCGTCTGCATTACGCCAAAACGATTGCCCATTGGCGCCGGCGCTTCGCCGCCAACCGGGATGCCATAGCCAGCCTTTACGATGAGCGGTTCTGCCGCATGTTTGAATTCTACCTCTCCGGCTCGGAGCTTGCCTTCCGCCTGACGGATCATATGAATTTCCAAATCCAGCTTGTCCGTAAGCAGGAGGCGCTGCCTCTCACCCGTGATTATATGGTCGAAACCGAACGTGGCGCCACGCAATTTGCCTCCGCGGCGGATTGATGGCTAACAACGCTTTATGAAGCTTCCGTTTTCGCGGCCGAAAATCCCCGTTGTGCAGCTTCGCGGCATCATCGCCGCGCGGCCGGGAATGTTGAATCTGGCCGGCTGTACGCCCATTCTGGAACGCGGTTTCACGCTCGCGAAAAAAACCGGCAAGCTGGTGCTGGCCATTGAAAGCCCTGGCGGCTCGGCCACGCAATCAGACCTTATCGGCCAGTTTATCCGCCGCAAGGCGGAGGAAGACAAAATCGAGGTCACCGCCGTCATCGGTGATCTCGGGGCCTCAGGCGGTTATTGGCTGGCCTGTGCCGCGGATAATATTTTCGCTTCACGGCTTTCCATTGTCGGCTCCATCGGCGTGGTTACAGAAAGCTTCGGCCTTAGCGGGTTCATCGCCCGTTTTGGCATTGAACGCCGAACCCTGACGGCGGGCGCGAACAAGCGCCGCAACGATATTTTCAGCCCAAGCAAGCCCGAGGATGTCGCTTTCACCCAGGATCTGTTGGACGAAATCCACGTGATGTTCAAAAATTGGGTGCGCACCCGGCGCGGGGCGCGCCTTACCACCGATGAATCCCAGGTGTTCGACGGCGGTTATATGCTGGGCGAGCGTGCGCAAACCCTCGGGTTGATCGATGGTTTCGGAGATGTCGAGCAGGTTGTGAAGGAGCTTGGCGGCAAAAAGGCCAAGGCCATCTGGCTGAAACCCCGTCCGCCCCGCGGGTTAATGCGCCTTATCTTCCGCAACGCCGCCGAAGCCATGCTGGACGTCGCAGAGGAACGCGCCGCTTTCCCCGTTTTGAAGTAAGCGCTAAATCAAAAAACCCTTGGGGTCCGGCGGCGCTCCGCCACATCCCCGCCATACCGCCTTGTTATAGGCGCGGCGGCACCCGCCGCTTCACAAGGGTTTTTATGAAGACATCATTCCTGCTCGCCGCCCTGGCCATGTTGGGCCTCGCCAGTCATGCGCATGCACAAGGCTACCCGTATTATTATCCGCCGGGTTATTACCCCGCCTACCCGCCGGGTTACCCATACAATGCACCAGGCTACCCGGCTTATCCGCAAGACGCCCCTGACAACGCGCCAGGCAGCACCCAAGCTTACCCAGGTAATATGCCAGCCGGCACAGAGAGCCAGGATGACGGCACCGACGGCATTGCGGAATTACTGGCGGCCCATAACCAATACCGCTCAGCCTTGGGCCTTCCGCCCCTGCATTGGTCCACGAGCCTGGCTGAGAGAGCTCAGCGCTGGGCAGAACATCTCGCGGCGATCGGGCAGCTTGTGCATAGCGGCTCCGGGCAAAATCTGGCCATGGCCGCGGCTGGCACCCAATCCCTCACACAACTGGTTCAGCTATGGGGCAATGAGCAGGCCAATTTTACGGACGGTGTGTTTCCAGACATCTCCACGACCGGAAACTGGATGGATGCCGGCCATTACAGCCAGATGATCTGGAGGAGCACAACCAAGGTTGGCTGCGGGCTCGCCGAGAATGACGGGAACGACGTTCTGGTTTGCGACTATTCGCCGCCAGGGAATGTCATGGGAGAGCGGCCGTACTAACCTGCTCTCTTCTCAGCGCCAGACGGTAAGCGCCCCGATAAAGAGCAATGTGCCCGCCGCGATGACGATGTTCCAGAACAGGAAACGGGTGAAAAAGCTCCAGCCCTTTTGTGCGGGCGCGTCGAAATCGATCTCCTCGCCCATAATCTGTGCGGTGTGGTCAGGCTGAGCCGACATTTGGTCTTTCCCCATTTATACCGGGAATTTAAGGGCTGGTTCAGCCCGCTGGCAAGCTGATTTTGCGGGCAACGGAGGCTAATATCGCCGGGTAGAGTTTGTGCTCCTGCTCCAGCACCCTGGCAGCGAGCATCGCCTCGGTGTCACCAGGTAGAACCGGCACACGCGCCTGGCCGAGGATGGGGCCTTCATCCATGCCTTCCGTTACCAGATGCACGGTGCAGCCATGCTCGGCCTCACCCGCCGCGATGGCCCGCTCATGCGTGTCCAGCCCCGGGAATTTTGGCAGCAGGGAAGGGTGGATGTTCAGCATCCGCCCCGCCCACGCCCCTACCAGCCAGGGGGTCAGCAGGCGCATATACCCGGCGAGGCAGATAATCTGCACGTCCCGCGCCCGTAATTCAGCGTCGATGGCGCGTTCATGCGCCGCGCGGTCTTTCCCGAACGGCTTCGCGGGTACGGCAATGGCTTCCACCCCCAGCCCGCGCGCAATCTCCAGCCCTGCCGCATCCGGCTTGTTGGAGAGCACCAGCACGATCTCCGCCGGATAATCCGGCGCCTGAGCCGCTTTCACCAGCGCCTCCATGTTCGAACCGCGCCCGGAGATGAGAATCGCGACGCGCGGTTTCATCAGACGAACAGCTTGTCCTGTCCGTCGATGATGATCCCTGGCTGGTCCGTCACCTCGCCCAGCAGGAAGGGCTGCTCGCCCGCCGCGCGCAGCACCGCCATGGCTTTCTCCGCATCGCTCACAATCAGGGTCATCCCGACACCGCAATTGAACACGCGCAGCATTTCCTCAGCCGCCACGTTAGCGGTGCGGGCAAGGAAGGAAAAAATTTCCGGCATCGCCCAGGGGCCATGCAGCCTGGCGCCGCAATTTTCCGGCAAGGCGCGGGGCAGGTTTCCGGGTAAACCACCTCCGGTTATATGTGCGGCTGCTTTTAACAAATTCTGCTTATGAATTTCAAGCATCGGTTTCACATAGATGCGCGTGGGGGTCGTCAGTACATCCGCGGCGCGTTGCCCCAGAATTTCCGAATTCCAGGAGAGCCCGGCATCAGCGAAAATCCGCCGCACCAGGGAAAACCCGTTGGAATGCACGCCGGAGGAGGGCAGAGCCAGAATCGCATCGCCGGGCCGCACATTGGCGGGCAGCAGCGCGCCGCGTTCCGCCGCACCCACCGAGAATCCGGCGAGGTCATAGTCGCCATGGGCGTACATGCCGGGCATTTCGGCGGTCTCGCCGCCCACCAGCGCGCAGCCGGCCTGTTTGCAGCCCTCGGCAATGCCGGCGATAATCCGTTTGGCGGCATCCACATCCAAAGCGCCGGTGGCGAAATAATCCAGGAAGAAGAGCGGGGCGGCGCCTTGTACCACCAGGTCATTCACGCACATCGCCACCAGGTCGATACCGACATAGTCATGGATCCCGGTCTCGATGGCGATTTTCAGCTTGGTGCCGACGCCATCCGTTGTGGAAACCAGCACGGGGTCGGTGAATCCCGCCGCCTTCAGATCGAACAAAGCGCCAAAGCCGCCCAGCCCGCCCATAACGCCCGCACGGCTGGTGGCCTTGGCCAGCGGTTTGATGGCGTCCACCAAAGCATCGCCCGCCTCAATATCCACTCCGGCATCCCGGTATGTCACGCTAGTCATGTCAGCCTCCGATGCGCTAAGCCAGCGCCATGGCGCTGCTTAAAAATTCCGGCGAAATCCTGCCGCCTTTCAACACAGGCGGCGGGGCCGCGCAATCTTCCGGGG
>JAGXAO010000094.1 GCA_018971565.1 Rhodospirillales bacterium
AATGGTACGGTGGAAATGAGCACCGGCACGCCCTTTACCCTTAACGCGAATGAACAAACAATCGTTGACGAAATTGCGCTTGGCCTATTTGGTACCGCCGCCAATCACGGAACCATTGAGATTTCTTTCGCGGAGCGTCCCAATCCAAATAGCAATAATCAATTTATCGATGCGATTGTCGTGGCGGACACGCCAATCAATCCTTGTTTTACAGAAGGCACTCTCATTCTTACTACCCGAGGAGAAGTGCCGGTCGAACTGCTAATGGCGGGAGATCACGTCATTACACTCGACAGCGAAGAGCAAGAGATCATATGGATTGGCAAAAGAAAAATAGACCTTACCTCGGTTTTGAGGCCGGATATTTTGCGGCCCATCACAATTGAGCCGGGTGCGCTGGCCGAAGGTGTGCCTGCACACCAATTGAATGTTTCCCCGGATCATGCGCTTTACATTGATGGTGTGCTTGTGCCGGCCAAAGCGCTCATCAACTGGAACAGCATTCGGCAGAATGATAGCGACCAACCAGTTACATATTACCACATTGAACTATCCCGGCACAGTGCCTTATTCGCCAACGGCACGCCGGCAGAGTCCTTTCTTGATACCGGTCATCGCGGCGTTTTTGATAATGCCTTGGATACAGTGATTGCCTTACCGGCCGCCATGCAAGCCAGGCGTGAGGCCGAAAGCTTTGCGCCGCTTTGCACGAGAGGAAGTAAGCTTGAAGATATTCGCGCGCGCATTGCCTCTCGCCAGCCTGGGCTCTGTTTGGCTGGGCGACAAAAATGAGCACTCCTACGCGGCCTGGTCCAGCGCTCTGTTAGTTAAATTCAAATGCCGGGAACTGGTCTCGTGATGGCTGATGGCGATAATGGTTGTGTGAGGCAGCATCGTGCGCAAGGCCATCCAAACCCTTTCGGCTAACGGCTTATCAAGGGCCGAGGTTGCCTCATCAAGAAATAGCCAATCCGGCTTGGCGAGAAAAGCGCGCGCCAAGGCAAGCCGCTGTTGTTCACCTCCAGAAAGCGCCAATCCCCAATTTGCACTCTCCTCCAGCAGCGGTACCAGATGCTCAAGCCCCATGATATTTAGGGCATTGGCAGCATCGGCATTGCTTAAGTTTTCAGTCGCTGATGGGTAAGCCAGATTGCGCTTTAATGTTCCCAGGGGAAAATAAGGCTTCTGTGGCAAGAAAATCAGGCTCCCAACTGGCCGCTTGATTTCTCCGCTGCCAAAGGGCCAAATTCCTGCAATCGCTCTAAACAAGGTCGACTTGCCAGCACCTGATGCCCCAGAAAAAATAACCGGCTCACCGGGCTTTAGCTGCAATGCCGCTCCATCGAGTAGCTTGCGTCCATCGGGCAGCGTCAGGGTTAGATCTCTTAGAATTAGTTCGTTTGTCCCATTGCTAACGGCGGGGCCGTGTGCCGCCATGGCTCGGGCATTCTCCATAGCCTCGCGGAAACCATAAAGTCGGGAAACGGTGGCTCTGAGCAGCACTAAATTTTGATATGAGGTTACAAACCAAGAAAGCGCCCCCTGCACTTGTCCGAATACCAATTGAATCTGTTGTAGCCCGCCCAGGCCAACCTGCTTTGAGAAATAGCGTGGAAGCGTAACAACCAACGGAAAGATGCTCGCGATTTGGGAGAAACTGATTGTAAAAAAATTCAGCACCTTGGTTCGGCGCATAATGGCCCAAAAATTATCTCTAACAAATTGAAAACTTGAGCGTAGTTCAGTATCTTCCTCGCTTTCCCCATGCGATAAAGCAATCCCTTCTGGGTTTTCACGGACACGTACCAAACGAAAACGGAAATTTGCTTCCAATTTCTGTTGGTTAAACGAGAGAGGGACCAGCCTGCGGCCAATGAGATGTGTAATACCGGTTCCGACCAGAGAATAAAGCACTGCGACCCAGAGCATATAGCCAGGGATTGTAATGCCAAAAAGAGTAATTGAGCCGGAAATGCTGTAAAGTACGAATACAAAGCTAAGCAGTGTCACAACATTTGTGATGAAGTCTGTCCCAAGGGACAGAGTGTTGTTGGTAAAATCATTAAGGTCTTCAGAGATACGTTGGTCTGGGTTATCCACGACAGCATTGGGAGTCTGGCTGAGACTAATGTTATAATAGGCACGGTCGTGCAGCCAATTTTCTACATAATGGATTGTTAGCCATTGCCGCCATTTGATCTGCAACATCTGAGTCAGGTACGTTGCGTACACCGCAATTAGAACGTAAACTGTAACAAGCTCAGCAAACCCCGCCATAGGGCCTTTGCCGGGGATCTGTACAATCGGCAGGTACAGCAATGTAAGGACTGTTTTTACATCATATACCTGAATGGCATTGAAAAAATCTGCACTCCAATAGGTCAGAACAACGTTCAGCCCAACCTGGATCAAGTTAAGAGCAACGACAATGCCAAGCAGCCCCCAGGCCACGCGCTTTTGTTCTGACTTGAAGTAGGGCTTTGCAAGGCTCCAACCTTCTGCGAAGCCAGTGAAGAAATTCGTCATTGCTTGGCGCACAGGCTTACTCCTCTGAGCTTGTTAGGCGCAGGCGTATAACGCCGTGCAGCTGTTCTGGGTCAATTGGCTTGCCTTTGCGTAGAATTTCTATCTGTCCTGCGCGGGCTAAGCGCTGTGCCGCTTGCTTTACGGGGGCCAGAAACCTGCGCCAACTCTCATCAGATAGGTTTCCAGCAAGTGCCTTTGCGGCATCTGTCGGGCTAATAGATTGATGCTTCCCGCGGGTGGCGAGAATTTCTAGGATGGTCTGTTCGGCAGGGTTGGAATTCATGAGCTAAAACTTATGCCCGATCCGTCAGCCGCCTTCAAACCCCAGTTTCGGTTCGGTGTTCAAAGATTTGCGTAGGTTCTCATTTTAGTCCGAACATCTGGGTAAATTCCTCGCCTGGTATAGCGTGGCCAAAAAAAGCGCCCTGTCCTTCATCAGCCCGCGCCTGGCGAAGCAAATCATACTGCGTTGCGGATTCTACCCCATCCGCAAGCACAGAGCAGCCAAGGGCGTGTCCTGCCTCAATCGCTGCGTGCGTAAGCGCTGCGGTGGAGGAAGCAAGGGTCAAATTTTGAACCATGGACCGGTCAAGACGTAAACTGGAAATGGGTAGCCGCTTTAGTGGAGCCAGGGAAGCATGGCCCGAGCCAAACTGACTTAACGCCAAGCGAACACCAATTCCTTGAACAGCCTTTAAGGCAAAATTTGTATCCTCATTCGCATCGAGCAGCATAGCCTCGGTTATAAGTAATTCCAGCCTTCCTGGCGCGATGTCTGAGCGATCGAGAGCTTCTAATAGATGTTTGACCAGCTCCCCACTTTGTAGGTGACGTAATGAAAGCGCCAGAGAGACGGAAAAATGCTCAGGAAATTGTGCAGCATCCCGGCAGGCAGCGTGTAGCATCCAGCTACCGATATCAATAATAACGTCTGAGTGTTCTGCTAGAGCTAAAAATTGCCCCGCAGGTATAAAACCGCGTCGCGCATGGTTAAGCCGCAGCAACGCCTCCGCTCCCGTGGCAAGGCCATTATGCAGCGATATAATTGGTTGAAAATGTAGGGCTAACCTATCTGCCGCCAATTCTTGCCGCAATTTTTGGACAATCCGGCGCCGTTCCGCAATCCGATGCCGGGCATTGTGCTGCCTTAATTCGCGCTCGGTTCGTGCCGGTGCCCCGGGTGGGCTGGCGCTTGCTGGGTCAGTAAGTAGCTGTGGCTCGGGCATTGCATGATTTAGTTGACATGCAATCACTCTGCAGCCGGAACCTTAATGTTCGCACAATTTAGGGTTTTATTTTGAGAGAATTTTCGTGGCTAAATCAAATTTTTCAATCGGCTGATTTAATTGTTTGTTTTTGTTGAGACTTGATTGTGCTCAGAGCAGCCCGGAGCCCTGCGAACGCATTCTCCGTACTATAATAGCGCGCTACGTAGGCTATAGCGGCATGCGGTGGCTGAGGCGCCGCGACATGGCGCAAAACAGCTTCAGCAAACATGCTGGCGCTACCCGCGACAATAAAAGGAGCTTCCACATCATCGTGGAAGCCTTGCAGGCTGGGTGAAGTTGCAACCGTGAACAGCCCATGCCGGGCATAATCGAGAAGCTTGATTTTCAAGCCAGATCCCGCTCGAAGTGGAGAAATTGCAAGAGCAGCCCTGTGGAGTATAGGCGCAAGATTCGGCACCCGCCCCAAGATGTTCACTCCCGGGGGTAAACGCCGCAATGCAGGGCCGCAATCGCCGATTAAGTCGAGTGTCACGCCATGGCCCCGTAACAAGGGCCAGATTTCAGTAAAAAACCAGCGTAACCCATCGAGATTGGGTAGCGAATCGCTGCCAATGAATACAAGGCGGCCAACGAGTTTTTTTACCCCAACCGCGGGCGGGCAAGGCAGTGCGGGCATAGGGGCTGTAAAAACATTGGCTTGTGGGCACATTTCGCGCAGTAATCCTGCTTCTTCCGGTTGAATGGCGGCGATATGCGCTGCATGCATCAAAAGCCGCGTTTCTTGCTGCCGCGTCAGCCCTTCCGGTTGAACATGATAGCCAGCCGCTTCCAGGGCTTCCACCCTGCGGTAGAAAACATCGTGGGCGATTAATATTCTGCTAAACCAACCTAGCTCAGAATCAGCCAAAATTGGCGCGCGAAAAATCGTATCGATCAATACCGCCTCGGGCTTTAGCTTCTCTAGAGCCTGTTTTAACCAGCGAATTTCAGTTAATTTAGGAAATTTTCCAAGCACTGCGCCGGATCCATCTTTTGGGTGGCGCAATGTACCAGCTAAAACAGGGGGTAGGCAGCGAAACAATTTGCGGGAAAATATTTTCCCAACGGCCAGGGGAGTTGCCATGATATAAGCGCCAATGCTGCGCACATGGGGGCCAGTAACGGGTGCCAGCTCATACCGCCCTAATGGAACAGTCAGCCGCATTCCTACGAGCATAATAGTTACATTATGTCCTTCATTGCGCAGCCAAGAAATAATTGCATGGTTCAAAGCCAGGTGCCCAGCAGCGCCTGGCTTTGGCAACTCGTCAGTAATGAAAACAATCACTCGGCGGAGAAAAGATCAAGCAGCAGTCTGAGCGACACCCTTGTCACGCAGCAGCGACTGCAATTCACCGGCCTGGTACATTTCAGTCACGATATCGCAGCCGCCAACGAACTCACCCTTGACATAAAGCTGCGGAATAGTCGGCCAATTTGAAAATTGCTTTATACCATCGCGAATTTCTGGATCTTCCAAAACATTTACGGATGAGAAGGGCACGCCTGCATGTTTCAAAATCTGCACCACCCGCGCGGAAAAACCGCACTGCGGAAACATGGGCGTACCTTTCATAAACAGCACCACCGGCGCACCGTCGATATGCTTCTGAATTTCGGTAAAAACAGGATTTTCCATAGATTTAACAGTCCTTATTCCGGTGCTGAGGTTTGCAGCGCCAAGGCGTGAAGTTCGCCACCCATGCGGCCTTGAAGCGCGGCATAAACCATCTGGTGCTGGCGCACCCTAGGTACACCACGGAATGCTTCAGACACCACAGTCGCCGCATAATGGTCATTGTCTCCCGCCAGATCCTCGAGGTGAATCTTGGCGTCAGGGAAGGCGATTTTGATCAGAGCCTCGATCTCGCCTGCTGGCATGGCCATATCTGTAATCCTTCTCAGGCGAACCAGCGGGGGAAAAACCCCTCATGGGCATCGCTCAATTGAGGCAGAGATATGGCAAGGCCATCTGGCAGAGTCAATTTTTTCTCAAGGCACGAACGGCCGATATGTTGTGCCGGTATGCCGGCTGCTGCGGCGGCGGCCAGTAGGTGCGTGGAATCTTCCACGGCCAGAATATAACGCGCCTGATCCTCCCCGAACCAATATTCTGCGGCACCGGCGCCCGTCAGCTCCACTCCGCAATCCCCGGCCAGGGCCATCTCTGCCACGGCCACCAGCAGTCCGCCATCGGAAACATCATGGCAGGCCTCAACCTCATGTTTGAGAATCCTGTTCCGTACAAAATCGCCATTGCGGCGTTCAGCGGCCAGGTCAATTGGCGGGGGTGCACCTTCTTCGCGGCCCAAAATCTCGCGCAGGTAGAGCGAACAGCCCAACTCCCCCTTGGTCTCGCCTAGCACAATCAAAGAGAGGCCAGGCTTCAGCCCATAACCCACGGCCTTGGCGGCATCCTCCAGCACGCCCACGGCGCCAATGGCTGGGGTGGGCAGGATCGGCTTGCCTTCAGTTTCGTTGTAAAGCGAGACATTGCCCGAGACGACCGGGAAATCCAGCGCTTTACACGCTGCCGCCATGCCTTTGATGGCGCTGGCGAACTGCCCCATGATCTCAGGTTTTTCGGGATTGCCGAAATTCATGTTGTCTGTCACCGCCAGTGGCTTCGCACCCGTGGCGGTGATGTTGCGCCAAGCCTCGGCCACCGCCTGGGCCCCTCCCATTTCGGCATCCGCCACGCAATAACGCGGGGTCACGTCCGTGGTGATGGCAAGAGCTCGGTTGGATCCCTCCAACCTCACAATGGCGGCATCTGCCTGGGCCGGGCGTTTCACGGTCTGCCCGCCCACCGTGGAATCGTACTGGTCGAAAATCCAGCGGCGGGAGCACAGGTCTGGCGAGCCGATCAACTTTATCAGCGCCTGGTCCAGCGGTGCGTGGCTGGAAATCGGCGCCAGTTTCGGCCGCTTGGGCGTCTCCGCGATGGGGCGGCGATAGAGCGGGGCGGCATCCGAGAGCGGCGCCAAGGGAATATCCGCCTCCACCTGCCCCTTATGCTTCACCACAATCCGCCCGGTATCGGTGATATGGCCGATAATGGCGTAATCCAGGTCCCATTTCTCGATGATGGCGCGGGCCATTTCGGACCGCTCGGGCTTGAGCACCAGCAGCATGCGCTCCTGGCTCTCGGAAAGCATCATCTCATAGGCGCTCATGCCGATTTCGCGCTGCGGCACATCGTCCAGGTTCAGCTCGATGCCGACACCGCCCTTGCCCGCCATTTCCACAGAGGAGGAGGTAAGCCCGGCCGCGCCCATATCCTGGATGGCGACGATCGCGTCGGTCTGCATCAGCTCCAGGCAGGCCTCAATCAGCAGCTTCTCGGTGAACGGGTCGCCCACCTGCACAGTCGGGCGCTTATCCTCGGAGGCCGCGTCGAACTCGGTGGAGGCCATGGTCGCGCCATGAATGCCGTCGCGGCCCGTCTTGGAGCCGACATACACAACCGGATTGCCAATACCAGCCGCGGCGGAGAGGAAAATCTTGTCCTTATGCGC
>JAGXAO010000011.1 GCA_018971565.1 Rhodospirillales bacterium
GCCGCGGCTTTGATGCCCGATGGCGGCTCGCTGCTGACACTGACATATCTGGGCGCTGAACGCTGGGTGCCGCATTATAACGTGATGGGCGTAGCCAAGGCGGCGCTGGAAGCCAGCGTGCGCTATATGGCGGCGGATCTGGGAACAGATAAGATCCGCGTGAATGGGCTTTCCGCCGGGCCGATTAAGACCCTGGCGGCCAGCGGCATCGGGGATTTCAGCTATATTTTGAAATGGAACCGCTATAACGCGCCGCTGGGCCGTAATGTGGAGCTGGACGAGGTTGGCGCCTCCGGGCTTTATTTGCTTTCTGACCTTTCAAAAGGTGTAACCGGCGAAATTCACCATGTGGATTGCGGATACCATATCATCGGCATGAAGAATCCGGACGCGCCGGATATAACAGTCGCAAACGATTGAACCATGTCATTTAACAGCTTCGGCCATCTTTTCCGCGTTACCACCTGGGGGGAAAGCCATGGCTCCGCCATCGGCGCGGTGGTGGATGGCTGCCCGCCGGGCATTGAACTCTCCGAAGCTGATATTCAGCCTTTTCTGGATAAGCGCCGGCCTGGGCAGTCCCGCTTTACCACGCAACGCCAGGAGCCGGACCAGGTGCGGATTCTCTCCGGCGTGTATGAGGGCAAGACCACCGGCACACCGATCTCCCTGATTATTGAAAACACGGACCAACGCTCCAAGGATTACGCGAACATCGCGGCGCGCTACCGGCCGGGCCATGCGGATGTGGCCTATGACATGAAATATGGCCACCGCGACCCGCGCGGCGGCGGCCGTTCCTCCGCCCGTGAGACCGCGATGCGCGTAGCCGCAGGTGCCATCGCCCGCAAAGTGCTGGGGCCGGCGGTGGTTATCCGCGGTGCCATGGTGGCGATGGGCGCACATGGAATTGACCGTGCGCGCTGGGACTGGACGCAGGTGGATGAAAATCCGTTCTTCTGCCCCGATGCTGTAACAGCGAAGATCTGGGAAACCGAGTTGGACGCCATTCGCAAGGCTGGTTCCTCCATCGGCGCGGTGCTGGAAGTGGTGGCCGAGGGTGTGAAGCCCGGGCTGGGCGCACCGATCTACGGCAAGCTGGATGCGGATATCGCCGCCGCACTGATGAGCATCAACGCCGTGAAGGCAGTGGAAATTGGCGATGGCTTCGATGCCGCCACCCTACGCGGGGAGGAAAATGCCGATGAGATGCGCATGAAGGAAGGGAAGATTGACTTCCTCTCCAACCATGCGGGCGGGATTTTGGGCGGGATTGCCACCGGCCAGCCGATTGTGGCACGATTTGCTGTAAAACCAACGAGTTCTATACGAATTTCAAAGCAATCTGTTAGTGCAGATGGCGAGGAATTGGAGGTACGCACCACAGGGCGGCACGACCCGTGCGTGGGGATTCGCGCTGTGCCGGTGGGCGAAGCCATGCTGGCTTGTGTTCTGGCTGACCATTTGCTGCGCCACCGGGGGCAGACCGGACGCTAAAGAACTTAAGCCTCTGTTAACAGATGGCTTTTAAAAATGGTCTTATGAACCCTTCCCATATCTCTGCTTTGCCGCCGTCCGCCTCCGCCCGTGGCAGCGGCACTTCCTGGCTCGCCGTTGGGTCCATGCTGGCTGATCTGGCTTTTGAGACTGACCGGCTCGGGCGGTTTACAGCCTTTGGGCCCGGCCGGGTGCTGGGGCGGCAAGCCGGTGAAATGCTGGGGGCGGAGTTGGCCAGCCTGTTAAGCGGCCCTTCAGCGGAAGAAGCCGCGCTGAGCGCCAATGAATTCCAGTCTATCGTTGTAACCATCTGCGTGGAATGCGTAGCCTGGCACGGGCGTGTGCGGCTTGGCGGCCCGGAGGGTGCGCCTCGGCTTTACCGGCTTTCTCTGGCGCCGCGCCTTTCCGGCGGCAGCGTAGCCGGCATCTATGGTCTGTTATTCGACATGGAAGCCCCTGAACTATCTTTACCCAGCACCGCCGATGAAACCGGAATGGGGATGCCATTTCGTATTACCTCCATACTGGATGCCGAAACCGGCTTCTGGACCAGCAAGACATTCGGAGACGAAATTACCCGCAGGCTGGACCGGCTGGACGTGGAAGAGCAGCCCGGCACCCTGCTTTATCTGGGCTTCTCCCGTGCCGAGGAGGATTTGTGGCCATCTGTGGCAATGCGGCTGGCGGAGGAGTTGCGGGATATCGTTCGCCCTACGGATTTACTGGGGCGAATTGATGGAAGCACCATAGGGTTGTGGTGCGATAACATGGACCACCTGACCGGCGGGGAGCGCGCCGCGAAATTTTGCGCCACACTGCCGGCTTTGCTGCCTAAGCAGGCACAGATTACGGTGGGTGTGGTGCCACGATGGCCGGGAAGCGGCGAGGATGCCAGTACTGTGATGGAACACGCCGCGGTAACCTTACGGCTGGCGGATTTCGCGAGTGCCGGCGAAACCGGGCTGATGAGCGCATGGAGGGTTTGGCAAACCGATTGAGGTGACACCCCACGCATGGCTGGATGCGCTGGGATGGGTTGCCTGAGCAGCCCGGGAGCGCGATGTTAGGGAATAATCCGGAGCCTCAATTTTGAAAATTCCATTTGCCGTTATTCTCGCGGGCCTGGCTGCCTCCCCCGCTTTGGCTCGCCAAGACCCCACACCACCGCCTTCGGGTGTGGTGATACATATGTTCGGACCAAATTCGGTGACGTCGCAAATTATGTCCGGAACTACCTCTAATCCGACGGGAAATACCACTCCGTCTGGCACAACCACCAGCGGCCAGGCTGCACCCGAGCCCACATTTGGCGATATTTTCCACCAGATGTTCGTGACGGGCGACCCGGCCAAGAATACACCCGCCTTTCCGAAAGGGCGAAGCAGCAACTTCTGAGGAAAATCTAATCGGGCTGGAGTATCGTCAGCCCGATTTTTGGTCAGGAGTCTTTGGCTCGCAGTGCCGCGGCCCGAGCTTCGAGATGTTTGGCCATATCGTCCATCTGCCAAGCCTGGATATCGTAAAAGGTCACATAGCCGTGCTTATCTGTGTCGATCTGGTTGAAATGATCGACAACCGGTTTGAAATCCGCCGCCTTGGCCTGCGCCAGCGTAAGGTGCCCGTCATGGCTGGTATTGGCGGCGTAGAACTTCATCATCATCTGCTCCGGACCCATCATCGGCCCTTTGCCGCAATGGCCATGCAAACCCATCGGGCCGCCCATCATGCCCATGCCGCCGGGCGGCGCCGGATTGCCATTATTGGCGGCCATTTGGGCGAAGGCAAGGCCAGGGGCCAGGACAATGAGAGACGCAAACAGGATGCGGCGCATATGAATAACTCCAATCAACTCGTCTATGCCCTGCTGATAAACGCGTGATGTAACGCCAGCGTCTCTGGCGTGTGACAAAACAAAAACGGCGCCCGAAGGCGCCGTTCGCAATCCACCGAAGGCGGAAAGATTTAGCGGGAGTAGAACTCGACCACGAGATGCGGTTCCATCTGCACAGGGAAAGGCACATCCGCCAGCTTCGGGGCGCGTACGAAGCGGCCCTTCATGGCGCGATGGTCGGTTTCGATATATTCCGGCACATCGCGCTCGCCGCTCTGTGCGGCATCCAGCACCACGGCCAGCTGCTTGGATTTCTCACGAACCTCGATGATATCCTCATTCTTCACTTGGTAAGACGGGATGTTCACCTTCTGGCCGTTTACGGTCACATGGCCGTGAGAGACGAACTGACGAGCCGCGAACGGGGTGATCGCGAATTTCATGCGATAGACGACCGCATCCAGCCGACGCTCCAGCAGTTCGATCAGGTTCTCCGAGGTGTCGCCCTTACGGCGCACGGCCTCTTCGTAATATTTGTAGAAAGCTTTTTCGGAAATGTTACCGTAGTAACCCTTCAGCTTCTGCTTCGCCATCAACTGCACGCCGAAATCGGTCGGCTTCTTGCGGCGCTGGCCATGCTGGCCGGGGCCATATTCGCGCTTGTTAACGGGGGATTTGGCACGGCCCCACAGGTTAACGCCCAGGCGGCGGTTGATTTTATACTTGCTCTCACTGCGCTTGGTCATGGCGCTGGTACCTTTCTTGTTAGATCCGCCAGTAGTCTCTTTTCCGTTTTCACGGCAAAGAGCGGGCGCGGGCGACCACCGCCCGTCCACGTTCCCGGCAACGAGGCGCGGCTCTAACTGGTTGCGCGCGGGGCGTCAATGCTTGCGGGAGATTGGGCGTTGCATAGCAGCGGCGTGGCGCGCAGCCAGTTTTGCGGCACGGCGGCCACCGGCAGCCTGATTTGCCGCCTGGCGCGGGCCAGGCTGATTTCTGCCTGGCGGCTCATCCAGATGCCCGCATCGCCCGCCGCGCGAGGCAGCCAGCCCTGCCCCAGCGTCAACCCGCGCATCTCGCCCAGGCACAAGCCTAGCTCCCGCCGGTCCTCAGAATCAGGGTCGGTATCCGCGGGGGAAGAAGCGGGACTTAGCAAGGTGAAGCTGCGAACGGGTTCGGCAAAGCTGAAAGAGGCATAATACCCGTTTCCGTGGCGGCTGAAGCGGGGCAGAGCGTTCATTCCACCGCTTACCGCCCGCAGGCGGGGCATGTAGCCTGGCGTGAAGCCTGCCTTCAGCGCCAGTTCGTGGAGGTAACGCCGCACGGCGGCAAGCCGCGCGCCGCTTGTGATATTCGGCGCGAACGGACGGCGTGCCGGGGTGCGCCGCCCCAGCTCATGATAAAGCTGCCCGCGATTGGCGTTGCAGAAATAGGATTCACATTCCAGCCCCTCGGCCAGCATAATATCGTGCCGGTCAAGTTCCAGATGATAATAGGTCATCGCCGGAGAAGTTTCGTCATGCAGGATGGTGGCGCCGTTGATGAGATGGACGACGGGGATGAGCACTCCCTGGGCATAGACGCAATGCAAAGGCGAGAGGCGCAGCATTTTGAACGGTTTGCCGGGACCGAAGGCGCCGGGCATGATAATAATCGGTTTGGCTGATTTGGCCGATTGAAGGCCGAGATCCATCGTGCGCCAGCCAACCCAGCGAACCGGGCGGCGTTCCCCGGCCGCATTGATAACAGGATCGCCGGGACGGAGGGTTTCCACCGGGCGGTAGCCCTGCGGTGTGAGGATGCTGGTGCCGCGCGCGTAACAGGGTAACTCGCCGCCCATTGTAATAAGCGAGCCGCCGCTGCCATCCGCCGAGACCGCAAGGCCGGGAAGAGCTGTGCCGCTTGTGGCAACCGCAAAAGCCTGTGCGATGCTGCCCTGGGAATTTAAAATCTCGACCATGCCGGGGGCAATGCTGACGAGGCTGGGAGCGATGCCAACCAGATCCACCGCATCGAAGCTGGACATGCCGGCGATGCCGGGCAGACCGGTAGCGGCATCGTCCACAACCAGTAGAGCGGAGGTGCCAGTAAAACTGACCGGCGTGCTGGAGAGATCCGCGCTGGAAAGCTCCAGCGTGGCGCCGGTTGCAATTTCCACCGGGAAGCTGCCGGTGAAATTACCACCCGCGATGAGCAGCCTGCCGCCCTCGGCCAGGATTGTACCGGTGCCAAGCACGGTGGACGCATTGATGATGCCATAGCCCGCAAGAGCGCCCGCTACATCCAGCAGGTTTGCAGAAAGCTCACCACCGGCGAAGCTGGCATTGGTGAGTGTGGCAGAGCCGGAGGCGGCAAGCCGCCCGGCAATGGTGATGGCGCCGCCCGATTGAGCGAATGTGCTGGCAGCCAGCCTGGCATCCGTGCCGATGAACCCCTGCCCCGCCTGAAACGATGCCGCGCCGGTGATGTTGAGCTGAGCGGCCCCGCCAAGAGTGAGGCCGCCAGTGCCAGAATAGCTCGTTGCCGTAATATCCGCGCTGCCGGTTATGCTCACGGCGCCGCTATTGCTAAGGCCGCCGAAATGGCCGGCCGCGGTGCCGTAAGCCTGGAGCGTGCCGAGCGTGCCAAGGTTCAAGCTTCCAGCCGCCAGGCTACCGGCTTCATAAATGGTGGCTGCGCCGCCAAGCCCGACCAAAGCCGCGCCGGAAAGGCTGAGGGCACCCATGACGGCGAGGCTGGAGCCAGCCCCCCCGCCCGCCGCAGCAAGGGTGAGGTTACCGGCAATGCTGGCGGATGTGGTCAGCACCTCCAAGGCGCCAGAGCCATTGGTGTCGCCGACGACAACATCGCCCGACAGCATAGCATTGGCCGCGGCACCGAAGATCGCGTTGCCGTTATTGTCGATCTGGAGCGCCGTGCCCGAAAAACCGCTGGCAATCAGTCCATCGTTAAATTCGATTTGGCCGGTGACGAGCACGCCGCCGAGGGCATGGGCCGTATCGTCCACATAAAGACCGCCGGTGCTGCCGAAGGAGACCAGCTCGGCCTCTGTGAAACCAAGACCGGAATAACCGTTTACCGTGCCGCTGCCGCCCCGGTCGACAGCAATGAAGCTTTGCAGCCCAGCCAGAATGCCGGTGCCGCTGCTGATCGTGAGTACGTCCAGCACGCCGGTGCCTGTATAGCTGACGCTCGCAAGCTCGGCATTGAGTGTGCTCAGGTTGCTCGCGGTAAGGGTAAGCGTGGCAGCAGGTGAGAACCCGGCGGCGGAGAGGCTTCCATGCGCGGAGGAGAGCGTGATGGTGAGGCTCTGGGTTGTGGCGGCCGCCAGCACGACATTTATGCCCATTAAAGGCTGTGCCACACCGGCGGTGGCCGCAATGCCGCCATTGCTGGTGACCGTGGCGAGATTCGAATGCAGGACTACCGTTGCATCGCCCGCGGTATCAAAACTGGCGGCAGGCACCAGCCCGGCGGGAATGTTCGAAAAGATTGTATAGCTTTGTGTGGTGCCGTTGGCATCAACACCGGAGACAACAAAAGATGAGGCGCCCGCGATGGTGCTGATGTTATGCACCACAAGGCCCGTAAGACCAGGAAAGATCAGCTCATCTCCTGCCGCGAAGCCGGAAACCGTGCCGGAAAACACCTGCGGCCCGGAGATGACAAATGCGCCGCCAGTACCGCCCAGGGGGTTTGCATAACCGCCCGTTATGGGTTGGCTCCCTGCCCCCTCGAAATTCAAGGTCACGCCACTTTGTACGGTAAGCGGCGTGGTGTTAAAAATGCCAAAAAGCGGCGCCACGGGGCCCAAAACCATCACCCCGCCGCCCGCTACGTCCAGGTTCACGCCGGAGGAAACCAGGCCAGCGTCGATCTCCAGCGTTTCGCCCTGCAAGGCAAGGATGGTACCGGTGCCATCGATCATGCCGGAGGCGGAGAAATCTCCCACGGATAGCGTGCCACTACCTTCCAGCACCGCGCCGCTGGCAAGCGTGATACCTTCCTGGAAATCGTTCGCGGCACCGGTATCAACTGTCAGCCCGCCCGCGAAATCCACGAACGCATTGGTGTTTAGCGCCAGCTCGCCTTGCAGGGAGGCCGTGCCGCCGATCAAAAGCTGGCCGGATTCCACGACATCTTGCGCGGAAAATGTTCCGAAGTCGTAACTCGTTCCGCCGAAAAGGGCTGAGTTGTATGGCAGCTCCAAAACGCCACCAGGCGCAATGGAGACCGCGCCATTGCCAACTAAATTGCCCAGGGCGGAGAAAGTGCCCGTGACATCCAGGATGCCCGAGAGCGTGTCGACACCGGTAACAAGCGTTTGCGTGCCTAGTGCATAGGTGGCGGCGCTGGCAGCAGGGCCCACAGTGTTGAGATAGATATTCCCGGAAGTGACCTCCCGCGGGAGCACACCATCATGATTCCAGAGATCGTAGGTTAGATGTTGGCCGGAGGTAAGCGACGGCCCCGCGAATTCCAGCGAGGTGAGCAGCGTGTTCAGCGCCCCGATATCGTTGGCGCTGAGCGTGAGGTGAATGGTGCCGGTGCCGATACCGTCAGCCGAGATGCCGGTGAGCGCGCTATAATCTGGCAGCAGCAATGCGCCAGCCGAAACAGCGAGGGTGAGTTGCAATGTTTCCTCTGCGCCCAGCCCCATCGCGGCAAGCGCGCTGGCCGTGGGGTCGGAGAGCAGCAGATCCGGCAGGGCGAGGGGCTGGTTGGCCGACAGCGTGACCAGCTTGGCTGGTGCAACGAAAGCTGGAGCAGCCTGTGGCACAACGGCCAGTGCGAAGCCGCTCTGCGCAAGGCCGCCTTTATTATCCTGGGCGGTGAGGGAAATGATATCCGACGTAACGCCGGAGGGCTCTGAGACAGAGAGTGAGGCCAAGACCGCATTAACCTGAGCGGCGCTGCCGGAAATTTGTAACGTGTTGCCACTGGAAACCAAGGAAGCGCCGCCGGTGGCACTGGCCGTTATGGCCGCGTTAATGTTGGCCGCCACAAGCGCCAGGGTAATGTTTGCACCAGAGGCGGAATCGGCCACCGCCAAGCTGGTGGGCAGTCCGGCGAGCGATGACAGGCTTGATTGCCCGGCTATGGAGGTAATGGTCGCGGGGACGTTGATATTTATACTTGAACTCACAACTATAAGTTACATAATTTCAATGTACGATCAATGAAGCGCTGTGAGTTCTGAAAAATAATTCTCTGGAAACAACCATGGCCGAGCGTGCCGCGCCGCTCCATACTACGAGCATGAAGACCAGGCATAAGCAGACGAATCCCAAAACGCCGGAAACCTTAAACCGGCGGGCCGCCCTGCCCAGCCGCGACTCCGTGAAGCGTTTCCTGGCAGAGGCGCAGGGGGCGCCGCATTTTCGTGATATTATTCGTGCTTTTTCCGTAGCGCCGGAGAACCGCAAGGCGCTGCGCGGCATGATGAAATCTTTGGAAGCGGAGGGCCATGCCGAACGGGCCGGGCGGAAACGCCATACAGAAGCGGGACGGCTGCCGGAAAACGCCCTTGTGGAGGTTACAGGAATAGACCGCGACGGTGAGGCCATAGCCCGGCCGGTGGTGTGGGATGCACCGGGCCGCGCGCCGGTGATTTTCATGCAGCCAGAACGCAAGGGGGCGGCGGCCTTGGCGCCGGGGGCCAAGGTGCTGGCACAGCTGAAGCGCATTGGCCCGGATAAATATGAGGGCCGGACGATCAAGCGCGTGGAGGGGCAGAGCGGCAGCATCGTCGGCGTGTTTCATAAAACGCCGCAGGGCGGGCGAATCGAGCCCGTGGACCGCCGGCAGAAAGGCGAGTGGGTGGTACCGGAAAGCGAGGTAATGGGGGCAATGGAGGCCGAAATTGTCCGCGCGGAGCCTTTGCCTGGAAAAGCTTTCGGGCCAAAACCCGCCCGCGTGACAGAGCGGCTGGGCAATGCAGAGGATGCGCGCTCGGTTAGCCTTATTGCCATTGCTCAGCATGGCATTCCGATGGAATTTTCAGACGGTACGCGAAGGGATGCCAAAAAGGCCAAGCCCGTGGCCTTGGGCAAGCGGGCTGACCTGCGCGAATTGCCGCTGATCACCATAGATGGCTCCGATGCGAGGGATTTCGACGATGCCGTGTTCGCCGCTCCTGAACCACATGGTTACCGGCTGATCGTCGCCATTGCGGATGTGGCGCACTACGTGAAGCCAGGCAGCGCGCTGGATCGAGACGCCAGGATGCGCGGCAATAGCTGCTATTTCCCGGACCGCGTGGTGCCGATGCTGCCGGAGGAGCTTTCCAATGGGTTATGCTCGCTGAAACCCGGCGAGGAGCGTGGCTGCCTGTTTGTGGAAATGCATATCGACGTGCATGGCACCAAGCTGCGCCACGCCTTCGGGCGCGGGCTGATGCGCTCGGCCGCGCGCAAGACGTATGAAGAGGTGCAAGAAGAGTTTGAGGATAATCCTGAGAATCATGCCCACCTCTACGCCGCTTATCATGCGTTGAGCGAAGCGCGCGAGCGGCGGGGCACGCTTAATCTTGACCTGCCGGAACGCAAGGTGACGCTGGGGGACGATGGGCAGGTGCAGAACGTGGCCCCGCGCCCGCGTTTGGCCGCGCATAAGCTGATAGAGGAGTTCATGATCCTCGCGAATGTGTGCGCGGCGGAGGAGCTGGAGCGGCTGAAGCTGCCCTGCATGTACCGCGTGCACGCACCGCCGACACAGGAAAAATTAGATAATCTACGAAATTTTCTGGCGACCCTTGAGATCTCGCTAAAGCCGGGCGGCCAGCTCCACCCGCGCGACCTGGATGGTGTTTTGAGGGTCGTTGAAGGCACGCCTTCAGCGCCGCTGGTGAATGAGACGATTTTGCGCTCCCAGAGCCAGGCCGAGTATTCACCTGAAAATCTCGGACATTTTGGCTTGGCGCTCAGCCGCTACGCGCATTTCACCTCACCTATCCGGCGGTACGCGGACCTTCTGGTGCATCGCGCGCTGATAAGGGGGCTGAAGCTGGGAAATGATGGGTTGACCGAGGAGGAGATGCACGCCTTCGCCGATACGGCAGAAAATATTACCGCCACCGAACGCCGTGCCACTTTGGCCGAACGCGATTCGACCGACCGTTATCTTGCGCTGTATTTGCAACACCGCATCGGAGAGTTGTTCCAGGCCAGAATTTCGGGGGTGACGAAGTTCGGACTCTTCGCCACTTTAACGGAAAGCGGTGCAAGCGGATTTTTGAGTATGGCGAGTTTGCCGGATGATTACTGGGTGTTTGATGAACGCGCCCAAACCTTGTCCGGCCGCAGGAGCCGCGCTGTGTACTCATTGGCGCAGGAGCTTGAGGTCCGGTTGAATGAGGCGAAACCGGTGACGGGAGGGTTGCTGCTTGGCGTGGCTGGACTACCCGCAGCCACACGGCAACGCATGGACAGCCTGGCAAAACCCACGAAAAAGACCAAGCCGAAGCAGAACCGGTGAGGCAAAGGGCTTTTCTTGTTCTGGTTTGCCTGCTGTTGCCGGTGGCCCTGTATTGCCGCCCGGCCGACGCAGCGGCAAGCTTCGACGTTGGCGCGGCGGCAAATGTGTGGTCTGCGGCGCTAGCCTATATCGCGCCGCGTGCGCTGAACCCGGTTACAATTCCTCAGATGACGCTTTGGGGTTTAAATGGCCTCGCGGCGCTGGACCCCAACTTAAACGCCACAGAGCAGAACGGTGAAATCCGGTTGTATGGGCCGGATAGGCTGCTGCTGGCCATACCCGCGCCCGGGCCCACAGACGCGGCGGCATGGGGCAAAGCGGCCGCCGAGGTGGCGGCGGCAGCCAGTGCGGCTTCTCCGGCATTGCAGCAAGCGGGCACACAGGGAATTATCGGCAATTTCTTCGACGAATTGTTCAACCACTTCGACCCTTATTCCCGATACGAAGACCCCGTGCAGGCCGCGCAGGACGAACTTATGATCACTGGCCTCGCCGGGACGGGCCTGACCCTTGAAGACCAGCATGGCAAGGCGGTTATAGCCTCCGTCGCAGCGGATAGCCCGGCATCGGATGCGGGGCTTCAGCCCGGCATGATCGTTAACGTGATGAATGGCCAGAATATCTATGGCGGCATGGTGAACGCCCTGAACGAGGATATGGCCGGCCTGGCCGGAACAAGCGTTTCAATCTCTGTGGCCGACCCGCAGGGAAACAGGGCGGAAGGTGACCAGCGGCTTACGCTGATCCGCGGTTATATCCCGCCGCAAACCGTATTCAGCGAACCACCCGTGGCGCCAGGAACCGCCTTTCTAAAGATTACCGGCTTCAATAAGGGTACGGGCGATCAATTTTCCGAGATACTCGCGAAGCTGATGGCCCAGCCAGCCCCGCCAACCGGCCTGGTGCTGGACCTGCGCGGAAACCGTGGCGGCGTGCTCCGCCAGGCGGTTATAGTGGCGGACTCGCTGTTGCAATCCGGCCCCGTCGCGGAAACGAATGGGCGGGATTCAGATGCTGACCAAATGTTCAAAGCCGAGGGGGCAGACCTTACAAACGGCGCCCGTATGGCTGTGCTGGTGGATGGCCAGACCGCCAGCGCCGCCGAAATACTGGCTTCCGCTCTGGCTGATGACGGGCGCGCGGTGGTAATTGGCTCGGAGACTCTGGGTAAGGGGTTGGTGCAAACCGTAACATCCCTGCCCGATGGCGGGGAGCTTTACGTAACCTGGAGCAGGGTTCTGGCGCCAAAGGGTTGGCCATTACAGGGGCTTGGGCTGATGCCGCAAATATGCACCAGCAATGGCGCCGCAGCCTTGAACCAACAGCTTGCGGCGCTGGCCAATGGCCGAAACCTTATGGCGCCGGCTGTGAGCCAGGCGCGCGCCATGCGCCCGCCTGTGGGCATAGGCGCAATGTTGGCGGTGCGAGGCAATTGCCCAGCGGATATTGGTGGTGAACTTGACGAGCAAGCGGCGGCGGCGGTGCTTAGCAACCCCGAAATTTATCAAGCCGCGCTGCTGCATTGATTACAGGTACTTGACGAAACCAGCTAAGCTGGGCGATACGGCCCGCTCTCGGAGATTCTAATCATGGCTAAATCAAACGTCGTCCAAATCAAGCTCGTATCCACCGCCGATACTGGCTACTTCTATGTGACCAAGAAGAATGCCCGCGCGCAGACGCAGAAGCTTGAGCTGAACAAGTATGATCCGGTCGTGCGCAAGCACGTGAAGTTCAAGGAAGCGAAAATCAAGTAACGCAGCGCGTTACTTGTAAATGGCTTGGATTTCACGAGAAATCCAATGAGCCAGCCCCCTTATATGCCCCTCAGCATGATTGATGTCTGGGGGGTTGTTTTATGCGCGTATTTTCTTGCGACGCTTGTAGGCAGACATTGTTTTTCGAGAACAATGCCTGCGAACGGTGTGGGCACGAATTAGGCTTTCTGGCCAGCGCGATGTCTTTGCTGGCGCTAGAGCGCGATGGCGAGGTTTTACAAAGCCTTACGGGTGAAGACCGTTACGCCTATTGTGCAAATGCCGGGCATGGCGTGTGCAATTGGCTGGTGTCTGCGCCTGGCGAGCTTTGTACCGCTTGCCGGCATAATCAGACCATCCCTGATCTTTCGGTTGATACAAACCTTAAAGGCTGGCGCGCGCTGGAAATTGCCAAGCATCGGCTGTTTTACACGCTGCTGCGGCTGAAACTACCATTGAGAGATTTAGCGGAAGACCCCGCGCATGGGTTGGCTTTTGATTTTCTGGCCGACCCTCCCGGCCCTGGCCCACGTATTTTAACCGGCCATGACGAAGGGGTGATCACCATTAATCTTGCTGAGGCCGATGGCGCGATGCGGGAGCGTTTGCGGGCGGAAATGGGAGAGCCATACCGCACGCTGCTCGGCCATTTCCGACACGAGGTGGGCCATTACTACTGGAACGAGCTGGTGCGCGACGATGGCAGGCTTGAAGATTGCCGCCTGATGTTCGGTGATGATTCGCGCGATTACGGCGAGGCGCTGCAACAGCATTACGAGCAAGGCCCCCCTGCCGGTTGGGAAGAAAATTATGTCTCGGCCTATGCCACGATGCACCCATGGGAAGATTTCGCGGAGACCTGGGCACATTATCTGCACATCATCGACACGCTGGAAACGGCTTCAGCTTTCGGGTTGCGCATTCACCCTCACCGTACCGAGGAGGAGATATTGCACACGGATATCAATTTTGATCCCTACCGCGTCAAAGCGATCGAAACCCTGATCGAAGCCTGGCTGCCTTTAACGTTCGCAATGAACGCGCTTAATCGTTCAATGGGGCACCCAGATATGTACCCATTTGTTTTATCTGGGCCGGTTATCCAAAAGCTTGGCTTTATTCATGACCTTGTTCGTGGGCAAGATAAAGCAGAGCTCAACCAACGAACCCAAAAGGCAGCGCCCAACCCTCCACCGCCTTCCGAGCCCCCTACCCCGCCTGGCCCTTCGCCCATAAGGCCACCCGTAGAGCCACCACCCGAACCCGGACCAGATATTCAACTGCCACCGGAAATTCCGCCTCAGCCGCCTAGAGGTGACCCGCCACCGCTGCAGGCGTGATATGAAAGCGTGTTAAAAATGCTTCCATCCTGATGAGGCGAGATTAAGCCGGGCATTATTATCGCCATGAAGTTCAACGGCTTCCCCGGCTTTAAACACGCCAATTCTGGTGATTTTTATCTCCGCACAGGCTGCGCGCAGGGCATTGGCCTGCCCCGGCGGGACGGCAAGAATTAATTCGTAATCATCACCGCCGGTTAGGCGAAGCTCTAAAACATCCGGCCCGTGAGCCGCCGCTTCAGCGGAAAGAGGCACAAGGCCCGCCTGAACCACGGCGGATAAGCCGGATTCACGGCAAATATGACCAAGGTCCTGTATCAAGCCGTCAGAGATATCGATGGCAGCATTGACGATGCCCGCCAGTGAAAGACCCACCCGCGGCTCCGGCAGCAAGGAACGCCTGGTGAGGAAACCGGTGGGGTCGGCCCGCAGGCCCCGCCTGGCTTCCAGGCCCAAAGCCGCGTCGCCGATAGTGCCGGTAACCCAGATTTCATCCCCAGCTTTGGCCCCGTTGCGGCGCAACGCCTGGCCAGGCGCCACATGGCCAATGAGTGTGGCTGTTATCGCGATATCAGTGCGGGAGGATGACGAATCACCACCCCAAAGAGCGATTGCGAATTCCCGCTGGTCTTTCGCCAACCCGGCGGCAAACCCGGCAAGCCAGCCTTCCGGCAAGGAGGGTGGCAGGGCGGTTGTGAGAAGATAGCCTGAAGGCACCGCACCCATGGCTGCGAGGTCTGACAAATTGCGGCGCAGGAGCTTGCGCGCGATCGTGGCCGGGTCATCCCCGGTTAAAAAATGCACGCCCTCCAGCATTTGGTCCACCGTGAGGACGAGTTGCCGGCCCGGCGGTGGGGTAAGAACGGCCGCATCATCCTTCAGGCCCAAACCGGGCTCGCCGGCCAGAGGGGCAAAAAATGCCGCGATCCGGTCGAATTCATCCATCAGCGGGCAGCGGTGAATTCCGCCGGGCGCAGCAGATGCGCCAGCTTATCCAGCACGCCATTCAACATGCGAGGCTCATCGCCTGAGAAAAACCCATGGGCGACGTCAAGATATTCATTAATGATCACCTTGGCGGGGGGACCATCGGTCATCCAAAGTTCAGCGCCACCCGCGCGAAGCGCAGCGCGCAACACCGGGTCCAGACGGAGTATGGGCCAGGTTTCAGGCAGCGCCTGCACGATCATACCGTCAAGCGTGTCCTGCTGCTGCGTGGCCGTGCGGACAATACGGGTGAACAGCGGCACATCTGCTTCGGGCAGGTTTCCATCCTCCAGCCCGCCCTGCCAGGGCAGTTGCCCCATGCGATGACGGATGAACTGATCTATGACGGTTTCCGAGCTGATCTCGGCATGCTCAGATTGATAAAGCGCCTGAACGGCGGCAATGCGGGATAGGGTTCTGGGACGGGTCATTACATAAACCTGCGCTTCAACGCGATTTGTTTGAGGCAGGCAACAGCAGCTTCAGCGCCCTTGTTGGCGCCGGTCTCACGGGAGCGGGCCTGAGCTTGGGCCAGGGTATCAACAGTCAAAAGCCCGGTGCCAAGGCACAGGCGGTTCTCAACCGCCACTTGCATTAACCCATTCATGGCCGCAGTGCAGACAAACTCATAATGATCGGTTTCTCCGCGTACAACGCAGCCGAGCGCGATGAAACCGTCAAAAGCAGGCTGGGCTGAAGCGGCGATGGCCAGCGCCTGGGGCAGCTCAAACGCGCCCGCGACCTCGATGATTTCACACGTGGCATTCGCCTGGGCAAAAATATCGCGTGCCGCATCCATCATGCCATCGACGACATTCCGGTAGTAAGGCGCGCTTATGGCCAAAATATTCGGAGGAGGGCCCGGAACTTTCGGGGCCTCGGGCAAGGGAGCGTCAGCTGTGCTCATGATGGTTCAGTTAGAATCGGCACCGGTGAGGCTGCGTTGATCGACGACATTCAACCCATACCCCTCCAGACCGATGATGTTGCGCTTGTGATTGGACAGCAGGATCATGTTCTTTATCCCAAGATCCAGCAGAATTTGCGCCCCGGTACCATATTCCCGCAGATCGCGGCTTTCGCACTTACCATCCAACAAGGCGCGCAAACCGGTTGACATCGCCTTTTCGCGCTGTTCGCGTACGATAACCACAACCCCTCGCCCGGCCTTGGCAATTTCGCGCATGGCCCCCTGCAATGCGGCAAAATGGCCGTTACCCAGAACATCGCTGAGCAAATCCATGCCGTGCATTCGCACGAGCACAGGGGCGTCACCGGAGATGTCACCTTTGATCATGGCAAGGTGCTCTATGCCATCCACCTTGCTTTCGAAGGCAACCATGCGCCAGGCCGTGCCGTCCTGAGCGGTGATGTTGCCTTGCTCAACACGCTTTACCAGCCGCTCCGTGGTACGGCGATGGGCAATAAGGTCTGCGATGGTGCCGAGCTTGATGTTATGGCGCTGCGCGAAGGCCACCAGCTCCGGCAGGCGTGCCATCGTGCCGTCGTCATTGATGATCTCACAGATGACGCCCGCCGGAATGAGCCCGGCCAAACGCGCGATATCCACAGAGGCTTCAGTGTGCCCGGCGCGGACCAGGGTGCCTCCATCCCGCGCCATAAGTGGGAAAATATGGCCTGGGGAAACGATATCCTCGCGGCCCAGCTCGGGATTTATGGCGACGGCCACCGTGCGGGCACGGTCTGCCGCGGAAATGCCGGTGGAGATGCCCTCCCGCGCTTCGATTGAAATGGTGAAGGCAGTTTCGTGCCGGCTGCCATTCGCCTGCGTCATCAACGGCAGGCCCAGCGCATCGCAGCGGGTTTTGGTCATGGCCAGGCAAACCAGGCCGCGCGCGTGTTTGATCATGAAGTTGATCGCATCCGGCGTGGCGAATTGAGCGGGAATAACTAGGTCCCCCTCGTTTTCACGGTCCTCATCGTCAACCAGGATAAAAATGCGCCCGGCGCGGGCTTCCTCGATAATTTCAGCCGCCGAGGAAATGTAATCCTCCAGGCCCGAGGTCTCGAGGGATTTCAAGCCGTCCATTAAAAGCAATCCTTTCCCGAGGGAAATCTAAATGCGCTCGTCCGCATTCAAGCACCCTTAAAGCTAAGCTGCCGTGCGAGATAGCGCGCCAGCATATCTATTTCCACATTCACCCGGCTTGCGGGGTGCAGCATTGCAAAATTCGTCTGCGCCACCGTGTGGGGAATAATGTTCACGCCGAAGCGGAGCCCTTCTACTTCATTAACGGTAAGCGAAACGCCGTTAAGCGCGATGCTGCCCTTGGCCGCCACAAAAGGCGCAAGGGCGGGAGGTAATTCAAAAATCCAGCGCGTGGACCCGTTCTCCGGCGTTATGGAAATAACCGTTGCCAAACCGTCGACATGGCCTGAAACAAGATGACCTCCCAACTCGTCACCCAGGCGCAGCGAGCCTTCAAGGTTGACCGGAGTGCCGGGCAGCCATTCCACCAAAGATGTTTTGGATAATGTTTCCGCGGAAACTTCAACGGTGAACCAATCAACTCCCGAATCGATAACTGTGAGACAGACGCCTGAGCAAGCAATAGAGGCGCCAAGTTTTTTCTCCGCGCTGGTCCAAACCTCATTATGCGGTGTTTGGATCGTAAAACGGGCATCCTGCCCGTTACCGATGGCGGTGACGGAGATGATGCGGCCAACGCCTGTGATGAGTCCGGTAAACATTCGTGGCTGGCCTATGCGGCGCGGGTGAATTGGGAAAGCATATCATGCCCTAGCCGTTTTGATAGCACGAACGCGAAGCGGGGTGCGTCTTCAAGCTTGGAAACACCAAAACCTTGGGCGGCGGGATAGCCATCGCCGCCAATGATACAAGGGGCGTGGAACCAGGAAATTCGGTCCACCAACCCGGCGCGCAGCAACCCGGCAGCCAAGGTGCCGCCACCTTCGGCCAGCACCCGGGTGAGGCCCTCCCGCGCCAGAGCCGACATGCCGGCAGCCAGATCCACCCCCGCATTGGTGCCGGGGAGCACGATTAGCCGTACACCTGCGGCTTCCAGCGCCCGGCGGCGTAGCTTATCCGCGCCATCCCGATGCAAAATCCACAAAGGATGTTCGGCCGCACCACGCACAAGCTTGGAGAGCAACGGCGTGCGCAGGTGCGAATCGACCACGACCCTTACCAGCGGGGCCGTGCGAAACCCCTCAATACGGCAGGTAAGCTCTGGATTGTCTTCCAGAACCGTGCCAACGCCGGTTAACACCGCATCGTGCCGCCCGCGCATGGCGTGAACCGCGCGGCGGGCCTCTGTGCCGGTGATCCACTGGGATTCACGGCCTGCGGTTGCGATCCGGCCATCCAGCGAGGTAGCGAGCTTGAGGCGAAGCAATGGCCGCTGCTCACGCTGAACCGTGGAGAAACCTGCAATAACGGCTTCGCATTCCTGCTGGAGCACATTTTCAGTGACCTGGACACCAGCGGATTTAAGGCGGGCAATGCCGGATCCGTTGACCCTTGGGTGCGGGTCTTGCGCGCCAAGCACCACACGAGTTATGCCTGCGGAGATCAGAGACTCGGTACACGGCCCTGATTTTCCAACAAAACTACAAGGTTCAAGGGTGATATATGCCGTGCCGCCCCTCGCCTGCTCGCCAGCCGAGCGCAACGCCACAATTTCCGCATGCGGCCGCCCGCCCGCCGCCGTGAAGCCCCGCCCGGCAACCCGCCCGTTTTTTACGATAACGCAACCGACCGAAGGATTGGGGGCTGTTTGGCCCAAACCGCGCTTGGCAAGGGCTATGGCCGCACGCATGAAATCTATATCGCTCATTCCTTCGGCGATTCCGGCCTTGCCGGAGGCACGCCCTCCATGTCCCCCAGAAAAGCTTCAAAATCCTTGGCTTCACGGAAATCCCTGTAAACTGAAGCGAAGCGGACATAAGCCACCGCGTCGATCTCCTTAAGAGCTTCCATCACGGCTTCGCCGATAGATTCGCTGCGCACTTCACCGTCGCCGCTGGCTTCCAGCTTGCGGACAATGCCGTTGACAATACGTTCCTGCCTCTCCTCATCCACCGGGCGCTTGTTCAGCGCCACGCGAATGGAGCGGGCGAGCTTGTCGCGATCAAACGCCACCCGGCGGTTATCGGTTTTTACCACCGTGAGTTCGCGCAGCTGTACACGCTCAACCGTCGTGAAACGCTGCCCGCACCCGGCACAGAAACGCCTGCGGCGAATGGCGCTGCCATCATCCGTGGGACGGCTATCCTTCACCTGCGTGTCGGCATCTCCGCAGAAGGGGCAGCGCATATCCGAACCCGCTTAACGATAGATGGGGAAACGGGCGCAGAGCGCCTTCACCCGTGCGCCGACCGCAGCCTCAGCCGCATCGTTGCTGCCATCATTGGACCTGGCAAGGCCATCCAGAACTTCACCGATCATCTGGCCGATCTCCTTGAACTCGGCGATGCCGAAACCACGGGTGGTGGCGGCGGGCGTGCCAAGGCGGATGCCGGAGGTGATGGCGGGTTTGGCTGGGTCAAACGGGATGGCGTTCTTGTTGGCGGTGATGTGGGCGCGCTCCAGAGAGGCTTCCGCCGCTTTGCCGGTGGCGTTCTTGGGGCGAAGATCAACCAGCATCAGGTGGGAGTCCGTGCCGCCGGAGACGATGGCAAGCCCTTGCGCCAGCAAGGTTTCCGCCAAGGTTTTGGCGTTTTCGACCACGGCTTTCTGGTAGGCCACGAAGTCCGGTGTCAACGCCTCGCCAAAGGCCACGGCCTTGGCGGCGATGACATGCATCAGCGGGCCGCCTTGCAGGCCTGGAAAGATGGCGGAATTGATCTTCTTGGCGATATCCTCATGGTTGGTTAGCACCATGCCGCCACGGGGCCCGCGCAGGGTTTTATGGGTGGTGGTGGTAACCACATGGGCGTGCGGCAGCGGGTTGGGGTAAATGCCCGCCGCGACCAGACCGGCGAAATGCGCCATATCGACCATGAAGAATGCACCGATTTCATCCGCCACGGCGCGGATACGGGCGAAATCGATAAAGCGCGGATAGGCGGAACCACCCGCGATGATGAGTTTGGGCTTGTTCTCGCGGGCCAGGCGTTCCAGCTCCTCGTAATCCAGCAGCCCGTCCTCCCGGCGTACGCCGTATTGGATGGCGTTGAACCATTTGCCGGAAAGATTGGGGGCCGCGCCATGGGTAAGATGCCCGCCCGCTGCCAACGACATGCCAAGGATGCTGTCACCCGGCTTCACCAGCGCCAACAGTACGGACTGGTTGGCCTGGGAACCGGAATTGGCCTGCACATTAGCGAACCCGGCGCTGAAAATTTTCTTGGCACGCTCAATGGCTAGAGTCTCAACCTCATCAGACGGGCCGCAGCCACCATAATAGCGTTTGCCGGGGTACCCCTCGGCATATTTATTAGTGAATACAGAGCCCTGCGCGGCCAGCACAGCAGCAGAAACGATATTTTCTGAGGCGATCAGTTCGATGCCATCCTGTTCGCGTACCAGCTCACGGTTGATGATGGCGGAAATTTCTGGGTCGATCTCGGCGAGTGGCGCGGCAAAAAAACGCCGCAAGCGCGGGGCTAAAACCTGATCATTCATGGGGTTGTTTCCGTGGCTTGATTTAATTTAGCAAGACGGCGTTCGTGCCGGCCGCCTTCAAATTGAGTAGACAGAAAGATGTGTATAATATCGAGCGCCACTTCCTCACCGATAATCCGCGCGCCGAGTGCCAGCACATTGGCATCGTTATGCGCGCGAGTCAGGCGGGCGGTGGTGGCATCATGCGCCAGCCCGCAGCGGATGCCCTGGCGCCGGTTGGCGGCGATGGACATGCCAATGCCAGTGCCGCAGACCAGAATGCCGAAATCGGCTCTTTTTTCCTCCACGGCGGTGCATACCGCATGAGCAAAATCAGGGTAATCGACGCTGGCGGGACTATCCGTGCCGTAATCCTGCACTTCATGCCCAGCCTCGACGAGCGCCGCCGCCAGCCGGCTTTTCAGTGCCACACCACCATGGTCGGCGCCCAGCGCCAAAATAAAGGAACGAGCCATACCGCCCCCTTACCATGCTGGCCAGCCTGTTGGAACTCCTTGTTCCTGAATGGCTGCCAGCCGGACCGGTCTGCCGGCAGCCATGATGGACGGTTTTCCCGGATATTGCGCAAACCGCCAAAGCCGCATAGTCAGCATTAAGCCATAGACATGCCTTAAGCTTCAGCAATTACAAGGACAATTCTTAGAAAGATTCAAAACAGCGGAACGGTGAATGAGACTTTTTTGCACAGAGATTTTAATATGAGTAACCAGGCAGGCTTGAACAGTTACGCCCAAGCCCGGCCAGCCCCCGCGATGAGAGACAGGAGCTTACGCAGAAGCTGGTTGAAACCCAAATGCTCATAACCTTCAGAAAACGACTTGCCGCTGACATGAAAGGTGCATTGCGCCAGATTGAAGCGCCGCGTTTATGGCGCATAACCAAGCCGCTGCGTTTTCTTAACCCGTATTGGCGCCGGAGAAGAAGCAGAGAACTTATACCAGCCCTGGGCAGCATGGATCGTAGCAGGTCTATGGTTTCCACCAAGGTAAAAGCTGGCGCCACCAGGGCGCCTGCAAACGGGCAGGCCAAGCTTTTGCAGCATAAAAACATTCTTGTTGTTGCGGATATGCTGCCGTTATTTGACCAGCCGGGCGGAAGCTCGCGCTTAAAAACCATGCTCGATATGTTGGGTTCAGCGGGCTGGAATATTATATTTGGCTCTTTTGCCGAATTGGACGGGCAGCCTGGTTTGTTCGCGGCTCCGGAAGGGCGGACACGATGCGAGAAGATTCTACAAGATATTGGCGTTACGCATATTCTCTACGGCCCTGGCCAAATCGAGCAATATCTGGCCAAACGCGGGCAAAATCTCAACTGGGTTTTTCTATCGTTTTCAAAAATCGCCACGGCGTTGATGCCGCTTGTGCGTAGCCATTGCCCCGCGGCGCGGGTGGCTTATGACATGGTAGATTTTCGTGACCTGCAGATGATGCGGGAAGCTGAAATGCGCGGAGATGAAACGCTGCGGGCTGGTGCTGAACGCAAACATGCTGAGGAGTTGGCTTGCGCCAGGGTCGCCGACGTAACCCTTGTGGTAACCATGGAGGAAAAGGCTGCACTGCTAGGCGGATTGCCCGAAGCAGCCGTGGAAGTGCTGCCGAATGTTTGTGAGATACCGCAACAGCCGCCAGAGCCACGGGGGCGAAAGAATATGCTCTTTGTTGGAGACTTTCGGCACATGCCGAACGGAGATGCGGTGCATTGGTTCGCTGAGAAAATACTGCCTCTTATCCGCCGCGAATATCCAGAGATTGTTTTCCGTATCGCCGGTGCCGATCCAGGAAATGATATACTCGCCCTGGCGGCTTTGCCAGGCGTTGAAGTTCTCGGGTCCGTACCGGATCCAGCGCCGCTTTACCACCAGCATCGAATCTCCGTTGCGCCATTTCGCTATGGGGCAGGCATGAAGAATAAAATAGAGCAAAGCCTGGCCTTTGGCTTGCCTGTGGTCGCTACATTTATTGGCACGGAGGGCATGGGGCTGAAAGATGGCCAACATTTGCTAATCGGCAAGGATGAAGAGGCCTTCGCCTCGCATATTATCAATCTGCTTCAGGATGACGCGCTCTGGACTAATCTTTCAGCCGCGGGGCGGGCGCATATTGAACAATCACTTTCAGCGACAGCCGTGCGGGGCAGGTGGGAGTCTATTCTAGGTGGCTAAACTTCTTGTGGCTGGAATTTATATGGCGCACGCTCCCAATACGGCTGCGCATATAATCGATGAGCTGGGAGCAAGCCAGCAGCATGACGTTGTGCAACGGTGGATTGCCCTGGCGCCCGGAGGTAAGGGGCAGTTTGATCTGCCATCAACAATGATGGTGGTTAAGGAGCGGAAACCAAAATTTCAACTTCTGGACCAGCTGACCGGAGATGCCGGAGAATTTGACTGGGTATTTTTATGCGACGATGACGTCGAATTCAGCACGGGCTTCCTGGATCGTTTCATTGGCCTAGCGGAGCGGTATGATTTTGCGCTCTGCCAACCCGCGCGCACGGTGGACAGCTTTACAGACCACCCCATTGTGCAGGTGTTACCGGGCTTAACCGCGCGGCAAACAAATTTCGTGGAAATTGGCCCGGTTGTTTGCATTCGGCGTGATGCGGCACGCCTGCTGATGCCATTTGGCCCGGCGGCTGGAATGGGCTGGGGGTTGGATTTTGTCTGGCCCAGAATAATTACCCGTGCTGGATTACGGCTTGGCATTATCGATGCAACGCCGGTCTCGCATCGCATTCGCCCTCCCGCCGTTTCTTACGATTCTGGGAAGGCTCATCAAGAGATGTCTCTATTGATGGCTCGGCATGAATATCTGACGAAGGATGAGGCATTCACGATTCTGGAGGCTTATGCGTGAAGCCTGAGATCTCTGCCGTTCTGACCACGCACAACCATGCCCATTTTCTGCCAATGGTGCTGGAAGGGCTGGCGCGGCAAAATCTTCAGCCCTCTCGCTTTGAAGTGGTGGTGGTGGATGACGGCTCCACCGATGACACGCAGAAAATTCTAAAAGAATGGCAAACGCGCCTACCCATGCGTATTGTCAGGCAAAACCGGGCCGGATTGGCCGCGGCAAAAAACTTGGGCATTTTTGTTGCCAGTGGGCCTGTTATCGTGTTTCTCGATGACGACAATGTTGCCGATCCGGATCTTTTGGTAATGCATCTTGCAAGCCATCTAGCTTTCCCGGACTCGAACGTTGCGGTGCTTGGCTATACCAGCATAGCTGAGGACATCAGGCAGATACCTGTTATGCGGCATGTGACGGAAGTTGGCTGCCAGTTATTTTCCAATGTTCCGGTAAAGTCTGGTGAGGCACTGGACTATACAGCTTTTTTGAGCGGGCGCAGTTCCTGCAAACGCAGCCTTTTGGTTCAAAAAGGCGTATTTAATCCTGATTTCGATTCTGGTTGCGAGGATATAGAACTCGGCTGGAGGTTAGCCCGCCATGGGCTACGAGTGATTTATCAACCACAAGCGCGTTCAGTAATGATCAAGGCGCTGACCTTCGATCAGTTCTGTGAACGCTCTTACCGGCAAGGGCGTTCGCAATATCGCTTTTCGCAACTGCATAAGGAAACTGAAATCCAGACTTACTGTGAGATTATGCCCGCGTTGCAGGGGTGGCGAGAGCATAGCCAAAGTTATGAGGCGCATTTGAAATGGACCCAGAAGCTTGATCGGCTGGCGGTGGCCTGGAAGCATGCTGGCATTTCCGTGCCCGCAATTTTCCAGAGGACATTGGATGACGCCTACCGGCAAGCTTTTTTCTTATCTCGTGCGAAGGCTATAGCAGATGCGCGGAGGCTGGATGCGGATAAAAACGGCACCCAGGCTCCATGGCTTTCAAAGCTAAAATTTCGATTTCTTTGAGCGTGTCAGGGTTCCAGTCTGCGCTGCCAATGCGGCTGAAGGCTGCTACGGCCCAGGGGGGGATACGAGCATCGCGAGTGCCGCGCCGGCTTGCGGCACACCAGATTTGCCGGCCTTTAAAAAATATTGCGCCGCAAGAGAAAGATTTTGGATAGTGCCCATGCCTTGTGCATAGCAATATCCCAGCGCCAAGGCTGCGGGCCCGAATTTTTGCGTGGCGGCTTTTGAAAACAAAGCAACCGCATGAAGTTGATCCTGGGCTACACCTTGGCCAAAAAGGTAAAGATAGCCGAGTGCCGTTTCGCCTGCGGGGTCGGCCTGTGCCGCGGCGCGCGAAAACCAGATAGCGGCAGATGCGTTGTCCGGCTCTATTCCCAGCCCGGTTTGATACGCAAAGCCAAGGCTTGTCTGCGCTGGGGCAAAGCCGCTGAGTGCCGCCGCGCGAAACCAGGCGGTGGCCAGTGTGGCATCCGCGGCCACGCCACGGCCTGTCTGATAAGCCCGGCCAGTGGCGAATTCCGCTTCAACGTTACCCGCCCGCGCTGCCTGCTCATAAAACGCGAAGGCGGCCTTGTTGTCCTTGGGCAAGGTAATCTCATCCTGGGTGCGTTGGCTGTCTAGCAGGGTGGCGAGGGCGTAAGCCGCATCTGCTTCACCTGTCGCGGCACGGTTTTGCAATGCCGCCAGAGCATCCACGTCATATGTTGCGCGCAACAACAGCAGCGCCACCGGCTCAGGCGGTGGCTCAGCTTTGGACGTGGCGGCCAGTACAAAAGCTTTGGGCGCACTCGGCCGCAAAACCACCGGTGCCACCAAGGGTTGCATTGCCACAGGGGGCAACTGCCGCGGCATGGACAACACGGCCAGGGAGCCCATTATTAAGATGGCACATAGCAGGGCCAGCCAGGAAAGCTTTCCGGCGGGCCTATTAGCCACCGGCACGGCGCTATTGCCATGGGCGCGAAAACCAGCCCGTATTTGCTCATAGATACGCGCCTGGGCAGAAGGCTCCAGTGTGAGCGCGACGCGCAAATCAGCACGGGTAACGCCTGCGGGAAGTTTGAACGCGCCACCCGCAAATGCCTGGGCAAAAACAGCCTCCAGGATCGCCTCTGGCCCCATGCGTTTCGCCAAACTCGCAGACATGCTTAACTCCAGTTTATTTCCTGCCGCGGCCAAATACCCGTACACCGAAATAATCTACCCGTGCCAACGGAGTCGCGTAGCACCGAATTCTTAACAGGCCCCCTAAATCCAGGCATGATTAAACGCGGCAGCCCATCGCGGCCGAAAAATATCCGGAGTAATGTTAAGGCTATGATTACCCAGAAATTCCCCCACACACGGCTTCGCCGCAACCGGTTTGATGATGCCACCCGCCGGATGGTGGCTGAGAACAAGCTCTCCGTGGATGATTTGATCTGGCCGATCTTCATCCGCGAGGGACGCGGCGAGCCCACTGAAGTGACGGCCATGCCGGGCGTGTTCCGCGTAACGCTGGAAGGGTTGGCCGCACATGTGGAAGAAGCGGCGAAACTGAACATTCCGGCTATTGCTTTGTTTCCCGCCACCCCCGCCGAGCTGAAGAACCCCGAGGGCACCGAGGCACTGAACCCCGAGAACCTGATGTGCCAGGCGGCGCGGCTGCTGAAAAAGGAGTTCCCGCAAATTGCCCTAGTGGGCGATGTGGCGCTGGACCCCTACACCGACCACGGCCATGACGGCGTGCTGCGCGATGGTTATGTCGCGAACGATGAAAGCGTGGAGATTCTGGCCCGGCAGGCGGTGAATCAGGCCGAGGCGGGGATTGATATCATCGCGCCGTCGGACATGATGGACGGCCGGATTGGGGCATTGCGCCAGGCGCTGGATAAACAAGGGCTGATCCATACCCGCCTCTTAAGCTATGCCGCTAAATACGCCTCAGCTTTTTATGGCCCTTTTCGCGATGCCATTGGAAGCCAAGGCGCACTGAAAGGGGACAAAAAAACCTACCAGATGAACCCCGCCAATTCAGACGAAGCCTTGCGTGAAGTGGCGATGGATATTGCCGAGGGCGCGGACATGGTAATGGTAAAACCGGGTATGCCTTACCTGGATATCATCCGCCGGGTGAAGGAGAAATTCGGCATGCCGGTGTTCGCCTATCAGGTATCTGGTGAGTACGCGATGATAGAGGCGGCAGCACGCAATGGGTGGATTGACCACGACAAGGCGATGATAGAGGCACTCATCTGCTTCAAGCGGGCGGGCTGCTCTGGTGTTCTTACCTATCACGCCGTGCAGGCAGCACGGATATTGGAGGGCAAATGAGCCTTTGGCCCGGCACGCAAATTCCCAGCCTCTCCGGCCAGACGATCGTCGTTACCGGGGCGAATAGTGGCATTGGCTACTATGCCGCGTTGGAATTCGCCCAGGCCGGGGCGGAGGTGGTGCTGGCCTGCCGCAGTGCGGAACGCGGCGCCCAGGCCCTGGCCGGAATAGAGGAAGCGGCCCCTGGCCGAGCCAGGCTGGAGATGCTGGACCTCTCCGACCTTGCTTCCGTGCATGAATTCGCTGCCCGGCTGAAGGCCCGCGGCGGCAAGATCGACATATTATTGAATAATGCCGGAGTGATGGCTCCGCCCGCGCGCCAGACCACCGCGCAGGGGTTTGAACTGCAGCTGGGCGTTAATTTCCTGGGCCACTTCCTGCTCACTGCCTTGTTGCTGGAGCTTGTGATGAGCGCTTCGGCGCCGCGCATTATCCAGGTCTCATCCGTCGCGCATCGCCAGGGCCGGATGGCGTGGGAGGATTTACAAAGCGAGCACGGTTACAAGGCCTGGAATGCCTATCGGCAAAGCAAGCTGGCCATGCTGATTTTCGCACAGGAGCTGTCGCGGCGCTCAGCGCAAGGCGGCTGGGGCGTACTTTCACTGGCGGCACACCCGGGCATCGCGGCAACGGAACTGGTGGCGAATGGGCCGGGGCGCAACAGCGCCATTGCCAGGCTACAAAAGCTGGCCGCGCCGTTCATTCAGCAGCCGGGTGATGCGGGAGCCTGGCCGTTGATTTTGGCGGGAATCGATTCTGAAGCCGTGCAAGGCGCCTATTACGGCCCTCAAGGCTGGCAGGAATGCCGCGGCCGCCCCGGTCCCGGCAAGATTGAGCCGAAAGCCCTGGATGCGAGCGCTGGGCGACGGCTTTGGGACATTGCCGAGCAACTTACAGGCGTCGCTCTTAAGCCCGGCCCATGAAAGCAGCGCGCAGCACGGCCAGGCGGTCCTGGAAGTTCCGCTGGGCATAAGGGCGGGTAAGATCGCGCCGAACAAACGCGGCTGGGGCCCAGGCTGCAAAAGCGCCGCGAAGTGGTTTGGCTGCCAGCAGGGCCTTGGCTTCCGCCATTAAAATTTCTGGCGCAGTACCATCCACCGGTAGCAAGGAACGCTCCTGCCGGGCCAGAAACGGGGCAGAACGTAAAATACCGGAAATGGCATAGGCGGTGCCGAGATCCTCTATCGCTGCGCTGTCCGCGCCCAGCAGCTTACCCGCAAGGCGCGCCAGCCGCCCGCCGGTGCCGCGCGCATAGGCAAGAAAAGACGGCAAATCCGGGATTTGGTCGTCTGCCTCCACCTCACGAGCGTCGATCAGCGCCAGCAGATCCTCGCGCGGTAACCTTCCGGCATCCAGCGCATCCGCCAGCGGCCTTGCAAGGTCATGTTCCCGGCGCTGGCCCTGCACCACCTCCCGCCACCATTGCAGGCGAATGAGGGCGAGCATCTGGTTGCTCGCTACCTCCCGCGCGCGGGCGAGTTCATGATTAAAAAGATACAGCAATGCCAGATTTTCACGGGCCCGCGCCGGGGCAAAGAGCGTGGCAAAATGCCGGTCAGGGTCGGCGGGGCGCAGGCGGGATAAAAAGGTTTCATCGCTTGACGGGGACATGAACACTCCATAGCTAATCGGGGCGACGAAACAAATTGGAGTGTGCCAACATGGCGTTTGAACTGCCCTCCCTACCCTTTACCACCTCTGCCCTGTCTGAAGCCGGCATGTGCCAGGAAACCCTGGAGCTGCACCACGGCAAGCACCACCAGGCCTATGTGACGGCGCTGAATGGCTTTGTTGAGAAAAATGCCGATCTGCAGGGCAAGTCTCTGGATGAGATTGTGAAGCTCTCCCACAATAAGGCCGATATGGCGCCGGTGTTTAACAATGCGGGCCAGCATTGGAACCATATTCTGTTCTGGGAAAATCTGAGCCCCAAGGGCGGCCAGATTCCCGGCAAGCTGGAAAAGAAGATCAGCGAGGATTTCGGTTCAGTGGATGCCTTCAAGGATGCCTTCAAGGCCGCCGGTGTGGGCCAGTTTGGTTCCGGTTGGGCCTGGCTGGTGCTGGCCGCCGACGGCAAGCTGAAGGTAACCAAGACCCCAAACGGCTCCAACCCGCTCGCGACCGGCGAGGGCAAGGTGCTGCTGGCTCTGGATGTGTGGGAGCACAGCTACTATCTGGATTTCCGCAATCGCCGCCCGGACTATATCACCAACTACCTGAACAAGCTGGCGAACTACGAGTACGCCGAATCCAAGCTTTGATCTGAACGGCTAAGAAAAACCCCCGGCGCCCTGGCATCGGGGGTTTTTTACAGCTCCTTGACGAAATAGCGGACTTTTTTGCCGCCATCTGGCAGTTCTGCGCTGCCTGCTTGCACAAAGCCAAGACGCGCATGAAACGCATCAGAGGCCGGGTTTGGCGGATATTCATTCACCTCGCATACCGCCAGCGTATGGCCGGCTGATCGCGCTTGCTGAAACAATGCCTCGTACAACGCAGCACCATGGCCGCGCCCGCGCGCGGCGGCATCCGTTACCACGCGGTCGATATAAACGAATTTCAGAAAACGGTTGCGGAACCAAAGAAAATTTGGCGAGTTGTAATCGGCGTTCTGATCGAAGGCGATGAGAAACGCATCCGTCTCGTTAATCGCGGCTGCAAAAAAGGATCGTTCAAGCAAAAGCCTAAAACGATCCTCATCTGCGTATGAAAGCTCCTGCGCATGCGCGTTATTCAGCTTACGCAAAGCCTCAAATGCAGGAGAATTCACAGATAAACTTGTCAGCATACGGTTTTTAATCGCACGCGCGGATATGCCCTGACAAGACCGCCAGGTGGCGTCAGCAATCCAGCGTGGCCTGCCGCTCCCAGTCCGAAAGATGCGCGGAAAAGGCGTTCCATTCACCATGCTTCAACTTGGTATAGGAATTCACGAAAGACTCACCAAGAGCCGCCTTCAAAGTTGAAGAAGCTTCGAGAGCGCGCAGGGCATCCAACAGATTTAGCGGCAGACGCTTCGCGTCTTTTACCGTGTGGCCATCCGTATACATATTGATGTCCAACCGCTTGCCGGGATCGGTTTTGTTCGCGATACCATCCAGCCCCGCCGCGAGGATGGAAGCCTGCAGCAGATACGGGTTCACCGCGCCATCCGCCAGCCGCATCTCAAACCGGCCAGCCTCCGGGATGCGGATCATATGCGTGCGGTTATTGCCGGAGTAGGTAACGGTGTTCGGCGCCCAGGTAGCCCCTGAAATGGTACGCGGAGCGTTGATGCGCTTATAGCTGTTCACCGTGGGGTTGGTGATGGCGGCCAGTGCATCGGCATGTTGGATAACACCGCCGATGAAATGATAGCCAAGCTGGGAAACCCCGAGTTCGCCCTGCTCATCCTCGAACAGATTCTCATCGCCCTTCCAGAGCGAGACATGGCTATGACAGCCGGAGCCGGTAAGGCCCAGGAAAGGTTTGGGCATGAAAGTGGCGCGCAGCCCATGCTTCTCAGCTACGGATTTAGCCATGAATTTGAAAAATACATGGCGATCGGCGGTGAGAAGCGCATCACCGTAATTCCAGTTCATTTCGAACTGGCCGTTCGCGTCTTCATGGTCGTTCTGGTAGGCGCCCCAGCCGAGTTCCAGCATGGCATCACAGATTTCGGTGATGACATCATACCGTCGCAGCAGCGCCCCGGCATCATAGCAGGGCTTGGTGCCGGTATCGAGCGCGTCGGCGATGGCTGAACCATCCGGAAGCGTCAGAAAGAATTCACATTCCACGCCGCTTTTCATCTGGTAACCGGCGGCGGTGGCCTGAGCGATTACGCGTTGCAGCACGTTGCGCGGTCCCTGCTCGACCTTTTTGCCGTCCATATAGATATCGGAAGCCAGCCACCCTACCTCTTTCTTCCAAGGCAGAGGGGTAAGAGTTGCGGGGTCTGGCAGCGCGAACATATCTGAGTCGGCTGGGGACATGTCCAGCCAGGTTGCAAACCCCGCGAAACCAGCACCGTTTTTCTGCATTCCCGTGATAGCGGAAGCCGGAACCAGCTTGGCGCGCTGACTGCCAAAAAGGTCAGTATAGGAAATCAGAAAATATTTTAGCCCGAGTTGTTTTGCCTTTTCGGCCAGCTCAATCGCCATCTTCGTGCCCTATGTCCTGTTGGATCTTGTTAAAGCGTGCCGTGTGTTACGTTTTTCCGTATTGGTTTTGTTTTTGCCGTGTCAGAATGTTTTGCCCGGTATCCAGTTTGTGCCCGCCAGTGGCACCTGCGCCATGGCGGAGGCCTCCAGCGTCAACGCCACCAAATCTTCCGGCTCCAGATTATGCAGGTGGCTCTTGCCGCAGGCGCGCGCGATGGTCTGGGCTTCCAGCGTGAGCACTGAGAGATAATTCGCCAGGCGCCGCCCGGCTTTCACCGGGTCCAGCCGCGCAGCCAGGGCCGGGTCCTGGGTGGTAATGCCGGCGGGGTCGCGGCCCTCGTGCCAATCGTCATAGGCGCCTGCTGTGGTGCCAAGCTTGCGATATTCATCCTCGAACTCAGGTGAGTTGTCGCCCAGGGAAATGAGCGCCGCGGTGCCGATGGCGACCGCATCCGCCCCCAGGGCGATGGCCTTGGCTACATCCGCGCCCGTGCGGATACCCCCGGAGACGATGAGCTGAACCTTGCGGTGCATTCCCAAATCTTGCAGCGCCTGCACCGCCGGACGAATCGCCGCGAGGATAGGGATACCCACTTGCTCAATGAACACTTCCTGGGTTGCCGCAGTTCCCCCCTGCATACCGTCCAGCACCACCACATCCGCACCAGCCTTTATTGCCAGGGCAATGTCGTAATACGGGCGGGAGGCGCCAACTTTCACATAAATCGGCTTTTCCCAGTTGGTAAGCTCACGTAGTTCCAGGATTTTGATTTCAAGATCGTCTGGCCCCGTCCAGTCCGGATGCCGGCAGGCAGAGCGCTGGTCGATGCCTTCGGGCAGATTGCGCATCTGCGCCACGCGCGGGGAGATTTTTTGCCCCAGAAGCATGCCGCCGCCGCCGGGCTTGGCCCCCTGCCCCACCACAACTTCTATGGCATCCGCCTTGCGCAGATCAGTAAGGTTCATGCCGTAGCGGGATGGCAGATATTGGTAAACCAGAGTCTGCGAATGGCCGCGCTCCTCTGGTGTCATGCCGCCATCGCCCGTTGTGGTGGAGGTGCCCACAGCCGATGCGCCGCGCCCGAGCGCTTCCTTTGCGTTGCCGGAAAGCGCGCCAAAAGACATGCCAGCAATTGTTACAGGCGTTTTTAGGTGAATGGGTTTCTTGGCAAACCGCGTACCGAGCACAACATCCGTGCCGCATTTCTCGCGATAGCCTTCCAGCGGATAACGAGAGATGGAGGCACCGACGAACAGCAGATCGTCAAAATGCGGCAGCTTGCGCTTGGTGCCGCCTCCACGAATGTCATAAATACCTGTGGCGGCGGCGCGCTGAATCTCGGCAATGCTGTGCGGATCGAAAGTAGCGGAAAAGCGCGGCAGCGTGCGGGGAATATGGGAAATGGGCGTTTCGTTCATGGTTAGTACGCACCTACATTGTCGACATGGAAATGATAGAGCGTGCGGGCGGAACCATAGCGGGTGAAGCTCTCCACACTATCCTCGATACCAGCCTTCTGGAGCAAATTCGCGAGGATGGTTTTATCCTCCTCCGTCATTTCCTTCTTTTCGCAATCAGCCCCCAGGCTGGCCACCTTGCCTTTAACAAAAATCCTGGCCTCGTAAAGGGAGTCGCCAAGCGCATCACCCGCGTCGCCGCAAATCACGAAATTGCCACTCTGGGCCATGAAGGCGCTCATATGGCCAACATTACCCTTCACCACAATGTCGATACCCTTCATGGAGATGCCGCAACGGGCTGAGGCATTGCCATCGATGATAAGCAAACCGCCATGGGCGGTGGCACCAGCGGACTGGCTGGCATCACCCTTCACATGCACGAGGCCGGACATCATGTTCTCGGCGACGCCGGTGCCTACATTACCGTTGATGGTAACGGCCGCGCCATCATTCATGCCCGCACAATAATAGCCCGCATGGCCATTGATGGTGACTGAAACCGGCACGGTAATGCCAACGGCGAGCGCATGTTCGCCACGCGGGTTAAGAATGGTCCAGGCGGTCTGGTTTGTATCAGGAGAAAGAGATTGCAGGGTTGCGTTCAGCTCCCGCAGGCTGGCGGCGGCAAGATCAAAATTCACAGTCGATTCCATGTTCTTTGGCAATACCGCGCTCACGCCGCGCGCTCCCAGAAATAGACTTTTGCGGGTTCAGGCTCGAACAGGCGCGCCGCCTCGATGCCCGGCAAACCGGCGAGGGCACGATATTCCGATGCAAATGCGACATAATCTCCGGTTTCGGCCATCACCGCCGGTTTGCAGGAAACAGGATCGCGCAATACGCCAAAACCGCTTTCCGTACCGACGACAAAATTATAGAAACCGTCAAGATCGTTCAATGCCGAGGTCAGCGCCTCATCGAGCTTCGCACCTTCTCGCAGCTTGTAGGAGAGATAACCGGCGGCAACCTCCGTGTCGTTCTGCGTGGCGAATTTGATGCCCTGGCGGACCAAGGAACGGCGAACATCATTATGATTTGATAATGAGCCATTGTGCACCAAGCATTGGTCCGCGCCGGTGGAGAAAGGATGCGCCCCTTCCGTGGTCACGGCCGATTCAGTCGCCATACGGGTATGGCCGATGGCGTGAGTGCCAGACATGCTGGCGAGACCAAAGCGTGCGCTCACCTCTTCCGGCAAGCCAACACCCTTGAACAGTTCCATGCGGCTGCCGATAGAAACAATCGTAAATTCCGGACGCTTTTCCAAAAACGCCTGGATTTCAGCCGCGCGCGCGGTGGGAACGCTGATCACGACATGATCATCATGCTCGGTTACAACCGCTTCCAGTTGCAGGGCCAGATCTGCGGCATTAAAGCCGAACGGCACGCGCACTGTGAATTTGACATATCCAGGCATGGCCGCGCCATATATGGCAAAGCCAGCTGAGTCGGGCCCGCGTTCGGTCAACACATTTAACATGCCTGACATCAAAGCACCGAGTTGCGGCTCAAGCGCCTTGTTTTTAAGAAATAGACCGGCAATCCCACACATCCCGCTCGCCTCTCCTTCCGATAAGAAAATGCTACAGGAGCAAGTTGAAGTCGTCAACCAACAAGAATAAACAATTCTTTTAAAGAAACACACCAAAGATAATTCCAAGACAGCCTTACCAAATAGTTGAATTTTGTTCTGTTCAGCCAATATGGGTGCTGCCTTACTTAAACAGGGAGTCCATTATGCTCGTTTGCACAGGTTTTGGGGCCGCAAGCCCCTCTTCTCCTCTTGGCCCCCTAACGTTCAACCGGCGCGATGTCAGCAAAAGCGATGTAGAAATCGAGATCATGTTTTGTGGCGTATGCCACTCCGACCTGCATTTCGTCCGGGATGAATGGCACTTCACCCAGTA
>JAGXAO010000095.1 GCA_018971565.1 Rhodospirillales bacterium
AACGGCCTCGGTGTGTCGATCCTGTCCACGCCGCGTGGCGTGATGAGCGATGTGGAAGCCCGCGCTGCCAATGTTGGCGGCGAAGTGCTCTGCCGCGTGTTCTAAGGGAGCGCCAAGATGTCTCGTGTTGGTAAATATCCCGTTGAAGTCCCGGCTGGCGTCACAATTGCCATTTCTGGTAATGTTGTCACAGCCAAGGGCAAATTAGGTGAGCAATCCCTTGCTTTGACCGAACAGGTTGATGTGACGGTGGACGGCAACAAGGTCTCCGTTTCCCCGAAGACCAAGGCTGCTCAATCCCGCATGATGTGGGGCACCACTCGCGCAAACATAGCGAATATGGTGAAGGGTGTTTCCCAGGGTTATTCTAAAACTCTGGAAATTACAGGCACTGGTTACCGTGCTGCTGTGCAGGGCAAGAACCTGGTGGTGAATTTGGGTTTCTCCCATGATGTCACGTACGAGATTCCTACCGGAATCAAGGTAACCTGCGAGAAGCCGACCCTGATCAAGGTTGAGGGTGTGGATAAGCGTCAGGTTGGTCAGGTCTGCGCTGAGCTGCGCGCCTGGCGTCCGCCTGAGCCGTATAAAGGCAAGGGTGTCAAGTTCGAAGGCGAGGCTATCCGCCGCAAAGAGGGTAAGAAGAAGTAATGTCGAGCAATCTGGATCTGCAGGCCCGCCGCCGGGCGCGCCTTCGCTATCAGCTCCGGCAGAAATCCGGCGGGCGCCCGCGCCTGTCGGTGTTCCGCTCCGGCAAGCATATTTATGCCCAGATCATCGACGACGCGCAGGGTTGCACCCTTGCCGCTGCTTCGAGCCTGGACAAAGAGCTGAAGAGCAACCTGAAGACCGGCGCGGACAAAGATGCCGCCGCCGCCGTGGGCAAGCTGATCGCCGCGCGCTCGAAGGAAGCCGGCGTCACTCAGGTCGTGTTCGACCGTGGGTCCTATCTTTATCATGGCCGGGTGAAAGCCCTGGCAGAGGCGGCCCGCGAGGGCGGCCTCGACTTCTAAGAGGGTTTGCACATGGCACGTGAAGCACGTGAAGGCGGCCAGCGCCGGGACCGGGATCGCAATAACGACCGCGATCGTGACGGTGGTGATGAATTCATCGACAAACTGGTCACAATAAACCGCGTCGCCAAAGTGGTAAAAGGTGGCCGCCGGTTTGCCTTTGCCGCCCTGGTGGTGGTTGGCGACCAGAAAGGCCGCGTCGGCTACGGTGCGGGCAAGGCCCGTGAGGTGCCCGAGGCGATCCGCAAGGCCACTGAGCGCGCGAAGAAATCCATGATCCGCGTTCCAATGAAGGAAGGCCGGACCCTGCATCACGATGCACGTGGCATCTTTGGCGCGGGTGAGGTGGTGCTGCGCGCCGCCCCAGCCGGCACCGGCATCATCGCGGGCGGCCCGTTGCGCGCCGTGTTCGAGACGCTAGGCATTGCCGATGTGGTTGCCAAATCTCTCGGCAGCCGCAATCCGCATAACATGGTGAAGGCGACTTTTGCCGCGCTGCAAGGGGCAACCAGCCCCCGCCAAGTGGCCAACCGCCGCGGTAAAAAGGTAGCTGAGCTGTTCGGCGCGCCGGAGAAGCAGGTGGAGAATGCTGATGTCTGATAAGAAAATCCGCATCACGCAGGTTAGTTCCGGTAATGGCCGTAAGCCCGGCCAGCAGGCAACGCTGGTTGGCCTTGGCCTGAACAAGATCGGCAAGGCTGTCGAACGGAACGCCACGCCGGAAGTGCTGGGCATGGTCAACAAGGTCAAACACCTGCTCAGGGTTGAAGAACTCGGTTGAGCGGTAAGGAATTGCAACGATGAAACTGAACGAAATCCGGGACAATCCCGGCGCCCGTCTCAAGTCCAAGCGTCTCGGCCGTGGTATCGGCTCCGGCAAGGGCAAGACCTCCGGTAAGGGCGTGAAAGGCCAGAAGGCGCGTGAGGGTGTTTCCCTCAATGGGTTCGAGGGCGGTCAGCTCCCGATCTATCGCCGTTTGCCTAAGCGCGGCTTCACCAATATCAACCGCAAGGTGTTTGCGCCGCTGAACCTCGACGCGTTGGCAGCCGCCCTTGAAGCAGGCAAGCTGAATGCCGGTGAGACTATCACCGAGGCCAAGCTGGCCGAAGCTGGTGTGGTTCGGCTGAACAAGGCAGATGGCGTACGCCTGCTGGCACGCGGTTCTATTTCCAAGGCTGTCACCCTTGAAGTTTCCGGCGCCTCTGCCGCCGCTGTTGCGGCTGTAGAGCAAGCTGGCGGCAAGGTTACCACCCTGGGTGGCAAGGCTGAAGAGTCCGCCGCGTAATTTGGCTTGCCTCAGCCGGGAAAACCGGCAAATTGGCGCTGATGGATCGGCGCTTGCCAGTTGTGTGACGCACCGGCAAGCGCCGTTTTTTATGGAATAAGGGATAGGATATGGCTTCCGCCGCAGAACAGATGGCCGCCGGCATGAACCTGAGCGGGTTCAGCAAGGCCACGGGCCTTCACAAACGCATCCTCTTCACCTTGGGCGCGTTGATCATCTTCCGTCTGGGTACCTACATTCCGGTGCCGGGTATTGATGGCGCGGTGATGGCGCAGCTGATGACGCAGAATGGCTCCGGCCTTTTGGGCATGTTCAACATGTTCACAGGTGGCGCGTTGGGGCGCATGACCATCTTCGCGCTGAATATCCTTCCATACATCAGCGCTTCCATCATCATTCAGTTGATGAGCTCCACCATCCCGGCGCTTGAGGCGATAAAGAAAGAGGGCGATTCCGGCCGTCAGCGGATCAACCAATATACCCGCTATCTCACCGTTTTCATTGCCACGGCGCAGGCCTATGGCATTGCCGTAAGCCTTGAGCGTGTGCATGGCGCGGCGGGTGCCGCGGTTATCGACCCTGGGTTTTTCTTTATCTTCACGGCGGTGGTAACGCTGGTCGGCGGCACGGTATTTGTGATGTGGCTGGGTGAGCAGATCACCTCGCGCGGCATCGGCAATGGCTCCAGCCTTATTATTTTCGCAGGTATTGTTGCAAACATGCCCGTGGCTGTCGCCAATATCCTGGAGCTTGGCTCCACCGGCGCGCTTTCCACCTTCTTCATCATCATCATTTTTATTGTGGCTTTGCTTATCATCGGCTTCGTGGTGTTCATGGAGCGCGCACAGCGCCGTATTCTGGTGCAGCATCCCAAACGCCAGATGGGCCAGAAAGTTTCTGGCGGTGAGGCGAATTATATGCCGCTGAAGGTTAATGCCTCGGGCGTGATGCCGCCGATTTTTGCCTCATCGCTGCTTGTTATCCCAGCCACGCTTATTGGTTTTTCCGCCGGTGGGCCTGGTTGGCTGCAAGGCGCCGCGCATTTCATTGCCCGGGGCCAGCCGGTTTACTATCTGCTTTTCGCGAGCTTGATTATCGGGTTTTCCTTTGTCTGGGCGGCGATCGCCTTTAACCCGGAAGAAACCGCTGAAAATTTGAAGAAAAACGGTGCGTTTATTCCGGGTATCCGTCCTGGCTCAAACACCGCGCGGTATTTTGACACGGTGCTCACCCGCCTTACCGCCATCGGCGCTTTCTATCTTGTCGTGGTCTGCCTGATTCCGGACTTTGCGATGAGCCATTACGCCCTGCCATTTTATTTCGGCGGCACATCCCTTCTGATTATCGTCTCCGTTACAATGGATACGATGACGCAGATCTATTCTCATCTGCTTGCACACCAATACCAAGGGCTGCTTCGCAAGGGGCGCGGTAAAGCCCGCAAATAAGGAGAGAGACGCCGTGGAGTTGATTTTGCTGGGGCCTCCGGGTGCGGGGAAGGGCACACAGTCTAAGCTGCTGGAGACTCGTTATGGCGTGGCGCAAATCTCCACGGGCGACATGCTCCGGGCGGAGGTAAAGGCTGGCACACCGATTGGCCTTGAGGCGAAAAGCATCATGGATGCCGGCAAGCTGGTCTCCGACGATATCCTGATCCGCATGATCGGCGAGCGCATCAAACGGCCGGACTGCGCGAAGGGCTTTATTTTGGATGGCTTCCCCCGCACGGTTCCCCAGGCTGAAGCGCTGGATAAGCTGCTGCACGAGCAGGCGGTGGATTTGGATGCGGTGATCGAGCTGAAGGTGGACGAGGCGATTCTGGTGGAACGCATCTCCGGCCGGTTCAGCTGCGCAAAATGTGGTGCTGGCTATCACGACACGTTCAAGCAACCCAAAGTAAAGGGCGTGTGCGACGTATGCGGCAGCACCGCATTCACCCGCCGGCCAGACGATAAGGCGGAGACCGTTCATGCAAGGCTGGAGGCTTATAACGCCCAGACCGCGCCGATTCTGCCTTATTATAATGCGCGCAAGCGACTTTTTACCGTCGACGGCATGGCCGAAATGGATGAAGTTGAGGCGCAGATTGAGGAGGTTTTGCGCGGTCTGGGGGTTGCCGCGGCTTAAGTTTCTTAGGCTTGGCTGATTCAAGGCTTTGATCACGAAAATTTGATTGAAGGTCGTTGACTCTGAATCGGCTGACGCTATAACCCGCTTTCGCGGCGCTCCCGGGTGGGGCGCCGCTACTTGTTATGACCTCGGGAGAGGTCCCTTGAGTTCAGGAGAGACCAGGTGGCGCGTATTGCCGGCGTAAACATTCCCACGAACAAGCGTGTCGTGATTAGCCTTCGTTACATCTATGGCATTGGCCCGGCCAAGGCGCAGGAAATCTGCACCCAGCTTGGCATTCCGGATGAACGCCGCGTTAATCAGCTCTCCGATGATGAAATTCTGCGGCTGCGCGAAACCATCGACAAGGATTTCCGCGTCGAGGGCGATCTGCGCCGTGAAGTGGCGATGAACATCAAGCGTCTGATGGATCTCGGCTGCTACCGTGGCCTGCGCCATCGTAAGGGTCTGCCGGTCCGCGGCCAGCGCACCCACACCAACGCCCGCACCCGCAAGGGCAAGGCCGTGGCGATCGCCGGCAAGAAGAAAGTTACGCGCTAAACACCTCCCTAGACATAGGATCAGACAGACATGGCGAAGCCCGCCTCCAGAAGCCCACGCAAAAAAGAGCGCAAGAACATCATCTCCGGTGTCGCGCACGTTCTCGCCAGCTTCAACAATACCATGGTTAACATCACCGATGCGCAGGGTAACACCATTGCCTGGTCGTCGTCTGGTTCCCAGGGTTTTAAAGGTAGCCGCAAATCCACCCCTTACGCGGCGCAGGTTGCCGCGGAAGACGCTGGCCGCAAAGCCCGCGAGCATGGGATGGAAATGCTGGAGATCGAAGTGAGCGGCCCTGGGTCGGGGCGTGAGAGCGCGCTGCGCGCCCTTCAGGCTGTTGGCTTCCAGATTTCCGCGATTCGTGACCTCACGCCGATTCCGCATAATGGCTGCCGGCCGCGCAAGCGCCGCCGCGTCTAATTCGCCGGAATCGTATTTTCTGTAAGGCTTGCCCGGCGGTGTTCTCCTCACCGCCTCACGGCCGGAGGGGTAGATGTTGAAAGAGTCGAATTTGTCGCTACAGCGGAATTGGCAGACGCTGATTAAGCCGGAACAGCTCGATGTTGAGTTCGGGTCCGATGCCTCGCGCGTTGCCACCATCATCGCCGAGCCGCTGGAACGCGGCTTTGGCATGACGCTAGGTAATTCGCTGCGGCGTATCCTGCTCTCCTCTCTGCAGGGGGCGGCCGTCACCGCTGTGCGGATCGACGGCGTGCTGCATGAATTCTCCACCCTCGCCGGTGTGCGCGAGGACGTGACGGACATCGTGCTGAACATCAAGCAGCTTGCTGTGAAGATGCATGGCGAGGGGCCGAAGCGCATGGTGCTCACCGCCACTGGCCCTGGCGAGATCAAGGCTGGGCAGATCCAGGCCGGGCATGACATTGAGATCATGAATCCGGATCTCGTGCTCTGCACGTTGGATGATGGCGCCACGCTGGGCATGGAATTCACCGTGAATAACGGCCGTGGTTACGAGCCAGCTGCCAATAACCGCCCGGAAGACGCGCCGATTGGGTTGATCCCCGTCGATGCGATTTATTCCCCGGTTAAGCGCGTCTCCTACAAGGTGGAAAAAACCCGTGTTGGTCAGGTGACCGATTACGACAAGCTGATTCTTGAGGTTGAGACCAACGGCGCCTTGACGCCGGAGGATTCCGTGGCGCTCGCCGCCCGGATCCTGCAAGACCAGCTTTCGATGTTCGTGAACTTCGAGGAGCCGCAGCGCGCGCGCCCCGAGGAGCCGCGGATCGAGCTGCCCTTCAACCCCAACCTGCTGCGCAAGGTGGACGAGCTGGAGCTTTCCGTCCGGTCCGCCAACTGCCTCAAGAACGACAATATCGTTTATATTGGCGATCTAGTGCAGAAGAGCGAACAGGAGATGCTGCGCACTCCGAATTTCGGGCGCAAATCCTTGAACGAGATCAAGGAAGTGTTAACGGCGATGGGGCTCTCCTTGGGTATGAATGTGCCTGACTGGCCGCCTGAGAATATCGAGGAGCTGGCCAAACGCTCCGACCAACCTTTCTAACTATCGTCTAACCAGGAACACCTCATCATGCGTCACGGAATTGCCGGCCGGAAACTCGGCGTAACTTCCTCCCACCGCCAAGCCATGTTCCGCAACATGGCGGTCGCGCTGATCAAGCACGAGCAGATCACCACCACTCTGCCGAAAGCTAAGGAGCTGCGTCCGGTTGCCGAGAAGCTCATCACCTTGGGCAAGCGCGGTGGTCTTCATGCGCGCCGCCAAGCTTATGACCAGCTGCGTGACGAATCCATCGTCGCCAAGCTGTTCGACGCCCTGGCCACCCGCTACAAGACCCGTTCCGGTGGTTATACCCGCGTGCTGAAGGCTGGCATGCGCTACGGCGATGCGGCGGATATGGCCGTGATTGAGTTGATCGACCGTGATGTTTCCGCCAAAGGGCAGGATTCTGGCCCGAAGCCGGAAGTTGCGGCACAGGATGAGGGCGAGGAGTAATCCTCACCCTTCCTGGGATTGATACGAAAAAGCAGGCCAGATGGCCTGCTTTTTTATTGGGTTGAGGTCGGGCTTATATTGGCTTGTGCGCCTTATCCAGAAAACGGGACATGAAGCCTTTTTTCTTTTCCGGCTTCGCCTCGGCCTTCTTTGCCTCCTCGGCTGCCAGCCTGGCCTTGTGCTTCATCCACTCGTCCAGGCTCTTGCCCGCCTTCTTGGCGCGCTCCTGCTCGTAAGCCATCTGGCCTTTGCTCAGTTTTTTTTCAGTCGTCGTGCTCATCGGTTTCTCCAAATCTG
>JAGXAO010000096.1 GCA_018971565.1 Rhodospirillales bacterium
TTCCCGCATAGTGCGGAGTTGCAGTTGTTTTCCGTGGGCGCGGTGACTGAGGGTACGGACGCTCAGGCCCGCTGCACCGTGCGCCTGGCCGAGGACGGCAAGAGCGTGGACGGGCAGGGGGCGGATACGGATACGATCGTGGCCGCCGTGCGCGCCTATATCCACGCGCTGAACAAGCTGGTGACCAAGCGCACCCGCCACGCGCCGGAAGCGATGAGCGCGTAAAATGCGCTGGGGCGGAGAATGGCTCCGCCCCGCTTGGCTTGTGGCCACGAAAACGCCCTAATTCCGCTCTTGTGCCCCGGCGTTTCAGTGAATAGATAGGGCTCATCTCAAGGGGTGGCTCCGGTGCTTCGGGCCGTGGCTACCCGCTGCAAAGGAGCGAATTTAATGAGCAAAGTGATAGGTATTGACCTCGGCACCACCAATTCCTGCGTGGCGGTGCTGGAAGGCAAGGATGTCCGCGTGATCGAAAATACCGAGGGGGCGCGCACCACGCCCTCCATGGTGGCATTCGCCGATTCCGGTGAGCGGCTGGTGGGGCAGAGTGCCAAGCGCCAGGCCGTGACCAACCCCACCAACACGCTGTTCGCGGTGAAGCGCCTGATCGGCCGCCGTTACGAAGACCCGACCGTGGCCAAGGATAAGGGGCTGGTGCCCTATGAGATCGTTAAAGGTGACAACGGCGATGCCTGGGTGCAGGCGCGCAGCGAGAAATATTCCCCCTCGCAGGTGTCGTCCTACATCCTCACCAAGATGAAGGAGACCGCCGAGGCGTATCTGGGCGAGAGCGTGACCCAGGCGGTGATTACCGTGCCGGCTTATTTTAATGACGCCCAGCGCCAGGCAACCAAGGATGCCGGCAAGATCGCCGGGCTGGACGTGCTGCGCATCATCAACGAGCCGACGGCGGCAGCACTTGCTTACGGCATGGACAAGAAGAACGCCGGGACCATCGCGGTGTATGACCTTGGCGGCGGCACGTTCGACGTTTCCGTGCTGGAGCTGGGCGACGGCGTGTTCGAGGTGAAATCCACCAATGGTGACACCTTCCTGGGTGGTGAGGATTTCGACGCGCGCGTCATCGATTACCTGGCTGATGAGTTCAAGAAGGACCAGGGCATTGATCTGCGCAAGGACAAGCTGGCCCTGCAACGGCTGAAGGAAGCGGCGGAGAAGGCGAAGATCGAGCTGTCCTCCTCCAAGGAAACCGAGATCAATCTGCCCTTCATCACCGCCGACGCCTCCGGGCCGAAGCATCTGGTGTTGAAGCTCTCCCGCGCGAAGCTGGAAAGCCTGGTTGACGATCTGATCGAGCGTACTCTTGCTCCCTGTAGGGCGGCGCTGAAGGATGCCGGTGTGACCGCCGGTGAGATTTCGGAGGTGATCCTGGTGGGCGGCATGACCCGTATGCCAAAGGTGATCGAGGCGGTGAAGAGCTTCTTTGGCAAGGAGCCTGCCCGCAACGTGAACCCGGACGAGGTTGTGGCGATTGGCGCGGCGATTCAGGGCGGTGTGCTGAAGGGCGACGTGAAGGACGTTCTGCTGCTGGACGTGACCCCGCTTTCGCTGGGCATTGAGACGCTGGGGGGTGTGTTCACGCGCCTCATCGACCGCAACACGACTATCCCGACGAAAAAGAGCCAGACTTTCTCCACCGCCGAGGATGGCCAGACGGCCGTGACCATTAAAGTGTTCCAGGGTGAACGCGAGATGGCCGCGGATAACAAGCTGCTGGGTAATTTCGACTTGCAAGGCATTCCCGCCGCACCGCGTGGCGTGCCGCAGATCGAAGTTGCTTTCGACATCGATGCGAACGGTATTGTCTCTGTTTCGGCCAAGGATAAAGCGACCGGCAAGGAGCAGCAGATACGCATTCAGGCTTCTGGCGGTCTTTCCGACGCAGACATCGAACGCATGGTGCGTGATGCCGAGGAAAATGCGGCGGCCGACAAGGCGCGGCGCGAGGCGGTGGAAGCCCGTAACCAGACTGAAGGCATGATCAACCAGGTTGAAAAAACCTTGAAGGAAGGCGGCGACAAAGTGGCCGTAGCCGACAAGGCCGAGGCCGAGGCCGCGATTGCGGAAGCGAAAGCCGCCCTGGAAGGTGGAGATGCCGAGGCAGTGAAGGCGGCTAACGAGAAGTTGACTCAGGTGGCCATGAAGATTGGCGAGGCGATGTACAAGGCGCAAGCCGAGGCAGGGCCGCAGCCCGGGGCTGAGAGCGCCGGGCCGAATGGCGAGAAAGTTGTGGACGCCGATTTTGAGGACGTTGACGACAAGAACAAATCCGCGTGAGCCGGATTTGATGTGACTGACAGGGTCCCGGGGCGAATGCTCCGGGACTTTTCCGCATTTCGAGGGATTGAGCGCCATCATGGCTAAAGCTGATTACTATGCCGTGCTGATGGTTGAGCGCGGTGCCAGCGCCGATGAGCTGAAGAAGGCCTACCGCAAGCTGGCGATGCAGCATCACCCGGACCGCAACCCCGGCGATGCCAAGGCTGAGCAGAAGTTCAAGGAACTCAACGAAGCCTATGATATCCTGAAGGACGAGCAGAAGCGCGCGGCCTATGACCGCTATGGCCATGCGGCCTTTGAGAATGGCGGCATGGGCGGCGGTGGTTTTGGCGGCGGCGGGTTCGGGTTCGAGGGCGGGCTCGGCGATATTTTCGAGCAGATGTTTGGTGGCGGGCGGCGCGGCGGCGGTGGCGGCGGTGGCGCGCAGACCGGGGCCGACATTAAAGCCGCGGTCGAGATTGACCTCACCCAGGCTTATACCGGCACCAAGGCGAATGTGCGCGTGGCCACCCGCATGGCCTGCGATGCGTGTAACGGCAGCGGCTCGGCGGATAAAAACGCCAGCGCGGAAAATTGCGCGACGTGCGGCGGGGCGGGCCGGGTGCGCGCACAGCAAGGTTTCTTCGTAGTGGAGCGCACTTGCCCTACCTGCGGCGGCGCCGGGCGCGTGGTACGCAACCCATGCCGTGTGTGCTCCGGGGCTGGTACGGTGCCGCGCGAGCGCACGCTGGCGGTGCAGATACCGGCGGGGGTGGAAGACGGCACGCGCATAAGGCTTTCAGGTGAGGGCGAGGCCGGGCCGCGCGGGGCGGCGCCTGGCGACCTTTATGTGCATATCGCCATCCGCCAGCACCCGATTTTTCAGCGCGACGGGGCGAATATTTTCTGCCGCGTGCCGCTGCGTATGGCTCAGGCGGCGCTGGGTGGCGAAATTGAGGTGCCCGCGATAGACGGCACCGCCGCTAAGGTGAAAATTCCGGCTGGCACCCAATCGGGCGACCAGTTCCGGCTGCGGAGCAAGGGGTTCTCGGTGCTGCGGTCTACCCAGCGGGGGGATATGTATATCCAGGTGGCGGTGGAAACCCCGCAGAACCTGACTAAGCGGCAGCGCGAATTACTGGAGACATTCGAGCAGGAATCCGCCGGGGATCACTCGGGTAGCCCGGAGCATGAAGGGTTCTTCGCCAAGGTGAAGGATTTTCTGAAAAGCGTGGCGGAAGGGGGATAAACCCTGATTTTGCCGTAATGCGTTGATAATTGGCCCAGCGCTACGAATTGTAACCTTGCCGGTTCCCGCGTTGTTACGACACAGGGCCGAGCCTAGGATTGGTAAGGTTATTAACGTTTGTCTTGCACGGGAGTTCAAGATGCTGAGAAAGATAACAGGGATTGCGCTGGTGCCCATGTTGGCGCTGGGGGCGTGCACGGCGGTAACGCCGAACCAGCCCACGGTGGTGGCCATGCCGGGCCAGGGAAAGAGTTGGAATGAATTCCAGGCGGATGATGCGTATTGCAAGAGCTACGCATCGTCTCAGATGCCCAATGGCGGGCAGGTGGCGCAGGCATCGCAAAACAATTCCACGATGACGGCCGCGGCAGGAACGCTGATCGGCGCCGGTGTGGGGGCTGCCTTGGGCTCCCTGGCGGGGAATGTGGGCGCCGGGGCGGCCGTGGGTGCCGGTGCGGGCCTGCTTGGCGGCGCGGCGACAGCGGGTAATAATACCCAGGCGACAGCGGACTCCCTCCAGGGCCGTTATGATGTGGCCTACGCGCAATGCATGGTGGGACATGGCGAATCGATTCAACAGCCCGCTGCGCCGGCTTATTACGCGCCGCCAGCCTATTATGCGCCACCACCACCGGGCTATTATTCCCCCGGTTACTGAAGCCAAGGCCGCCCCCGAGGGGGCTGAGCTGCTTGTGGCAGGGGAGCATCTGGCCCCGCCGCCGCAAAAGCTGCGCCGCAACCCGTGGGCCTGGGGTGCAGCGCTGTTGTTGCATGTGCTGGCTATTGCCGCTTTGCTGCTCATCCACGTAAAGCCGCCGCAGGAGGAGCTGCAAAGCCCGCCTGGCGTTTCCGTGGTATTCAACAATGGCGGCAGCACCCAGCAAGCTACCGCACCGAAGGCCACCCCTGGGCCACCGCAAACGGCGCAGGCGCCGCTGCCCCCGCCCCCCCCGGCCCAGGCGTCGCCGCAGGAACAGGCTCAGGCGGCGACCGAGGATGAAGTGCAGGTGCCGGATATGCCCCTTACCGCACTGCCTAACCCGCCCCCCATGCCGCATCCGCACCCGGCACCGCAGCGTTCGCACCCGCGCCACGCACCGCCTGAACAGCAGAAATACGTGTTTTTGAATGGCATGAACTACGGCAATGTTTCGCCAGTGGCGCCACCCGTGCCGCAAGCGCCAAGGGGGATGAATTTCTCGCTGCCGACCTCTGATGCACAGGCGGCGACAGCCTCCGATTTTTCGGTGAAGGGCGATGCCGGAGCCGATTGGGATGCGGCATTGACGAAATGGGTGCAAGACCATGCCTATTATCCGCAAGCGGCGGCGGAGCAAGGGCAAGAAGGCACCGCAACGGTGGAATTCACCGTGGACCGCAACGGCCATGTGACCGGGCTGAAATTGCTGGATTCCGCGGGTTCGCCGTTTCTTGACCAAGCTTGGGAGCAGCTCTTTAGTGACAATACGCTGCCGCGCTTTCCGCCCGATGCAAAGGACAGCCATGTGGAGGTGCGGTACACAGTGCATTATGTGCTGGTCCATTGACGGCCTTGCTTCGACTCGGGGGGGCGGGCTGAACCGGTAAAATGGATTCAAATGTTTTCGGCATTACCCAAAGCCTCTCCGGTAAAAGCTGGATCTGGCGGCCGGGGCAGCAAGACCGCCAGGGCGAAGGGCTGGCGCAGCAGTTAGGGGTTCCTGAGCTGATGGGCCGCCTGCTGGCCGCGCGCGGCGTGACCATTGACCATGCCCCCGCCTTTTTGGACCCGACGCTGCGGGCGATGCTGCCAGACCCCTCCAGCCTGGTGGATATGGATGTGGCCGCCGCCCGCCTGGCTGATGCCGTGATGCAGGGCGAGATGGTGGGGGTATTCGGCGATTACGATGTGGATGGTGCTTGCTCCACTGCGCTGATGGTGACGCTGCTGCGCCAGTTGGGTTGCGAGGTGACATACCATGTGCCGGACCGGCTGACGGAGGGCTATGGCCCGAATACCGCGGCGCTGCGGGCCATGGCGGGGCGTGGGGCCAAGCTGATTGTGTGCGTGGACTGTGGAACGTCTGCGCACAGTGCCTTTGCGCCGCTGCATAACGCCGTGGATATTGTGGTGCTGGACCACCATAAATCCGAAGGACCGCCGCCGCCTATTCGCGCCACGGTGAACCCGAACCGGCTGGATTGTCCCTCTGGCCTGCGGGCAATCTGTGCGGCTGCGGTGGCGTTTATTACCGCCGTGGCGCTGCTGCGCACATTGCGCCGCCGAGGTTTTTTCGTGGAACGAGCGGAGCCGGATCTGCGGGAGTTTCTTGACCTGGTGGCGCTTGCGACGATTTGCGACGTGATGCCGCTGGCGGGGTTGAACCGGGCGTTCGTGATTCAAGGGCTGAAGGTGATGGCGCGCCGCGCCCGGCCAGGTGTGGCAGCACTGCTGGACGTGGCGAAGCTGACCGAAGCCCCCACCGCCATGCATTGCGGGTTTATGCTGGGGCCGCGCATTAATGCCTCCGGCCGCATTGCCGAGGCGGATATGGGGCTGCGGCTGCTACTGGCCGAGGATATGGAGCTGGCCACCGAACTGGCCCAGGCATTGGACGCGGTGAACAAGCAGCGCCAGGGTGTGGAGGCGGGGATCTCAAGCGATGCGATGGCCCGTGCCGAGGCCCAGGTGGCGGGCGGGCATGGCATTATTCTGCTGGCGCAGGAAGGGTGGCACCCTGGCGTGGTGGGGATTGTGGCGGGACGGGTGAAGGAGCGGTTTAACCGCCCGGCGCTTGTGGCGGGCATTATGGACGGTATGGCCAAGGGGTCTGGCCGGTCTGTGCCGGGGATTGATCTGGGAGCGGCGGTGATTGCCGCGCGGCAGAGCGGAATTCTGGCAACTGGCGGCGGCCACGCCATGGCGGCGGGGTTTTCCGTGCCTGAGACGGCACTTTCCACTTTCCATGAGTTCTTGAACGACAGGCTGGCCGGCGCGGCCCTGCTGCCGCCCAGCGCCGAACTGGTGCTGGATGGTGTGCTGGGCGTGGCCGGGGCGGATGCCGCCCTGGCGCAGATGGTGTCCCGGTTAGGGCCGTTTGGCACCGGCAATGAGGAGCCGTTGTTTGTACTGCCTCGTGCACGGGTGGTGAAGACAGACCGAATCGGCAAGGACGGCAATACCATCCGTTTGATGGTGGAAGGCGAGGGGGGTGGACGGTTAAAGGCACTTTTGTTCCGCGCCAAAGAGGGGCCTTTGGCCGAAGCCCTGAGCCGTGCGGGCGGTGCGCCTTTGCATCTCGCCGGGCATCTGCGGGCCGAATTTTGGCAGGGCAGGGTTTCGGCAGGTTTTTTCATCTCCGATGCCGCGCCCGCTTGACGTGCCTGCCTGGGCATCGTACCAGCGCCCCGCCTTTAGTCCCCATCGTCTAGAGGCCCAGGACACCGCCCTTTCACGGCGGTAACAGGGGTTCGAATCCCCTTGGGGACGCCATTGATTTCATTGGAAATTTCGGTGTTTTTGACGAGCCTGAAAAGGCGCGTACTGACAATCTACTGTCTATGCGTTGGGCAGATGATCTGAATTTGCCCTCGCGTGCGGGCACGCATCACGCGCCACCCCGCCCACTCCCTCACGCGCATGACGCGTCACGCGAACCTTAC
>JAGXAO010000097.1 GCA_018971565.1 Rhodospirillales bacterium
ATCATCTCCGGCGGGCGCGGCATGCAGAATGGTGAAAACTTCACCAAGCTGATCGAGCCGATCGCGGACAGGCTGGGGGCGGCTGTGGGTGCTTCCCGCGCGGCGGTGGATGCCGGTTTCGTGCCGAATGACTATCAGGTTGGCCAAACCGGCAAGATCGTGGCGCCTGAGTTATACATCGCGGTGGGAATTTCCGGCGCCATCCAGCATCTGGCGGGTATGAAGGATTCAAAAATCATCGTCGCCATCAATAAGGATGAGGACGCACCGATTTTCCAGGTCGCCGATTACGGCCTGGTGGGCGATCTTTTCACCTTGCTTCCTGAACTGGCGAAGGCGCTTTAGGGGGCGATGATTTTGGCGCCCCCGCGCGGGGTGCGCCGCGCATCAGCAGCAGGCAAAGTGCCGCGGGCATCGTAGCCAGAAACATGAACTTGTAATCGTCCATATACGCAATAATCTGCGCCTGGGTGGTGACCAGTGAATCAAGCTGCGCGGCGCCGCTTTTCGTGGCCGGGTTCCATATCCGGCTCACCGCCCCGCCCGCCTGCAATACGCGCGAGAACGGCGTGATATGCACCATCAGATTGGCGTGTTCATAAATCGTCATGCGGGCGAGCAGGGCCGAGGTGATGGAAATGCCGATGGCGCTGCCCACATTCCGCAGCAGGCTGAGCAATGCCGCACCCTGGGTCCGCAAGGCGGGTTCCAGCGTATAGAAGGCCGCCACCTGCAAGGGCACGAACACGAAGCCGAGCCCCGCTCCCTGCACGATGATGGTGGTGACCATGTAGGTTTCGCCTGTATCGGGCGTCCAGCCCTCCTGCATGAACAGCGAGAGCCCGAGCAGCAGGTAGCCGAACAGCATCAACAGCCTGGGGTCGATGCGGTTGGTCAACTTGCCCGAGACCATCATGGCGAACATGGTGCCAAGCCCGCGCGGCGCCATCACCAGCCCCGCCGTGGCAACCGGATAATTGTCGAGGTTTTCCAGGTAAGGCGCCAGCAGCGCCGATGACGCCAGCAGCACCATGCCAACCAGGAACATGATGATGAGACCGGCGATAAAATTCCAGTCCTTGAAAATCTCGCGCGGGATGAAGGTGCGGCGTGCGGTGAGCATGTGCACGATGAACAGATAGAAGCCGAGCCCAGCCAGCACGAAGGCCGCAATGATGGTGGTGGAACTCAGCCAGTCCAACTGCTCGCCACGGTCCAGCGCCAGTTGCAGCGCGCCCAGGCCCAGCGAGAGCACGGCAAATCCTGTCCAGTCGAACCCGCCCTGCGCCTGGCGCTGCTTGCCGCCGGGCATAAGCAAGGCCAGCCCCGCCACCGCCGCGATGCCAAAGGGCAGGTTGACGAAAAACACGTAACGCCAGTTGAAATCCTCGGTGAGGTAGCCGCCCAATGTGGGCCCCAGAATCGGCCCCACCATCACCCCCATGCCCCAGATGGACATGGCCGCCCCGCGCTGCTCGGCCGGGTAGATGTTCAGCATGGTCGATTGTGAAAGCGGCACCAGTGCCGCGCCAAACGCGCCCTGCAACAGCCGGTAGAGCACCATCTCGGTTAGTGATTGCGCGATGCCGCAGAGCATGGAGGTGAGGGTGAAACCGACGAGACAGGTGATGAAAAGCTGCTTCGTGCCAAACCGCGCCGCCAGCCACCCAACGGGTGCTGTCATAATCGCGGCGGTGACGACATAGGAGGTGAGCACCCAGGTGATCTGGTCGTAAGAGGCCGAGAGCGAACCCTGCATATAGGGCAGTGCTACATTGGCGATGGTGGAATCCAGCGCCTGCATCAGCGTCGCGATCATCAGGCAGATTGTGATGACACCGCGATTGGCAACCTCCGGGGTTGCGGCTTCAGCCATCAGAACAGGTCCGCGAGGTGCCGGTGATGATGCGTGTCGATGGAAATCTCGGTGCTCATCCCGGCGCGCAGCATCATATCCGCGGGGCCGGAGAGAATCTTGATCCGCACCGGAATACGCTGCACCACCTTCACCCAGTTGCCGGAGGAATTCTGCGCCGGCAGCACGGAGAACTCGGAGCCAGAATTCGGGGCAATGCTCTCCACCTCACCCTTCCATTGCTGGCCGGGATAGGTATCGACCGAGATATTCACGCTCTGGCCGGGGCGCACCCAGGTCAGCTGGTCTTCTTTCGGCTGCGCAGTGACGAAAATATCCGAATCAGAGACCAGCCCGAACGCGGCGGTGCCAGCGGCCAGCAGCATGCCGGGCTGAAGCTGCTCCACCTGTGTTACCGTGCCCGAGAACGGCGCACGCACGATGCTATGGCGCTGGTTGAGCAGCGCCTGATTGAGGTTCGCCAGGGCGTTGAGGTATTCCGGTGTCTTCGCGGGATCGATATCCGCATTGCCGCTCAGCTTCGCAAGCTGCTGCCCAGCGGCGGCCTGCATCTGCTGTAATTTCGCCTCATCGCCCTGAAGCGCAAACCGTGCGTCGTCGTATTGCGCCCTGGTGGCACCGCCACTGGCGACCACGGCGGCATAGCGGGCAAGGTCTGCCTTGTCTTTTTCCACCAAAGCCTGTTGTTCGGCAATCTGCGCCTGGGCCATCTGGTAGCCATGTTTGGCGGCGTTAATATCCAGCACCGCCTGGGCAAGCTGGGCCTGGGCCGCCGCCACCGCTATGGCAAAACCATGCTGGCCCAGCGCGAAAAGCGGCTGCCCGGCGGAAACATGCTGGTTGTCCCGAACATAAACCGCGCCGACCAACCCGGTGACATCGGTGGAAAGAGAGACTTTTGCGGCATCCACGTAGGAATCGTCGGTGGACATGTAACGCCCGCCAAACAACCAGTAGAGCAGGCAGGCCAACGCCACCAGCACCACCCCGCCGATCATCAATACCGGGCGCAGCAGGGAGCGGCGCGCTGGGCTTGCCGCCTTAACCGCCAGACGTTGCTCCGGCTGCTCCCGCGTCACCGTGTTGGATTGAGACATCGGATATTCTCCTCGAATCTGCTTCACAGGCCCCAAGCGGCGGGACGTCTGGCCCGCGCAGCAGATTGGCCTTCATGAGTGTCAATGCCTGCATCACCACCTCGCGGTCGGCATCGGACAGCCCCGCCGTGATGTAAGCGGAAATGTCCTGGCGCTGGCGGTCGATCTCTTCGATATGCGGGGTGGCGGCGGGGCGCAGGTGCAGGCGCCAGATACGCCGGTCGTGCGAATCTGCCCGGCGTTCCACCAGTTCCGCCTTCTCCAGCCGGTCCACCAGCCGGGCAACGGTAATCGGCTCCACCTCCAGCAACCCCGCCAGTTCCTTCTGGGTGAGGCCAGGGTTGAAATGGACCTGCTTCAATATGCCCCATTGCGCGCGGGTCATCCCATACTGGCGGGCACGGCGGTCGGCTTCCACACGGGTCAGCCGCGCCACCACCATCATCAACACCAGCAAATCGCGTTCGTATTCCGTGCCCATAACGGGCGGGATAATAACGTGGCTTATTAATTTGTCTGCCGCGCGTTTCGCCTACCCGGCCAGCGCCTGGTGCAACACTGGCACCAGCCCGGTAATGGCGATCTGCACCCCGATGCCGAGCAGCAGAAACGCCGCTATGCGGGAGACGACCACCTGCCCGGAATGGCCCAGCACCCGCACCATGCGCTCGGATGCGCTGTAACAGGCCCAGATGAGCCCGGCATTGGCCAGCACGGCCAGCGAATCCGCCGCATAGAAAACCCACGCGGCGGAGACATTATCCGGCCGGCCGGTGGCAAGCGAGATGGTAACGGCGATGGTGCCCGGCCCGGTGGTAAACGGCAAAGTAAGCGGGAAGAAGGCATAGCCCGCCAGATCCTCCTCGGCGGCGGCGTTCACCGGTTCGGCATCCTTCTGCTTGCGCCGGGTGGTGTTGTCCGGCGCGTTCAGCATTTCATAGGCCCGCACGGAAACCACCAAGCCGCCCGCGATCCGCAACGCGTTCATCGAGATGCCGAAGAAATTCAATATATAGGTGCCCGCCAGCAGCGCGGACATCATCACCAGAAAGGAATAAATCGCTACCCGCCGGGCCAAAGCCTGCCGTTGCGCCGTGCCCTGCTCGCTCGTCACCTCATGAAAGATGATGGCGCCGCCAAGCGGGTTGATGATGGAGAACAGCGCCGGAAAGGAAAGGAGAAACGCGGAGAGAGCCTGTTCCATGGTGTTCAGAGCCCCGCCAGATCGCGGAATTGCTGCTCGGTGAGGATGGTCAGGCCAAGTTCAGTTGCCTTCTTGGCCTTGGAACCGGCATCCTCGCCCACCACCACGTAATCGGTTTTCTTGGAGACGGATTCGGTCACCTTCGCACCCAGCGCCTCGGCACGGGCTTTCGCCTCGGGCCTGGCCATGGAGAGCGTGCCGGTGAACACCATCACCTTGCCCGCCAGGGGCGAATCAATCGCCGCGGCGGCTTCCTCATCTTGCACCAGCACCGCCCGTTCCAACCCTTCCAGCGTGGCGAGGTTATGGTCCTCGGCGAAAAACGCCAGCAAATCCTGCGCGATGGCCGGGCCGATGCCGGAGATGGAGCCTAGTTCCAGCCGTGCATCAGAGCCGATAATTTGCGCCGCCAGCATCGCCTCCTTCCATTGCGCGTAGGAACCGTAATGCCGGGCGAGCAGCTTGGCGTTGTTCTCGCCGATACGCCTTATGCCAAGCGCGAAGATGAACCGCGCCAGCCCGATCCTCTGGCGGGACGCGATGGCTGCCGAGAGCTTGGCCGCCGAAACCTCGCCCCAGCCCTCGCGCCGGGCAATCTCCGCCTCATGCGCGGGCAGCGCGAAAATATCCGGCGCACCGCGCAGCAGCCCGGCCTCGTGGAATTCCCGCACGGTCTTTTCACCCATGCCCTCAATGTCGAACGCACCGCGCGAGCAGAAATGGATCAGCCGCTCCACCATTTGCGCCGGGCAGGTAAGTCCGCCGGTGCAGCGGCGCACCACATCGTCATCCACCCGCACGGCCAGCGAGCCGCAGACGGGGCAGTGACCAGGAAATTTGAAAGCCTCGCCGCCGCCGCGCTTCAGTACGCCGAGAATTTGCGGAATCACATCACCCGCGCGCTGAAGTTCCACGACATCGCCGATCCGCACATCCTTGCGGGCGATCTCATCCTCGTTATGCAGCGTGGCATAGGTAACGAGCACACCGCCGACATTCACCGGCTGCAACCGCGCGCGGGGTGTCAGCGCGCCGGTGCGCCCCACCTGGATTTCGATATCCTCCAGAATTGTTCTGGCTTTTTCGGCTGGGAACTTCCAGGCCACGGCCCAGCGCGGCGCCCGGCCTACAAACCCAAGCCGGCTCTGCAAGGCAAGATCGTTGATTTTATAAACCACGCCATCAATATCGTAAGGCAACGCGGCGCGCGCTTCCCCTATTTCGGTCTGGAAGGCTTCCGCCCCATTTTCTGGCACGCGCCTGGAAAGCGGATTCACCCCGAAACCCCAGCGTTTTAAAGTCTCCAGATATTCCCAATGGGTTTTTGCCACCGGCGCGGAACTCTCCCCTTGCGCGTAGGCGAACAGCGAGAGCTTGCGTTTGGCGGTGATGGAAGCATCCAACTGCCGCAGGCTGCCCGCCGCCGCGTTGCGCGGATTGGCGAATTGCCGCGCCTGGCTGGCGTTCAGCGCCAGAAAATCCGCCTTGGTCATGTAAACCTCGCCACGGATCTCGATGAAATCCGGCGCGTCCTTTGGCAATTCCCTTGGCAAATTCTGCAAGGTAAGAATATTTTCGGTCACGTCCTCGCCTTCCGTGCCATCGCCGCGCGTCGCCGCGCGGGCGAATTTGCGGTGCTCGTAGGTGAGGGAAATCGAAAGCCCGTCCATCTTCGGCTCAGCCACAAATTCCAGCGCCTCGCCCTTCAGCCCCAGAAAACGCCTGATGCGGGCAATGAACTCCACGAATTCCGCCGCATCGAATACATTATCCAGCGAGAGCATCGGCGTGCGGTGGATGATCTTCTTAAAGCCGGAGGCGGGCTTGGCCCCCACCTGAGCCAGCGCCTTCGCATCCTCCCGCCATTCCGGGTGCGCGGCCAGAATCGCCTCCGCCTCACGGCGCAGGGCATCATATTCCGCATCCGCAATCTCTGGCGCGTCATGTTCGTGATAAGCGGTGTTGGCGGCTGCGATTTTCGCCAGCAGCGCGTTGAGTGTCTCTCTGCCGTTCATCTCGTCAACAGGCTCTCAGCCGCCTGCCGCGCCGCCTCGGTCACGCTCTCGCCGGAGAGCATGCGGGCAATTTCCTCACGGCGGGCGGGCTCGTCCAGTATCTTCACCTCGGTCACGGCACGGCCAGCAGATTCGCGTTTCTGCACCCGCATCTGTGCTGCCGCGCGCGCCGCCACTTGCGGGGAGTGCGTGACCACCAGCACCTGCACGCCCTCCGCCACCCGGGCCAGCCGCTCGCCCACCGCCGCCGCCGTGGCGCCGCCAATGCCGGAATCCACCTCGTCAAAAATCAGCGTCTCGTTGTCGGCGCCTGCGGAGAGCACCACCTTCATCGCTAGCATCAGGCGGGAGAGTTCACCGCCGGAGGCGATCTTGTCCAAAGCCCCTGGCTCCTCGCCAGGGTTGGTGGCGATGAGGAAGCGTATCGCATCCGCCCCGCGCGGGCCCCATTGCGGCTCCGGCAGCATTGTGCGTTCCACCACAAAACGGGCGCGCTCCAGCTTCAGCGGCGGCAATTCGGCAGCGATGGCTTTTTCCAGCTGGGCCGCCGCCTGGGCGCGTGCGCCGGAAAGGCTGGCAGCCTTCTCCATATACACTCCGCGCAACCGGGCGGTTTCGGCGGTAAGCGCGGCGATATCCGCCACCCCGCTTTCCAGTGCCACCAGCCGCGCCCGCAACTCCTGGAAAAAACCGGGCAGTTCCACCACTGGCACGCCATGCTTGCGGGCGGCGGCGCGCAGGGCGAACAGCCGTTCCTCCGTGGCTTCCAGGGCGCGGGGGTCATCCTCCTCCCCGGCGGCCAGGCGTTCCAGAAAATCCTCCGCCTCGGAAAGGGCGATCTCGGCGCGCTCAATCGCCGCCATCGCCGGTCCGGCGGGGTTCACATGGCCGGCGGGCACGGTGATTCGCGCCACCGCCCG
>JAGXAO010000012.1 GCA_018971565.1 Rhodospirillales bacterium
CAGCAGCAATCCGCCATAACGTTTGGCGAGATTTACCGCCCGCTCATGGCGCAGATCCTCTGAAACTTCGTCAAAAATATCGACCACGCGGCTCTTTCCTCTTTGCCGGGTTTGTCTTTAGCCGGGGTGGGCGCTGGCGGCAACGCAGGCGGCAAGGCGCTTTGCCGCGCGCTCATGGCCCATCAGCGCCAGCAGGGGTGCCATCTCGGGGCCGTGCTCCTCGCCGGTCAGCGCCAGGCGCAGCGGCTGGTACAGCGCCTTCCCCTTGGCTCCAGTGGCGGTAGAAATGGCGGCGGCCCAGGCTTTCCAGCTCTCGGGCGTCATCTCCTCCGGCATGCTCGCTTGCGCCGCCACCACCACCGGCAGCGCCTCGGGCAGAAGCTCAGGGGTGATAATTTCGCCATACGCCACGGCCCACCAGCGGCGGGCTTCGGTCAACATGTCCAGATTACCGCGTACGGTCTCCCAAAAGGCGGGTGTTGCTCCATCGGGCAGGCGGTCCTGCACGGCCTCAAACGGCATATGGTGCAGCAGCTTGCGGTTCAGCCCCAGCAATTGCGCGGCGTCAAACCGCGGCGGTGAGCGGGAGAAATCATTCAATGAGAATTGCGTAATCAGCTCCGCCAGCGGCAGCGGTACGGCATCTTTGCTGGTGCCAAGCCGGGCCAGATAGGCGGTGATGGCGGCGGGCTCGATACCATCCTTGCGCAGCGATTTAAGCGAGATGGAGCCAATGCGCTTGGAAAGCTTTTCGCCATCCCCGCCCGAAATCAGCGGCAGATGCGCGAAGCGGGGAACAGCCGTGCGCGAAACAGCACGGAACAGATCAATCTGTACCGCGGTGTTGGAGACATGATCCTCGCCCCGGATAATATGGGTGATGCCCATATCCGCATCATCCACCACCGAAGTGAACGTATAAAGCGGGGTGCCGTCGGCGCGGATCAACACGGGGTCTGACACAGTGGTGAGCTTGATGTTGCGCGAGCCAAGAACCAGGTCGTTCCAGCTCACCGCCTCGCCAGAAAGCTTGAAGCGCCAATAGGGTTTTTTGCCATTGGCCTCGGCGGTGGCGCGCTGCTCGGGCGTCATGTTCAATGCCGCGCGGTCATAAATCGGGGGCAGCTTACGCTTGATAAGCGCCGCGCGTTTGGCGGCAAGCTCGTCCTCATTCTCGAAACAAGGGTATAGCCGCCCGGCCGCCTTCAGTGCCTCGGCGGCCTCCGCATAGCGGACAAACCTGTCAGACTGCCGGGCCTGCTCGTCCCATTCAATGCCAAGCCAGCGCAGGTCATCGTAAATCCCCTGCTCATATTCCGGGCGGCCGCGCTCGGTGTCTGTATCGTCCAGCCGCAGCAGCAATTGCCCGCCCTCATGCCGGGCAAAAAGAAAATTTACCAAGGCAGCGCGGGCGTTGCCAACATGCAGGTAGCCCGTGGGGCTGGGGGCGAAGCGAACTTTGACCATTGCCGGGGGTTAGCCGGTTTTACCGCCGGGGGGAAGGCGGCGGCCTGGCGGGTGTTTTTCTTTTGCGCCCCTCTTGCGCGCGCGGCGCAACCAGGATTATACGCGCCTCCACCGAACGGTACGGGGCTATAGCTCAATTGGTAGAGCGTCTGCATGGCATGCAGAAGGTCAGCGGTTCGATTCCGCTTAGCTCCACCATTCTCCAAACAAATCGCGTTGAGATCCTGCAGCCTGAAATGATGGCGCCGTGAAGCTGTCTCCACGGCGCCACCCGCGAATTACGCGACGTTCAGCTTAACGTCCACGCTCTTATGAATCGCGTTGGAATAGGGGCAGACGATATGCGCCTTCTGCACCAGTTCCTCCAGCTTGGCCTTCTCTATGCCTTCGGCGGTAATGGTGAGCGAAGCGGTTATACCAAAGCCGCCGCCATCCTCACGCGGGCCGATGCCAATTGCGGCCGCCACTGTGGTGTCTGCCGGCAGGCGCAGTTTTTCCTTGCCAGCCACAACTTTCAGCGCGCCGAGGAAGCATGCGGAATAGCCAACCGCAAAAAGCTGCTCGGGGTTGGTGCCCGGCCCGTCCTCGCCACCCAGGCCAGCGGGCACGCTCAGCGTGACTTCCAGCCTTTTGTCGCTTGAAGCGCCTTTGCCGGCACGCCCGCCCATGGCATGGCCGTGGGCCGTGTACAGAATTTCCGTGACACTCATAAATTTGTCTCCCTCGTTATCGGTTGCGTGCGCACAACATGCGAGCTCATTTGTTCCGACACAAGGACAGCCTTACGTCAAGGCGTTACAGAAGCTTGAAATTCGCTGGCAGGCTTCGGTTAAGCGGGGCAGGGCGGTGGCTGTGGAAATACGTATATGCGGGCTCATGGCGAAGGCAGCCCCCTGCACTACGCCCACCAGCCCTTCCTCAAGCAGCGCCATGGCAAAATCGCTGTCGGAGCCTAGCACCCGCCCGCCCGGTGTGGTTTTGCCCAGGCAACCGGCAATGCTGGGGTACACGTAAAAAGCGCCATCCGGCCGGTGGCAGGAAATGCCGGGCATCTGGTTCAGTGCCGCCACCACCGCATCGCGCCGCTGCTCATAGGCCGCCGCGCGTTCGGCCAGAAAATCCTGTTTTCCGGTAAGCGCGGCCAGCGCCGCCGCCTGGCCAATGGTGGAAACGCCGGAGGTGGCCGTGGCTTGCACCATTGTGGCAGCCTGGATCATCTCCGCCGGGCCGATGCACCAGCCAATGCGCCAGCCCGTCATTGCATAGGTTTTGGAAACACCAGAGAGCGTGACCACCCGGTTTGCCAAATCCGGCGCCACGCCCAGCAAGGTTTCGTGCTTCACCCCGCTGAACAGCAAATGCTCATAAATATCGTCCGACAGCACCCACACATGCGGGTAATGCCGCAGCACCTCCGCCAGCGCGGCCAGCGCCGCGCGGGAGAGCACAGCACCAGATGGATTGCTGGGATAGTTCAAAATCAGCAATTTGGTGCGGCCGGTAATAGCCCTGGCCAGCGCCTCTGGTTGCAGCACGAAGCCTTGCTCCTGCGGGCAGGGCACGAATATTGGCTCACCACCCGCGAACTTCACCGTCTGCTCATAGCCCGCCCAGGAAGGTGCGGGGATGATCGCCTCATCCCCCGCGCCGATCAGCGACATCACGACATTGAAAATACCTTGCTTGCCGCCGTTGGTTACCAGCACATCCTGCGGGCGCGCGGTGATGCCGTGCTCGCGCGTGAATTTTTCCGCAATGGCGTTTCGTAGCGCCTGGCTGCCGCCCAGCGGCGGATATTTTGTATCGCCATGCAACGCCGCCGTGTTTGCCGCCGCGGTAACATGTTCCGGCGTCGGGAAATCCGGCTCGCCGAGCGAGAGCGAGATCACATCCTTGCCCTCGGCCTGCAAGGCGCGGGCACGGGCAGCCATGGCAAAGGTGGCGGCGAGTTCTGTGCGGCCGATACGGTTGGCGAATTCTGTCATGCGGCCGGGTTTATGCGCGGCCAGGCCAGGGGGCAAGCCAGGTTTAAACCTGGCCGCTCCGCAACAGCACGGGCAGCCAGCCCCGGCGCTTCGGCTTGGTGTGAGTTCCGATGTCCCTGGACCCCACCAGCTCCATTGCCATCATCGTCAGGCGGTAGGCTGCATCCGGGTTGCGTTTGAGATACGCCCGGATAATGGCGTCCGCTTCAAGGTCAATTGGCCTGTGTGCACTCTTGAGTACAGTTTCCAGAAACGTCAGAATATTTTGGTGCTCTTGCCGGGTCACAGCCAAGCTTAAGCGGCCAACTAAGCCTTTTTGGCAAGAGTCAATATTGGTAATTACGCCGAATTCACCTCGGGTGTTCAGGCTTAATGGACTGATAAACAAAGAGTAAATTTCCATCCCGCTCAAATTCACTTATGTGTGACATGCCAATCGAGCTAAGCACCTGCCGAGACGCGAAATTATCCTCCCGCGCCACGGCAACCACGCGTTTAATTCCCACTGCATCATGCCCATAAATCAACGCTGCTAAGGCCGCTTCCCGCGCCAGCCCCACGCCCCGCGTCTCAGGATAGAAGGCGAATCGCAGCGCCACGCCGCGCCCGTCCGGCCGGTGCATAAGTGCGGTGATGCCAACAAACTTGCCCCGCCTGGCCCGCACGGCCCACATCCCAAAGCCATATTGCCCCCAGCCCCGTATTTCCTGCGCCAGCTCTTCGGCCACCTGCACGGGTGCCCGCACCCCGCCCAGCATCAGTGCATAGGCGCGCGCATCACCCTTCAGCCGGATCAGGTCCGGTAGGTCCCGGTGGCCCACGGGCGTCATCCGCAGGCGCGCCGTCTCCAGCACCCAGGCGGATGAAACGCTCATGCCTGGGTATTACCGCGTCAGCGGGCGATATTTGATACGGTGCGGCTCGGCGGCGTCCTGGCCCAGGCGGCGGCGCTTGTCCTCCTCATAGGCCTGGAAATTGCCCTCGAACCATTCCACATGGCTGTCGCCCTCAAAAGCCAGAATATGCGTGGCCAGGCGGTCCAGGAACCAGCGATCATGCGAGATAACCACGGCGCAACCGGCGAATTCCATCAGCGCGTCTTCCAGGGCGCGCAGCGTATCCACGTCCAAATCGTTGGTCGGCTCGTCGAGCAGAATAACATTGGCTTCGCTCTTCAGCATCTTCGCCAGATGCACGCGGTTGCGCTCACCGCCTGAGAGTATGCCAACCTTTTTCTGCTGGTCCGCGCCTTTGAAGTTGAACGCGCCCACATAAGCGCGCGAGGCGATGGTGCGCTTGCCCAGATAAATCACATCCGTGCCGCCGGAGATTTCCTCCCACACGTTCTTGTTGTCATCCAGGCTGTCGCGGCTCTGGTCCACATAGCCCAGCTTCACCGTCTCGCCGATCTTCAAGGCGCCGGAATCGGGTTTGTCCGCCCCGGTGATCATCTTGAACAAAGTGGATTTACCGGCGCCGTTGGGGCCGATCACGCCTACGATGCCGCCCGGCGGCAGCTTGAAGTTCAAATTCTCGATCAGTTCGCGGTCGCCGAAACCCTTGCAGAGGTCCTGCGCCTCGATAACCGTGCCACCCAGGCGCGGGCCGGGCGGAATGACGATTTCCGCGACACCGCCGGAAAGCTCCTGAGACTTCGCCAGCATTTCCTCGTAACGCTGGATACGCGCGCGTGATTTGGTCTGGCGGGCTTTGGCGGAGGCGTTAATCCATTCCCGCTCCTCGGCCAAGGCGCGCTGGCGGGAAGATTCCTCTTTCTCTTCCTGGGCCAGGCGCTTCTGCTTCTGCTCCAGCCAGGAGGAGTAATTGCCCTCATACGGGTAGCCGCGGCCGCGCTCAATCTCCAGAATCCAGTTGGTCACATTGTCCAGGAAGTAGCGGTCATGGGTGATGAGAATCACGGTGCCGGTATAGCTCTCCAGCGTGCGCTCCAGCCACGCCACGGATTCCGCGTCCAGATGGTTGGTCGGCTCGTCCAGCAGCAGAATATCGGGCTTTTCCAGCAGCAGGCGGCACAGCGCCACGCGGCGTTTCTCCCCGCCCGAAAGCGGCCCAACATCAGCCTCCGCCGGCGGGCAGCGCAGCGCGTCGAGCGCGATCTCAATCTGCCGGTCCAGATCCCAGCCGTCCTTGTTGTCGATAATCTCCTGCAATTTGGCCTGTTCGGCCAGCAGGTCGTTCATCCTGTCGTCGTCCATCGGTTCCATGAACGCTTCGGAGATCTCGTTGAAGCGGGCCAGCGCGGCGCGGACCTCTTGGAAGGCCTCGGCCACGTTCTCACCCACATTCTTGGTGGGGTCCAGTTGCGGCTCCTGGGCCAGATAACCCACCTTCACGCCTTCCGCTGCCCAGGCCTCGCCGCCATATTCGGTCTCAATGCCCGCCATGATCTTCAGCAGGGTGGATTTACCCGCACCATTCACGCCCAGCACGCCGATCTTCACGCCGGGGAGGAAGGAGAGCGTGATGCCCTTGAAAACCTCGCGCCCGCCCGGATAGGCCTTGGTGAGGTCTTTCATCACATATACGTACTGGTAAGCGGCCATCTTATTGAATTCCTTGGATAGTTTATGCGATTTTCAGGCTGTGCGGGCTGAAAACGCAATGATCTCTGATGCCAGGCAGCTCTAATCGCCATCGCGCGGGCCGGAGGGGCTCCATAAGATGCCGGCCAGGGGGCGGGTTTGAAGAGTGGGTCCACATGGCGCCGGTATTGGCACAACTCCGGCGCCAGTTACAGGGCTTGATCATCGCCAGTGTGATGCCCGCCTTGGTCTTGTTGGCGAATGCTGGGCATCAGGCGCGTTGGAAAGGATAGGGAGGCAGGCCCTGGCACGCCACTTGGCGAAGCAGCACTGGCGGATTAAGCCAGCGAACAACCAATTGAATTAACAGTCAGCGGGTGATTATGCGTTTGGGCCGATTGGGTAAATGGTGTGCTGCCGATTTATGCATTCTATTTTTGCCTGCATTGTTTCTCTTCTGTATTGGCGCGCTGACGCATATCACCCTGCCGGGTGTTTATATGGATGCTGTAAACCCGGATTATGCGGTAGTTGGGGTTCTTAATCCGGCAAGCAGAATACAAACCTGGTTTCTACCTGGAACCCTGCTTTTCGGTCATTGGCCTGTTCTTGGGCAAATCTACCATGGCGCGCTGCCATTTTATCTGGGTCTCCCCTTCTACGCCCTGTTTGGAACAGGTGTTGTGGGCATCCGCCTGACCAACATGATCTTTGGTTGTTTGGTCATATTGGGGGCTGGAGCATTTCTCCGCGCTGCGGGTGTACGCTCATCAATCGCCTCGCTCTGCTTGATGCTTTTGGCGCTCGATCCTGGGTTTCTTTTCAGCTTCCGCACACAATTCTATATCACCCTGCTTCCCATTGCACTGGTATTCATCTCCGCTGCCCTGGTTGAGGCCTGGCGGGATACGCCATCTCGCCTGGTTGTTTTCTTGGCGGGGGTGTTTGCGGGGCTTGCCGGTTATGGCTATTTCATATTTTTCTTCCTTGCACCGGCTCTGGCGGTTTTAGCCTTTTACCGTTGGCGGGGCCTGCCCAGAATCACATTGCTGTTCTGGGCTGCCGGTTTTTGCCTGGGGGTTTTTCCCTACTTTATCGGCATTGTTTCCATAATGGTTGCAACGGGTGGTTTGCACGGCTTTCTGGCATTCATGCGTGGCTATCTGGCGAGCCTGAATGTTCAGAGCTCTGCCTTGCCGTTATTACAGCGCGTTCACTTCTTTTATTATCTTCTGCGCGGCAGCATTCTGGATTTCGGTCCGTCTCTGATGATGCTGCATGTGGCAACACCGCTTCTGCTTCCTGGCTGGAAGTTTGTGCTGTTGTTGCTCACCCCGATAGTGGCGGTGATCACGGCGCTTTTCCGCCCGCAACGCATTGTTGGATTATTATTCTGCATCGGGCTCATCGCGGGGTTCTTCTTGCTCGTCCTCGTTTTCGGCAGCAGGCTCTGGTTCCATCACGCGGCCCTTCTGCTCCCGGTTTTATATGCGGGCTTGGCTTTGTCCCTGGAGCGCATTTTCCGTTGTTTCCCGCTCAGGCTTTCGCGTGCTTTAAAAGCCGCCTGCGTTGTTATGCTGGTGCCGTTACTCATCGCGAATGCCTCAGATCGTCAGGCGGTATTTCTGCAACTGGAGACAACAGGCGGGGTAGGGCTTTCATCTGATGCCATTGACCGTTTTGCTGAGGATGCGCTGGGCGAGAAGGACGCGACACATGTATTTTTCCCCGATTGGGGGGCATTCATGCAGTTTGCCATGCTAACCCGCGGAACCATTCCTTATTCCACGGTTTTTTCTACAGCCGCGGCCAAGGCCGTGCTCTGCCAGGGGCAGGATGCGGAGGTGGTTTTAGTTGCCGGCAAAGCGGATAATCGTTTGAAGCAATGGGATGCTGCGTTGGGTTGGTCAGCCTCCACGTCGATTTATGCGCAGCGGGATGGAACGCCGGTTCTTCTCGCCGCGCGGTGGAAGGCCGCGCAACGCCCGCCTGGCATGTGCCCTGCGCCGTAACAGGCAAGGGCAGGGCTAGGCGCTTAATACGGTGAATTGATGCGCAATATTTTGGGCCGCATGGCTAAGGGCCAGCGTTTCGCGGCCAACATTTTCAAAAGCTTCGAACTCCAACGTCAGGAATCTTCTCAAATCAATAGGGTTAACCCAGGGGCCTACAGGCTTAAAGGCATAAGACCCGATGTGAGGCACATGGTGATAAGCTGCAATTTCAGGATAGACAGGAAAAATAATATTTGCCGCCAAATTTTCGGCGCAAAGAGATTCATCAGCCGGAAGGTTAGAGGGCTGGGCAAGGCCAAGCGATGCGAGATGCTGGATGATGCCGGCGGCATATACGCTGAAGACAAGCGATGTCGGGTGATTAAAGGAATAGAAACATAAATTGGTTTTCAGCGTTTCTTTCAAATAACGGGTTACTGGCACATCCACGATAGCGTCGCGCTTTGTGAGTTCATTGAACGAAAGCACAAATTCGTTGAAATATCCGAGTTTTTCATATGTCTCTGAGCAAAACAGGCGCAAGGTCTGGTCTACCGTCTGGCCTGTCATAAAACCATGGATTGCCAGCTTGCTGTGAGCATCGCCGAGCGGCCCGGCCACGCGCTGGTTTAGCCCGCCGATATAGGTTTGATCGGGGTGGAAGCCTGCAAAATATATGTTGCTAACTAAAATAACGGGAATTCCAGAAAAAGTATCGGCAATATGTTCGGAGGATAACCCCAAAAAATCTTCGCTGAGCGGGATGGAGATGATGAGATCATACTCAATTTTTGCTTTGTCCACGAAGGCTTTAATTGCATTCTCACGCTGGGTGGGGTCGATAACATGTACGCCCCAGAAATCGAAAACCTTGTCGGCGGATAAAACGGTTAGCCAGGCCGCCAATGGAAAGCATTGGCAGTTGCTAATAACAACGGCGCGCTTTTGCTTCGGCTGCGGGTCCACAGGCCAGGATAGCGCGGTTTGCTCCTTCACTTTTCCCGGAAGCTTCGCCATGGCACGGCGCAAATAATTCAATCCAAGATGTTCAATCAATTTCGTACCTTTGCGTAGCGCCCTAAAAGAAGCCTTATGTAATTGGCCTGCCTGCTTTTGTGCAGGCGAAATTGAGATAGCTTAATCGCGCGGTTTGAGCTAGGAAGATCATTGTGCCAAGGGGGTAGCCGCCTCCCTAAAGTCCGCAATTTTAAAATCAGGCATTATTTAGAAAAATCTCATTAATTTAGAATATAATACCGTAAGCGCCAGAATCTATTGCGTGTAAGCAAAAAATCTATATCCGGGAAGATAGTTTGTGACCGCACGAGGCTCATTATGGGAGTGACGATCAGAGAAAGTTTTTCGAAACGGCGGTGCGCGGTTGATTTATCACGGCTAATGTCATTGTTTCGTTGCCGTTCGTTAAAAGAAAGCATTGAAACGCGCGACAATAATTATACCGTTGTTCGATTTTTTCTCTCGGCGAGCGTCATTTTTTTTCATGCCTTTGCTCTCAGCGGCAATAAAACTCTTCATAACCCTACAAACAGGTTTCTCTGGCCCGTGACAGATATGGGCGGCCTTGCGGTTGGGTTGTTCTTCTTTCTCAGCGGATTATTTGTTTCACAAAGCTATATTGGGGATCCAAATATATTCCGCTTTGTTGCAAAACGATTTCTGAGGATTTTTCCAGGCTTGTTCGTGTGCCTTCTCGTAACATCGATATTGGCCGTTTTATTTGATGATCCGCGGCACGCGATTTTACACTTCACATCTGCTTCGTTCTACAAATACATAACCGATAACGCCAGGCTGCATCTTAACTGGTTTATCAGCGGCATATTTTCAAACCATAGTTATCAGGCCATAAACGGCTCGATTCATACACTTCCGCTTGAATGGAAGATGTACATGATCATGGCGGCAGCATCAGGTCTTGGTTTTCTGGGCAGCCGTAGGCTCATCGCGGGAACGGCTCTGATTTTGATTATGGTTGCGCTGGCTCCACCCTCATTTACGGTTGGCGCCAATTTTATTTTCGACGCTGATTATTCGCGTTCCGCGGGGGCATTGTTTTTTTTAGGTATGCTCGCCTTTTCGCTGTCTCGGCTCATTTACGTGCCCTGGTGGTGCGCGGTTGGCCTTAGCTGCGCGGCACTTCTAACCAATGGCACGGCCCATATCGCGTTATTCTATCTCACTGCTGTTGGCTGGACAATATATCTAGGCGAGGCCAGATGGCTGACACGCCTCATCCAACCCAGGACTGATCTCAGCTATGGAATCTATATCTATGGCTGGCCAATACAGCAGATTATACTTACCATCTTCGGCCGCAATTTGGGTCCGTACCAGCTTACACTTGCCGCATTGCCGGTTGCGGCGATGTTTGCGTTCGCAAGCTGGCATTTAATCGAGCGTCCAGCGATCCGCGTCGGGCATGGGTTGAACCGCATGAAAGAGTTTACCCTTCGCCAGCCTGGCATGCCGGCTCTTTTAACAGTTATTCTTCTGTTCATTCTATGTCTGACCGCTTTGTATGCCGCCGCAAAATAACGTTGGGCAGTCGATAGAAAACTGGGAGCTTCCAAAGAAGAAATGGTTTTTTGAGAACGGTTGCGCCAAGCGGTAGCGTGTTGCAGCTTTTTCTGGTAACTTATTCAAGCTTTTGCCTCAACAAACTGTTCGTATGTTCATGCCGCATATAATCCTCACGGAGCCGATTTATTTGTGTATTTATAGCCATCTGTTAATCCAGGGCAGGCGCGGTTCAAACATTTGGGTGCGTGTTGGAATAGGTTCAATCAATCAATTAAATCCAAGGATAAACTACCATGGGTGAACTCATTCGAAGGGAAGCCGCGTCAACTCCACTTCCCTTCAGCGGTGAACGGCTTACTGCTGCACTGGCTGGCCAGGTGGAGATTGAGCATTATCACCGCTACCTTCTCGCAAGGGAGTATTGCCGTGGTATGGATGTTCTGGATGTGGCATCCGGCGAGGGATATGGAACGGCGTTGCTTTCCCAGGTCGCCAAATCTGTGATCGGGGTCGAAATAGATGCCGAAGTTGTTGATGCCGCCCGGCGGGAGTTTAATCGGGATAATCTGCGGTACGAGCAAGGCAACGCGTGCTCACTGCCGTTGAAAGACGCGGTTGTGGATGTGGTTGTTTCATTTGAAACGCTTGAGCATTTTGCCGAACATGAACAATTTTTTCGGGAGATTCGGCGCGTTCTTAAGCCTGGCGGCCTGCTGATCATTAGCACGCCAGACAGAGACGCTTATTCCCCCTTCAACATTCCACCAAATCCGTTTCATGTCAAAGAGCTGACAGCAAAAGAATTTTCCTACTTGGTTACGGGGCATTTCAAAAACCATGCGGTAGCGGCGCAGCGGGCGATTATTGGATCGGTTATTCTGCATTCAGAAAGCTCTGCAAAAATCCATGCTTTCGAGAAGCGTAGCGATCAGTTGATCGAAAGCAGTGACCATTTTGCGCGCGCCCCTTATTTGCTGGCCTTTGCCTCAGATGCAGAACTGCCAGCTTTGCCGAATAGTGTTTTTGTGTACCGGTCGGATATTGATACGGACCCAAAAGCTCGCCGGGATGCTGAAAAAAACTTCGCTGAAATTTCAGAACGGATTGTACTCGTTGAGAAAGCCAAGGCCGATGCGATAAGACAAAGTTTAATCCAAAAATCTCAGTGCGAAGCCGCTTCTCTGCGCCTTCAGCAGTTGGAGAACAGCACAATCTGGCGGATGACGGCGCCGATCCGTAAAATTGGCTTGCGTTTTCCTTTCCTTGCCCGAAATTTCCGGCGCGTTCTCAAACTTCTTTGGTGGACAGTGACTCTACAGATCGGTGCGCGCTTAAAGCAGCGCCGGCAATACAAAATTGCTCTGCAAGCAGGTGTCTCCACTATATCGCAGCCGGCGCATAAAGTTTTAAAAAAAATCCAGCAATCTCCTGCACCAAGACCGGAAGACATTGTTATTCCGGCATCAGTCGCGCCGGTCGTTTCGTTTATTATCTCAACCTATGGTCAGGTCGAGGTCACGCTGTTTTGTTTAAAATCGATCATGGAATATCAGCCATCTTGTCCGATCGAAATCATCCTGATCGACGATGCCTATAATGGCCCCGAAAATGTCGAACAATTGAAGAAGGTAAAGGGCATCACTTTTGTCCGCAACGAAAAAAATCTGGGGTTTCTGCTCAGCTGTAATCATGCAGCCAGCCTGGCCAAGGGGCGATATCTTTATTTCTTAAATAACGACACTGAGCTTTGCCCGGAATCGGTTGATGCGCTGGTCGAAGTGCTTGAGGCGCGGCAGGATGTTGGCATGGTGGGCTCGAAACTGCTCTACCCGGATGGTACGTTGCAGGAGGCGGGAGCGATTCTCTGGAATGATGCCTCCGGATGGAATTTCGGCCGCAATGCAGATGCGTCGCGGCCTGAATTTAATTACCTCCGGCAGGTGGATTACTGCTCTGGCGCGTCGGTTATGGTTGCGCGCGCGGTTTTTGAAGCCTTCGGCGGATTTAACCCAGAGCTCGCGCCTGCTTATTATGAAGATTCCGAACTGGCTCTGCGGCTTCATGAGAGTGGATTAAAAGTGCTTTATGTACCGCGTTCGGTCGTGATTCATCATGAGGGTAAGTCTCACGGTACCGATATTACAACCGGGGTTAAGGCTCATCAGGTTATTAATAAGGGATATGTTTTGGAACATTGGGGCCCCACTCTCATGCGCAACCATTTTATGGGGCCGCATGAATTGATGAGGGCGCGTGACTACGGCCGGAATCGCAAAACAATTTTAATTATAGACCATTATGTTCCGGAAACAGATAGAGATGCCGGGTCGCGGAGCACCTTTGGAATCATCGAGAGCCTTACGCAGGCGGATTGGATCGTTAAATTCTGGCCGTATAACCGCTCTTACAGCCCGGTTTATACAAGCGCGTTGGAGCAGATAGGCGTAGAGGTTATCGATCATCGCTGGCCTGGTGATTTTGCCCTGTGGCTGAAAGAAAATGGACCCTGGCTGGACCATATTTTAATCAATCGCCCTCATATCGCGGTTCAGGTGCTGCCTCAAATTCCCGTGGAAATAAAAGCCACTCTAAGTTTTTACGGTCACGATCTGCATTTCGAGCGTTTGCGCCGGCAAGCTCGCTATGCCGAGCCGGCAAAAGCCATCCAGATTCTTGCAGAAGCAGACGAGTGGGAGGCAACGGAGCGTCAGGTTTGGCGCAAGGTTGATATGGTTATCTATCCGTCAGAGGCCGAGGCGCTGACTGTCCGCCAGATGATGCCGCGAATTCTGAGCCGCAGCATCGTGCCTTTTTCCTTTCCGGTATTTCCTGCACGGGTAAAGCCGCCGGAGACGCGCTCGATCCTCTTCGTTGCGGGCTTTGCGCATTTTCCAAATGTCGATGCTGCACAGTTTCTTGTTCATGAAATTCTGCCGCGGCTTGAGAGCAAGCTGGGCAAAGTGCATATTGTTCTGGCGGGTTCTCATCCAACAGAAGCGGTTCGGGCACTGGCGGGGCCAAACGTTGAAGTCACCGGCCATGTTTCTGATGATGAACTCGCGAAGCTATATGGCCAGCACCGAATCGCTGTTGTGCCGCTTCGTTTTGGTGCCGGGGTAAAGGGCAAAGTAGTGGAGGCACTTAGCCGCGGGCTGCCAATGGTTACAACATGCACAGGCGCGCAAGGAATTCCCGGCCTTGAAAATGTTGTGCCTGTAAGTGATGCTATAGATGACATCGTCCAATCCATCGCGGCGCTTCTTACAGATGATGAGACATGGCTTTTGCAATCTCGTGCCCAGCAGGAGTTCGCACAACGCCGCTTCTCATCTGCTGCAATGCAGGAATCCATTGTTCAGGTGCTTGAGGAGGCTGATGCCTGCATACACGGGCGCATCATACCCGAGGTAAAGCATTAAGCCAAAGAGAAGGAAACTTCACGCATGCCAAACTTGAAGCACGAATGCCCTGTTAGCAATGTCACTTGCCCTGCTGTTTCAAGGCATTTTTGTCTGGAGTGGATATGGTGCGGCTGATCTCTGTCCATGTGGCGAAAGCCGGCGGCTCTTCTACACGCGAGTTACTGCGCGCCGCCTTTGGTTCCCGCTTTATGGAAGATTATAACGACAACCCAGCGGACCCGGTGAGCAGACGGACGCTCGACCCCGCGGGCTATGCCCGGCTAAGGTATGCGATGCCAGATGATAAATCTTGCATTCATGGTCATTTTCATCCTGCCAAATATAATATTGCAGACGATATGTTTCTGTTTACGATGCTGCGTCATCCTGTTGATAATATTATGTCGATCTTCTGGTTCTGGAAGACGTTTTCAGCGGGAACAGAGCCTTTACACAGCTATTTTTTGGCACAGAACTTGTCGGTGGTGGAAACCGCTAAATTGCCGATTCTGCGGCGTCTGTTCTCGGAAACTTATTTCGGTGGATTTGATATGAGCAGATTTAATCTGGTCGGCAGGCATGAGGCGAGGGAAGACACGCTTCATACCTTGTCACAAAGAATTGGGATACCGTTTGACGTGACCATCCGGGAAAATGTTACGCCGGACTCAGGCGAACGTCTGGCAATGGCGGAAAACCCAATGCTCCGCCGTCAATTGGAAGATGTTCTTGCCGATGACATCCGGTTTTATGAGCGATACGCACGCTAGCCGGTGCGTATGGGTAAATGCGTATGGGTAAACATGCTGCCACCACGCTCATATTTTAAACGGCCTTCAAAAATCTGCCAAATTCAGTTGCCCAGTGTGCAGAAACCCGATCGGCGGCTTGGCGTGGAAGGCAGCCTGCTATAGCTTTAAAAAGCCGGGAGATATGCAATGCGGGTCGGGTGCGTGCTGATGCAGAAGAACGAAGTGAACGCCCTGGAGCCCTGGCTGCTCTACCACGCGCATCTCTTCGGCATGGAAAATCTTTGCGTTATCGACCACGGCTCCACCCATCCGCGCGTCCTCAACACGCTCTCCTGGTACGAAGCAGAAGGATTAAATGTGGTGCGCCTGCCAGCCGAGGCTAATTACCAGCGCAAGGGCGAATTCGTGACCGAGCAGCTCAACCGGCTGGATGAAACCGGCGATTATGACCTGCTGCTGCCCATCGATTGCGACGAGTTCCTGGCCCTTCGTCGGGAGGATGGCCGCTTCACCTGCAACCGGGGCGAGATATTGGCCTGCCTGGGCCAGTATCTTGGGCGGCCGGAAACCCTTGAAATTAAGCAGAACCTGCTCAACCTCCTTGGCCATCCAGGGCGGTTCTGGGTGTTTCCGTATCAGAAGGTTTTCTTCTCAGCCGGGCATGTCGGCGTGGTGGACCATGGCTCGCACACCGATGTTTCAGGGCGTGGCAATGGCCTTCTGGAAACCTCCCTGGTCTATCTGCATTTTCATCATAAATCTTGGGATGAGCAGGTGAAGGCGGGCAAGGAGAAGCTGCGCCCCTTCGTGGATGTCGACGACCCGGAGGCCCTGGCGGCTTTCCGTGGTCCCGGCTGGCATCTGCTGGTGCATATAAATGCCGGAGAGGCCGCTTATCAGGATCTGATGAAAGGCGGCCCTGGCCTGTCGGAGGCAGATGGGCTTCTGGAACTTTTTGCCGAGCTGAACATAGATCCGCTTTTTTTCCAAAGGCCAGTGCCTGAGGTTAATGCAATTTAGGCTTACATGGCCCGCGCGGTAATAAGGTGGATGGTCGCAGCCAGTCTTACGCCATCTGGCGTAATCTGCGCATAGCCTGGCAGTGCGGTGCGGATGGCGTCGTAAGCCATTTCGCGTTGCGCCAGGCTTGCGTGTTTCCCATCCAGCAGCGCTCCAGATGGCCCCATTGTACAGGCAATCTGCGCTTCCTCATCCAGCGACACCCCACGCAGGTGCAGGCCCTGCACCCTTACCGCTCCATGGCTCCAGCCAGCGTCACGCAGAATGGCCAGCACGTAATCAGGGTCGTCGAAGGCAAGCGGCCCGGCGGCGCGGGGCATGCCTTTTTCGCCGGGGCCCAGCAGCGCCTGCACCAAGGCCAGGGGCTTGGCCCAATGAATATTATCAGCCAGCGGCGCCCAGGCGGCGAAGGCCAGCCGCGCCCCTGGTGCCGCGCTGCGGCGCAGATTGGCGAAGGCTGCCACTGGGTTGTCAAAAAACATCACGCCGAAGCGTGAGAGAAACACATTCACCGGCGGCGTGAAATATTCCGTCTGCGCGTCGGCCAGGGCAAATTCAAGCTGCCCGGCATTTTCCCCAGTGGTCAGCTCCCGCGCGGCCTCCAGCATGGAGTGGGAAATATCCACGCCCAGCACATGGCCGTGCGGTCCCACTTTGTGCGCGGCTTCCAGGCTGGTGAAGCCGGCGCCGCAACCAACATCCAGCACATGCTCGCCCGGCTGCAATGCCGCGGCTTCTATCAGCGCGTCGTTCACGGGCGCCAGCCGTGCTTCCATGGCGCCACCCAGCCCCAGCCATTTTGGCCCAGCGATTTCATTCCAGTAAGTTTTTTGTGTCTCGTTGACCATGTCAGCGCGCCTCCTGAATTCCCTTTGCGGCGGCATGGCCGCTGGCCCAGGCCCATTGGAAGTTATAGCCGCCGAGCCAGCCTGTCACGTCCACCGCCTCGCCGATGAAATAAAGCCCTGGCACAAGCTTGCTGCCGCAATCGCGGGAGCGCAGATCATCCACATCCAGCCCGCCCGCCGTCACCTCGGCCTTGGCAAAACCTTCCGTGCCGGATGGAACGAACTCAAACCGGTTCAGCCTTGCCCCCAGCGCGCGCAACGCCTGGTCTGGCAAATCCGCCAGGTTGCCGGGCAGCGCTTCGGCCAGGTGCGCGGCGAGGCGCGCGGGCATATGCTCCGCCAGCACGGCTTTCAACCCCGTCTTGGGCCGCGCCCGCTTGGTGGCGGGCAGCACCTCTTCCATCCGTGTGCCGGGCTGGAAATCCACGGCAAAGCCGCCGCCCGCCGCCAGATAGGATGAGATTTGCAGCACCGCCGGGCCGGAAAGCCCGCGATGGGTAAACAACAAATTCTCCGCGAAGCGCGCCTTGCCCGCCTGTGCCGTCACGGGTGCGGAAACCCCCGCCAGCGTCTGCATCCAGGTGGCCTCGAATGTCAGCGGCACCAGCGCCGGGCGGGGCTGCACCACCTTGTGCCCAAACTGCCGCGCCAGCCGGTAGGCAAAATCCGTGGCGCCGAGTTTCGGGATCGATAAACCCCCGGTTGCCACAACCAGGTTCCTGGACCGGAACAGGCCCTTATCCGTCTCCACGCGGAAATGGCCGTCATGGGCCACCTCGCTTATGCTCACGCCGCACCGCAGCTCGGCATCCCTCATGCGTGCCAGCAGCAGCTCGATAATCTGCCGGGCCGAGCCATCGCAGAATAGCTGCCCCAAGGTTTTTTCATGCCAGGCAATGCCGGCCTGCTCCACCAATGCCAGAAAATCCTGTGGCGTGAAGCCTGCCAGGGCGGATTTGCAGAAATGCGGATTGGCTGAAAGAAAGTTCTTGGCGTTCACGTCAAGATTAGTGAAATTGCAGCGCCCGCCACCAGAAATCAGAATTTTCCGGCCCGGTTCGGCCCCATGCTCCAGCACCGCCACGCTTTGCCCGGCCTGCGCGAGGCTGCCCGCGCAGAACAGCCCGGCCGCGCCCCCGCCGATGACCACCGCATCGTAAATTTCCTGCATAGGGCACGTCTAGCCTTTTGTCCGGCGCCGCGCCAGGATGGACCATAAAGGAAACGGAGAAAAACCATGGCCAAGGGCAAGATGTCATCTTTCGACTGGATGGACCCGCTGCGTCTGGAAGCCGAGCTCAGCGAGGAAGAACGCGCCATCCGCGACATGGCCTATGCCTACGCGCAGGAAAAGCTTCAGCCGCGCGTGCTGATGGCCTTCCGGGAGGAGCGGTTCGACCGCGAGATCATGAACGAACTGGGCGAGCTCGGCCTGCTCGGCGCCACACTCTCCACCCATGATTGCGCGGATGTCTCCTACGTCGCCTACGGCCTCATCGCCCGCGAGATAGAGCGTGTGGATAGCGGCTACCGCTCCGCCTATTCCGTGCAATCCTCGCTGGTGATGTACCCCATCCATGCTTTCGGCTCCGAGGCGCAGAAGGATAAATATTTGCCCAAACTGCGCACCGGCGAATGGGTGGGCTGCTTTGGCCTTACGGAGCCCGATGCCGGGTCCGATCCCGCCTCCATGCGCACCCATGCCAAGAAGGTAGATGGCGGCTATCTCATTTCCGGGTCCAAAACCTGGATCAGCAATTCCCCCATCGCGGATCTCTGTCTGGTCTGGGCGAAGGACGAAGCGGGAGATCTGCGCGGCTTCCTCATCGAGCGCGGGGCCAAGGGCCTCGCCACGCCCAAGATCGAGGGCAAGGTCTCGCTCCGCGCCTCCATTACCGGCATGATCATGATGGATGAGGTGTTCGTGCCAGATGATGCGATGCTGAACGTGAAAGGCCTGCGCGGCCCGTTCTCCTGCCTCAACAACGCGCGTTACGGCATCGCCTGGGGGGCTTTGGGTGCGGCTGAATATTGCTGGCACGCGGCGCGAGACTACACGCTAAACCGCAAGATGTTCGGAAAACCCCTGGCTGCAACACAGCTTATTCAAAAAAAGCTGGCCGATATGCAGACGGAAATCACCCTCGGCCTGCATTCCGTTTTGCGTTTAGGCCGGTTGATGGATGCGGGCGAGGCAGCACCTGAAATGATCTCGCTATTGAAACGCAATAATTGCGGCAAATCGCTGGATGTGGCGCGCCTGGCGCGGGACATGCTGGGCGGCAACGGCATCGCGGACGAATATCACGTGATTCGTCACATGGTGAATCTGGAAACCGTGAACACCTATGAGGGCGCGCACGATGTCCACGCGCTTATTCTTGGCCGTGCGCAAACGGGGCTTTCAGCCTTCTAAGCCACGCGCGTAATCCGCGTCGCTCACCATTTCCATCCAGGTCACGGGTGAGCCGTTCTCTTTTTCCTGCACGGCGATGTGGCTCATCGCCGTGGTCGCGGTAGCGCCATGCCAGTGTTTTTCATCGGGCTGAAACCACACTACGTCGCCAGGCCTTATCGTCTCCACCGGGCCGCCTTCGCGCTGCACCCAGCCGCATCCAGCGGTTACAATCAGCGTCTGCCCCAGCGGGTGCGTGTGCCATGCCGTGCGCGCCCCCGGCTCGAACGTAACAAGCGCCATGGCCACACGCGCGGGTTCAGCGGGGCTGTTCAACGGGTCTATCCGCACAATGCCCGTGAAATACTCATCCGGCCCCTTGGCTGAAGGCTGAGAGCCCGCGCGTTTAATATCCATGGTTAGCCGTTCTCCGTTGTCATCAGGGCTGAGTCCGGGTGGGCAGGAATCAGCGTGCCCAGCTTTCCGCAGGAAGGGCAGGCACAGGCCCATTCCGCCGCCTGTGCCCGGCAAGCGGTACAGCGCCAGCCGGGGGCAATGGCAGGGGCTGGTTTGCCCTCCAGCGCCGCCAAAATCGCCTCGGCGCGTCCGTCTGTGTTGCCAGCCTTCAGCGCCGCCCCGGCATGGCGTCTCGCCTCGCCGGTCAGTTTGGCGGCCAATGCGGTTTCGCCCAGCAATAATTCCGATTCCATATGGCCCGGCTTGGCCGCCGAGAGTTGCGCCGCCGCCTGGGCGCGTTCCAGCGGCGTCGCATCAGGCGCCAGCCAGGCCGCCGCCAGCAGCCGGTGGGGCGCTATTTTCCAGCCGTGCAGAAGGGTTTTGCGGGCGGCGCGCTCTTTGCCCATGCCGTGCAGCGCCCTGGCCAGTGCCGCCAGGGCCACCGGCGAGGCGGGTTCTGCCTTTACCGCCTGCTTGGCAAAATTCAGCGCCAGCTTTGGTGTCTCGGCCATTTGCGCGGCGGCCACGGCCAGGGCGGCGCGTTCATGCGGTTCCTGGGTCAGCCGCAGGGCGGCGGCGTAATGCTGCTCCCGCACGGCCAAGGCCAGGCGCTGCCCGCGCGTCCATGCGCTGCCGGGGTAAGCGGCCTCGGCGGCTTCCGCCTGCCGCGCGGCTTCATCCACTCGCCCGCCTTTCAGGCTTTCTTGCAATAATCCCTGGTGCCCCAGGAATTTCATCTCCTTGCTCTGAGTCAGTTTTTCAAAGGCGAGGCGTGTCTGCTCCCCCTCGCCGGAAAGCCGCGCGGCCTCGGCGCTCAGCCATTGCACGAAGGCGGTCTCACCCAGCAGCGTGCGCGCTTTCGCGGCGGCTGAGCGTGCGCCGGCGGCATCCCCCGCTGCCACCGCCACCAACCCGCGCTGCAACGCCAGTTCGCCCGCATGCTGGCGCCGCCCGCTGCGCCAGCCGGCAAACTGCCCCGGCGCGCGGCGCAACCCGCCCAGCACGCGGAGGAAAACGATCAGCAGCCCCACCACCGCCAGCAGCAGCAGCAATGCCACCGGGGCGGGGGTGATAATCCGGTATGCCCCGGCATCGGCCGTCACGCTTCCCGGCAATGCCGCCACCCACCAGGCCAGCGCCAGAATAATCGCGGCGATGATGCAGAATTTCAGCAATTTCCACATTGTTTTACTGGCCCTGCCGGGCCATGCCCGCCAAAGCCTGCCGCGCCGCCAGCAATTGCCGCGCGGGCGTCAACCAGCTCGCCATCGCCGCCTGTGTAGGCGGGCTCAGGGCATACGCTGCCGCCACCGCCGCCGCCAGATCGTCATTGGCCAGCGCGGCTTGCATCCGGTTCAGCGCCGCCGCGGCGGGCGGGCCGAAGATCACATGTGTGCCGTTGGAAATAGTGATCAACCCTTCCAGCCGCAGCCTCACCTTGGCCCAAAATCCGGCGTGGCCATTGCTGGAAAGGCTGGCGGCTTCCGCGTTGCGCGCGGCGGCGGGAAAGGTTTCACGCAGTTGCGCCATGGTCGGCGGGGCCGTATCTGCGAACACGGCCAAAGCAGGCGGCGCGTTCTGCACCACACCCAGGGGCTGCCCGGCGGCCAGGGCCATATCCGCCGCGGCCAGGGCGTTCAACTGCGCCATGCGCTGGGTGAGTTTACCAATATCCTGCGTGTTGGCCTGTATGTTGGCAAGCGTGCCATGGTCGGCTGCCACCTGGCCCTGCATGGCGCTCACTTGCGCTGCCAGCATCGCCTGTTTCTGCGCCATCTGTGCCTGAGTGTTGATAAGGTCGGCCACCGGCGAGGTTTGCGCGGCGGCGGCGCGCATGTCGGCCATCTGGGTTTGCAGCACGGCAAGTTTGGTCTTGTCCGCCTGGTGGGCCTGCTGCTGTACGAAGAGATACACCTCGCCGCCTGCCAGAATCACGAACCCCGCGGCAAACCAGAGCGGCCAGGTGCGGCGGCGGGGTTTTGGCGCCGGGGTTTCCTGGCCTTCGGTGTGTGGTTCTGTTTCGCTCATGCCAGCATCGCCATTAAATCCGCCTCCGTCGGGGCTATTGCCACATGAATGGCGGCCCAGGGCAAGCCCTGCAACCCCTTTGCCACATTTTGGCTCAGTGCATAGGCTTGCATCGCCGCAGTTCCGGGCGGCCTCAGCGCGGCAAAAGCGCGGGCGGTTTCGGCCGAATAAAACAACGCGCCTTCAAAATTTCCATCCACCAGGGCCGCGCGCATTGCCTCCGGCATCGCCCGCAGCCGCGCCACGGCGTAAACCCGCCTCCGCTGCACACTCAAGCCCGCCGCGCGCAAATCCGCCGCCAGTTTCTGGCCATGGTGCTCGCCCACCGCCAGCACATGCAGCCCCTTAACGCGCCGGGTTATAATCAGTTTCGCCAACGCCTCTGCATCGCCTTGCGCGCTCTCAACCCGGGTAAAGCCCGCCATCCGCAGCTTTGCCGCCGTGGCATCGCCCACGCAGAACACGGGCACGCCGTGCAATGTGGCGGGCAAAGCGGGCACGGCCTGCCCGCTGGTTATCACCAAAGCGGCGGCGTGCGGCGGCAGCTTCGCAGGCAGGGGGGTTACGGCAAGGCAGGGCAAAACCGCAGGCTCATGCCCCATGGCCGCCAGCCTTTCGGCCGTGGCGCTGGCCCCGGGCTCAGGCCGGGTTACCAGCAGCCTCACGGCGCGAAGATATCCTCAGGGGAATCCGCCTTCAGAGACTCACCCAGTTCCCGCCCCAGCGCCTCGGCATCCGCCACCGCGCCGGTCAGGCTGCGTTTCAGCAGAAAGCTGCCATCCGCCCGCGCCACCAGGCCAGTGAGGTGCAAATCGCCATCCTCCATCAGCCGCGCATAGCCGCCAATCGGCGTGCGGCAGGAGCCATCAAGCGCCCCCAGCAACGCCCGCTCGGCGGTGGAAACAGCTTTCGCCTCCGGGTCTTCTATGCCTGAGAGCAGGGAAAGCAGCTCAGAATCTCCGGCCCGCACGGTAATGCCAACAATGCCCTGGCAGGCGGCGGGCACCATCTGCTCGGGGCTCAGCAGCACGCTCGCCCGCTCCGCCAGGCCCAGCCGCTTCAGCCCGGCATAGGCCAGCAGCGTCGCGTCCAGGCCATCACCGCCCACCTTGGCCAGCCGGGTGCCGACATTGCCGCGCAGCAGCGTGAAATTCAAATCCGGCCTGGCGTATTTCATCTGCGCCTGCCGCCGCACACTGGCGGAGCCCACAACCGCGCCCTGTTTCAGCGCGCCATACGGATCGGCTGTGTCCACCTCCACGCCGGCGGGCAGAATCAGTGCGTCCCGCGCATCCTCGCGCTTCAGCGTGCAGGCAAGTGCTATGCCCTCCGGCAGCACGGTTTCGAGGTCTTTCAGGCTGTGCACCGCGAAATCGATGGTCCCGGCCAGAAGCTGCTCGTGAATCTCCTTGGCGAACAGCCCCTTGCCGCCAATCTCCGCCAGCGCCTTATGCTGCACGGCATCGCCGGTGGTGAGAATCACATGCTCCTCGAACACCTGCATCCCCCGCAGCACTGGGCAGAAAGTGGTAAGAGTTTCCAGGAAGGTTGCGGTTTGTTGCCGGGCAAGCGGCGAGCCGCGCGTACCCGCCCGCAAGGGCAGATTACGCTTATGGGGCTTCACCGCAGGTGGCTGGGGCGTTTCGGTTTTCACGCGCGTGGTCTAGAGCGTGAGGCATGGAAAGAAAAGACGATGCGCCGGTTTTGGGCATTGAAAGCTCCTGCGACGAAACCGCAGCTGCGATTCTTGCGGCTGACGGCAGGATTCTCGCGGAGCTTGTGTTGAGCCAGATCGAGGACCACGCGGCCTTTGGCGGGGTGGTGCCGGAGATCGCGGCGCGGGCGCATCTGGCGGCGCTGGATGCGATGGTGCGCCAGGCCCTGCGTCAGGCCGGGGTTGAGTTCGCGGGCCTCGCCGCCATCGCCGCCACGGCGGGGCCGGGGCTCATTGGCGGGCTGCTGGTAGGCACCGGCTATGCCAAGGGGGCGGCCATCGCGGCGGGGGTGCCGTATCTCGCCATCAACCATCTGGAGGCCCATGCCCTCACCGCCCGGCTGCCCCGCCTGGGCGGGGTGGAATTTCCCTACCTGCTGCTGCTGCTCTCCGGCGGGCATAGCCAATGCGTGGCGGTGGAGGGGGTGGGGCGCTACCGCCTGCTCGGCGCCACGCTGGACGACGCGGTGGGCGAAGCCTTCGACAAAACCGCCAAGCTGCTCGGCCTGCCATACCCCGGCGGCCCGGCGCTGGAGGCTCTGGCGCGTGAGGGCAATGCAAACGCCGTGAAGCTGCCCCGCCCGCTGCTGGGGCGCGAGGGGTGCGATTTCTCTTTCTCCGGCCTTAAAACCGCTATCGCCCAGTTGCTGGCCGCTGAGCCGCCGGGCGCCTTGCACCGCGCGCGTGCGGCGGATATCGCCGCCGGCTTCCAGGCTTCCGTCACGGATATTCTGGGTGACCGGCTTGCCCACGCGCTGGCCATGCTGCCTGATGCGAGCGCGGTGATCGTCGCGGGCGGAGTGGCGGCGAATCTGGCCATCCGCGCCCGGCTGGCTGATGTGGCGGGGAAGGCGGGCAAGCCGCTCATCGCCCCGCCTTTGCGGCTGTGCACAGATAACGCCGTGATGGTCGCCTGGGCCGCCATCGAGCGTCTGCGCCTGGGCCGCGTCTCGGCCTTGAACGCCCCCTGCAAGCCGCGCTGGCCGCTGGAGGCGCTGTGAATTACCGTCACATCTACCACGCCGGGAATTTCGCCGATGTGATGAAGCACGCTTTGCTGCTGCGCCTGCTGGCCGCCATGCAGCGCAAGCTGAAGCCCTTCCTGGTGCTGGACACGCATGCAGGCACGGGGCGCTACGACGTGACCAGCGAACAGGCCGAGAAAACCGGCGAATGGCGGGAAGGTGTCGGCAGGATTCTGGAAACCCCGCCGCCCGCCCTGGCCGAATATGTTGATACGGTGAAGCGCCTCGGCCTCTACCCCGGCTCGCCAATTTTTGCCGCCGAGGCGCTGCGGCCGGATGACCGGCTGATCGCCTGCGAACTCCACCCGGAAGACGCCGCCACGCTCCGCCGGGCCATGCGCTCTTATGCCAATGCCGCGATCCATGAGCGTGACGGTTACGAGGCGCTGAGCGCGTTTCTGCCACCGCCGGAAAAACGCGCCCTGGTGCTCATCGACCCGCCTTTCGAACGCACGGACGAATTTTCCGCCGCGGCCAGCACCCTCGCCAAAGCCTGGAAAAAATTTCCGGGGGGTGTTTATGTGCTCTGGTATCCCATCAAGCACCGCGCCCCCATCCGGAATTTTTTCGAGGCGATGCGTCTCGCCGGTATCCGGGATGTCATCGCCGCGGAATTTCTGCGCCGGCCGGACACGGACCCCGCCAAGTTGAACGGCGCGGGGTTGGCCATCATAAATCCGCCTTATGGATTTAAGGCTGAGGCCGCGCCCATTCTTGCCGCCTGCGCGGAAATATTTGGCGAGGCCGGGGCCAGCGCGGGGGTGGAGAGGATCATCAATGAATAAATCCATCGCGGTTATTGGCGCCGGGGCCTGGGGTACGGCACTGGCCATTTTGCTGGCGCAAGCCGGGCGGGATGTTACGCTCTGGGCGCGGGACGCCGAGAAAGCCGAGGCGATGCGGCAGACGCGGGAAAACCCTCGCCTGCCCGGGGCGGGTTTTCCTTCCGGCCTGCGCGTCACGGCTGAAATGCCGCAAGCGGAGATATTGCTGATAACCGTGCCGATGCAGCATCTGCGTGCGCTTCTTCCCGCGCTGCCGGAGGCGCCCCTGGTGCTGTGCTGCAAGGGGCTGGAGGCAACCAGCTTCCTGCTGCCGCCGGAAATCGTCACCAGCCCTTGCGCTATCCTCACCGGGCCGAATTTCGCGCATGAGGTTGCTGCCGGGTTGCCTGCCGCTGCCGTGCTCGCCACGCCCGGCGCCGCCTTGCGGGCACAGCTCATCGCCGCCCTGCACACGCCCAGCCTGCGGCTCTATGGCTCGCCGGATATTATTGGCGCGGCCCTGGGTGGGGCGGCAAAAAACGTTATCGCCATCGCCGCCGGGGTGGTGATGGGCGCAGGGCTGGGGGAGAACGCGCGCGCGGCACTCATCACCCGTGGCCTCGCAGAGATCGCGCGCCTCGCGGCGGCTTTGGGCGGCAGGCCGGAGACCATCTCCGGCCTCTCTGGCCTGGGGGATCTCTTGCTCACCTGCACCGGCACCAGCAGCCGCAATTACTCGTTGGGCTTTTTGCTGGGGCAGGGGCAAAGCCTGGCGGCGGTCCTCGGCGGCCGCTCCGCCGTGACCGAGGGCGTGATGACAGCCCCCGCCTTGCTGGCCCGCGCGGCCGGGGCCGGGGTGGAAATGCCGATAACCCAAGCCGTGACAAAATTACTTTCCGGTGAAATGAATGTGCCCCAAACCATGGCGGCGCTGATGAGCCGCGCCTTGAAGGATGAATGATGCGGCGTTACGCCCTCGCTTCTCTGCTCGCGGTTTTCGCGGCGCCTCCGGCTCTGGCGGATGCCCCACCCCCGCTCTCAGCCTGTGAAAGCCACAACCCCGCGCGGGAAGTGGCGGGGTGCAACGCCATTCTTGCCGCCGGGCAGGACATGGAGGCGCTGGATTTTGAGGCCTATAACAACCGTGCGTTAGCTGAGTTACAGCTGAACCAGCCCCAGGCGGCGCTGGCGGACGCGCAGGCCGGTATCGTCCTCAACCCCGGCAATGGCCGTATCTATCTTGCCCTTGCCAGGGCCTACCTTGCCCTGCACCAGCCCCAGCAGGCGCTGAATGCGGTGAACCAGGCCGCAGCACTAATACCGGATGATTCTGCCCCGCTTACCCTGCGCGGCGAGATCGATCTTCTGGGTGGCGATTGGCAAGGGGATGTAGCGGACCAGAATGCCGCCCTGGCCCATAACCCGCGCAACGGTGAAGCCCTGCTCAACCGTGCTCTGGCGGAACTTGCCGGGGGCGGTAATGCGGCGGCGCTGGCGGATGCCAAGGCGGCTGCCGCCCTTGGCAATGCGGACCCGCGCTTGCATTTGGTGCGCGGGCTGGCCGATGCCGCCACCGCCGACTGGCAGGGCGCGCTGGCTGAGGAAAACGCGCTGCTGGCTGCCCAGCCGGATAACGGGCTGGGGCTTGCCGCGCGAGCTGAGGCCGAGGCGCATCTTGGCCGGTTTTCCGCCGCCCTGGCCGATGCCAGCCGGGCCATAGAAGTTTTGCCTTATGCGGCGGAGCCGTATGTGGACCGTGCGTTCGTTGAACTGCAAATGGACAAATTCCCCGAGGCCCTTGCCGATGCCACCGCGGCTCTCCGGCAAAACCCGCACGATGCCGCAGCCTATACCAACAAGGCGCTGGCCGAGATTGCGCTGGAGCGGCCGGATGCGGCCCTGGCCGATGCTGGGCAGGCCGTGGCGCTGATGCCGGGCGATGCCGCGGCTTACGACGCGCGCGCCACCGTTGAGGCGATGGATAACGACCTTGCCGCCGCGCTGGCCGATGAGGGCCAGGCGATCAAGCTCGCCCCGGGTGATCCGGCTTATTACCAGAAGCGCGCGCTGATAGAGCTGCACCAGAACCAGCCGCAGCCAGCCCTGGCGGATTTGGCCAGCGCCATTGCTTTTGCGCCCAACGACCCGCGCCTGCGGATGCAGCGCGCCGGGGTGGAGGCGGCACTGAACCAGACCACCCCCGAGATTACGGATTTGACGGTGGCGATAAACAATGCCGGCCAGGATGAGGATTTGCTCTACCAGGCCCTGCTGCTGCGGGCCGGGGCTTATAAGCAGAATACCCAGCCGGACCTTGCCCTGGCGGATACGGCGCGCGCCATAGGGCTGGAGCCGCAAGCCCCCCAGGGTTATGCAATGCGCGCGGAACTGGAGCAGGCAGCGCAGCAATTTGGCGCCGCCATCGCTGATGACAGCAAGGCGATCAGCCTCGACCCCAAATTCCTCCTGGCTTACCAGGACCGCGCCGTGGCCTATGGCAGCCAGCACAAATATGCCCAGGCGGCGGCGGACGAAGCTAGGATTCTGCAATTGCAACCAGAATCGGCGGGGGATTTGAATAATCGCTGCTGGTTTCTGGCATTAGACGGCAGGCTGACCCAGGCGCTGGGCGATTGTAAAAAATCCCTCAGCCTGGACCCCACCAACCCCGCGACGCTGGATTCCACGGGCTTTGTTTATCTGAAGCTAAAGAACGAGAAGCAGGCGATCAGCTATTACACCCAGGCGCTGAAGGCAGCCCCCACCCTCGCGACCTCGCTTTACGGCCGGGGCCTGGCTGAGCAAGCGGGCGGAGACCAGCCGGCGGCGGCAGCTGATATGGCGCTGGCCCGGCGGTACGATACGAATATCGAGCAGGATTTTGGTAGTTGAAGCAGCGGCCCGGCGCGGTGTGGCTGTTCTGGCCCGCCGCCGCTGCGCTGCTGCTGCTGGCAGCCAGGGCGCGCGGCCCGGAATATGACGAAGCCTATTCGATATTTCTGACCGCGGGGCACGCCCGCCCGGCCTGGCCGCACGGTGTGTTTATCGCTGGTGCTGTGCGCCGGCTTTATGCTGGCTACGCCTCGTTCTGGCGGATCGCGCGGGATTTGCGGCAGGGCGACGTGCACCCGCCGCTGTATTTCTGGGCGTTGGAGCTGTGGCGGCGCGCGGCTGGGCCAGGGTGGTTCACCGCCCGGCTGCTTTCTGTTGGCTTCACCCTGGCGGGGCTGGCGGGGCTGGCATGCATTACCCGGCTTTGCCGCCTGAAAATGCTGCCGGTGCTGGGCATGGCGCTACTTTCCTACGGGTTTTGCTACACGGGCATTTTGGCACGGCCTTACGCGCTGGTGCAGGCATTGACCATCTGGGGCGTGTATTTTGCCCTGCGGGCAGAGATGGGCACGGCCTGGGCGGCGGGGCTTTGCCTGGGTGCCGCTGCATTTACAGATTATCTGGCCGTGTTCACCGGCGCCGCGATGCTGATGTTTCTGTGCTGGCGGAATTGGCGGCGCGGCGTTGTGGCGCTGGCCGCCATGCTGCCGTTTCTGGCCGCGTGCTTCTGGTTTTTTCTGGCCCAACATGCCTCCCGCAACGGGCAGTTCGCGGCCTTCGCCTGGGCACCGGCCCTGGCCGGGCTGGCGCGGGATGGCGGGGCGGCGCTGTTCGGCGGGCTGCCACTTTATGCCGGGCGGTGGGGTGAGCCGGTGGCGGCCTTGCTGGCCGTGCTGGCGCTGGCGGGGTTTGGTTTTGCGGCAGGCCACGCCAAGGGCAGGGGGTTTCTGCTGCTGGCCGCCGCCACGCCCGCCGGGCTGCTGGCGCTGGGGGTGGTGTTCCGCAATACGCCCATTGAAATCCGCTATCTTGCTTTCAGCTTACCCTGGGTGGCGCTGGCCATTGCCCCGGCGCTGCCACGGGTTTTGCTGGCGCTCTGGCTGGTGGTGGGGGCGGTTGCCGTGGCGGGGCTGATGCTGGCGCCTTCCACCATGCAGCCGCAAGGGCGTGCCGCGCATCTGGCGGCTGCGTATCCCGGTGCGGTGGTGGCGCTGGCTTATGGCAATGACGGCGTGGGGGTGCCCGGCCCGTTCATGGCAGCCGCACCCGATGCCATGCGGATCATTCTGCTTCACCCTGGCGATGCAGTGCCACCGGGGGCGGTGCGCGTGGCTATCCGCGCCGATGAGAAAAGCCGCGAAGTGGCGGCGGCGATGCACTGCGCCGCCTTGGTGTGCGGGCCTTAGCTTTTCTCTAAAATATCGCTGGTGATATCAGTAATTTTTGTAACCCCGGTAAGCGCCATCGCCACGCGCATTTCCCTGGCGATGATCTCCAGCAATTTCGCCACGCCCGCCTGGCCGCCATGGGCCATGGCGTAGATATAGGCGCGGCCAAGCAGCACGGCATCCGCCCCCAGGGCCAGCATCCGCACAACATCCAGCCCTGAGCGCACGCCGCCATCGGCCAGAATGGCGAGTTCGCCCTTCACTTCTTCCACAATGCGCGGCAGGGCGCGGGCGGTGGAGCGCACGCCATCCAGCTGCCTGCCGCCATGGTTGGAGACGATGATGCCATCCGCCCCGAATTTCACCGCCTCGCGCGCGTCCTCAGCGTCCAGAATGCCTTTTATAATGATCTTGCCTTTCCAGAATTCCCGCAGCCATTGTAAATCCGCCCAGGCGATGGCGGGGTCAAAATTCTCGCCCAGCCAGGCGATGTAGTCCTCAAGTTTCGTGGGCTTACCTAAATAGGTTGAAACATTGCCGAGGTCGTGCGGGCGGCCAAACACGCCGACATCCACCGCCCAGCGCGGGTGAAGTGCGGCCTGAAAAACCCGCCGCGCCGGCCCCGCGGGGCCAGACATGCCGGAATGCAGATCGCGGTAGCGCGCACCCGGCACTGGCATGTCCACCGTGAAGACGAGCGTGGTGATACCCGCCGCCCAGGCGCGCTCCAGCGCGTTTTTCATGAAGCCGCGATCCTTCAGCACGTAAAGCTGAAACCAGATCGGTTTGGCCACCGCGTTCCGCACTTCCTCGATGGAGCAGACAGAAACAGTGGAGAGGGTGAAGGGAATACCCGCCGCTTCGGCCGCGCGGGCGGCCTGCACCTCGCCGCGCCTGGCATACATGCCGGCCAGGCCCACTGGGGCAATGGCCACCGGCATCGCCATTTCCTGCCCGAGCAGGGTGGTGGAGAGGTTGCACGCGGTGACGTTTTTTAAAATCCGCTGGCGTAGAGCCAGATCCGCGAGGTCTGCCACGTTGCGCCGCAGGGTTTGTTCCGCATAGGCGCCGCCATCGGCGTAATGGAACAAGAACGGTGGCAACCGCCGCCGCGCGGCCTCGCGGAAATCGGTGGGGGAGGAAATAATCATGCGTGTACGATCTTCTTACAAAAACAGCAGGCCCGCCAGGGCACCAGCGCCGAGCAGCCAGAGCGGGTGCAGCTTTGTGCGCCAGGTGAGCAAAGCAGTGAGGATTGTGAGTGCAGCGGTAAGCCAACCCGTATCAGATTGGCCCGCCAGCACGCAGGATGCGGCGAGCACCAGCCCGGCGGTGATAGGCAGCAAGGCCGCCTGCGCCACACGCCGCCAGCGTGCTTCGCGGTGCTTGTCGAACATTGAAGCGACGATGGCGGCGGTGATGCCAGCGGGCAGAACCATTGCCGCCGTGGCCACCAGCCCGCCCGTGAGGCCCGCCACATGTGCGCCGAGCAGCGTTACGATGATGACGTTCGGCCCAGGTGCCGCGTTGGCGATGGCGTAGAATTGCGAAAATTGCGAGGCCGAGAGCCAATGTTTTTGGCTTACCACCACGCGGGCGATTTCCGGCACGGTACTGTTGGCCCCGCCTACGGCCAGCAGCGAGAGTTTGCTAAATAACAGGGCAAGCTGCCCCAGAAGCCCCAGGCTCATGGCACCGCCCGCCAGGCAAGGCCGAGCGAGACCGGCAGCACCAGCAGGGCAATGAGAAGCAAGGAAAAATGCAGCCCGAAAGCCAGCCCATATACCGTTGCCGCCAACAGCACATTGCGCGGAATTGTGAGGATAGGCACCGCGATGCGTAGGCCCGAGCCCAGCGCCAGCCCCGCCGCCGTGGCCGCCAACCCCAGCAGCGCATGGCGCACTGGCGGCAGGCCGCCATAATGCCCATACAGCCAGGCAAGGCCAAGCACGATAGCAACCGGAGCGCTCATCAGCCCCAGCGCCGCCGCCGCCGCCCCGGTGGGGCCAGCCTCGCGCGTGCCGAAAGCAAAGCTGAGATTCACCACATTCGCCCCTGGAAGCGACTGGCAGAGAGAAAACAGCTCGTTAAATTCCATCTGCGTCAGCCAGTTTTTTTCATCCACCATCATTCGCCGGATAATGGGGAGCACGCCGCCGAAACCCATGACCCCCGCCTGGAAAAACCCGGTGAACAGTTCAGCGTGAGTGAGTTTCGGGCGGGCGGGAAGCGTTTGTGCTGCCGTAACCATTTTTGTTAAGCAATGAATGGCGGTGTGGCGCGGGCAAGGTCCAAAAACGCCGCCGCCGCCTTTGGCACGTAACGCTCCTTATGCCGCACAGCCTGGAAGGGGCGCGGGGGCAGCAGAATGTTTGCCTGCTTCAACGCTCCGGCGGTAAGCGTGCGCCCGCACACAAGCGGCGAAAGGCAGGCTGCCCCCGCACCTTCGGCCACGGCCTCGCGCACGGCCTCGTTAGAGGGCAGGGTTAGGATGATATTTAACTGCTCTTGTGCAATTCCTCGTTCCTGTAAGGCAGCTAGAAAGGCTTCGCGCGTGCCGGACCCTTCTTCACGGAACACCCAGGCCTGGCGGCGCAAATCCGCGTTGGTCAGCTCACCGCCTTTGGCCCAGGGGTGGCTGGGTGCCACCACCACCGCCATACGCTCGCCCGTTACCGGCTCCACATGCAGGGAAGGTGCGTCCAGCGGGCCTTCCACAAACCCCAGCTCCGCCGCGCCTTCCGCCACCGCCTTGGCCACCTGCGCGGTGTTGCCGATGGCGAGATCAACGGTAAAACCAGGGTGCTGGCGGTGAAATTCCACGATCAGCCGGGGTAGATAATAGCTGGCGATGGTCTGGCTGGCGTGCACGGCAAGCCGCCCGTGTTTTAGCCCGGCATAATCACGCAGCGCTGTTTGCGCCGCACCCGCGCGGGCCAGCACGGCGCGTGCCTCCGCCAGAAACAGCCGCCCGGTTTCAGTGAGCGCGATATTGCGGCCCACGCGGTCGAACAATTTCACATCGTGCTGGTTTTCCAACGCGGCGATGGAAGCGGAGACGGCGGCCTGGGTGAGATTAAGCGTTGCGGCGGCGCGGGTGATGTGCTGGCGCTCTGCCACGGCGGCGAAAATGCGCAATTGTTCAAGGGTCATTAGAAATACATAAGTTAAATTTGTTTGTTTGAAAAGAATATTCAGTTTTTAAAATGTATTTCGCGGCCGTATCTCAGCCTCTTCGAAAGGCAGGTTGATTATGTTGTCCAGACCATTCTCCCACCACGAGCACCCCGCCGAGATTATACGGCAATTCACCCCGAACTGGTTCACCGTGACCATGGGTACGGGCGTGTTGGCGCTGCTGTTGAACCAGTTGCCAGGCCCGGCCTGGCTGCCGGTTCTGGCGGCGGGCATATGGCGGGCGAATGTTGTGTTGTTTTCGATTTTCACAGCCCTTTATGCCGCGCACTGGCTGTTTTATCCGCGCCAGGCGATAAAGAGCTTCAGCCACCCCGTGGTGCCGATGTTCCTGGGCGCTATTCCTATGGGCCTGGCCACCATTACCAACGGAACATTGGTGTTTAGCCACGACCCCCAGCTGGCCTTGCGGCTGTGGGAGATTGATACCGTACTCTCCGTGCTTACAGGGCTAGGTGTGCCGTTGGTGATGGTGGTGAGCCAGAAGCACGTGCTGGAATCGATGACAGGGGTGTGGTTGCTCCCGGTTGTGGCCTGCGAGGTGGCGGCGGCCAGCGGGGCGTTGCTGGCACCGCATCTGCCGGCAAGCGTGGCAATGAATCTGGTTTTGGCGGGGTATGTATTGTGGGCGCTTTCCGTGCCATTGGCGATGGGGATTCTCACGATTTTGTTCCTGCGGCTGGTGCTGCATTCCCTGCCACCGGCGGAAATGGCAGTGTCTTCCTGGTTGGCGCTGGGGCCGCTTGGCACGGGCGCCCTGGGGCTGCTGTTGCTGGGCCAGGCAGCGCCCGTCGCTTTTACTGGCAGCAAGCTGGCCCTTATTGGCGGTGTGGCGCAGGGGGTTGGGGTGATCGGCGGGTTGGCGATATGGGCATATGGCGCCTGGTGGCTGGCCCTGGCCGTGGCGATGGTATTGGTGCAGCGCCCGCACCAGCTGCCGTTTAACATGGGCTGGTGGGGCTTCACCTTCCCCCTGGGCGTGTTCATCCTGGCGACCAACGCGCTGGGGGTGCAGACCGGGCTGGTGGCATTTATGATTGCCAGCCATGTAATGACCGGCATTTTTGCGGGGCTATGGGTGGTTGTGGCGGCACGGACGCTGCGCGGGGCTTACCTGGGCTCGCTTTTTGCCTCGCCGGTTATGCTGGCGAGATAGGCTGAAGACGGCAGGCGGTGGGCTGTTGCCCAGCCTTGCCGATACCGCTAGAACGGCTTCAACGGACCCGTAGCTCAGCTGGATAGAGTGTTGCCCTCCGAAGGC
>JAGXAO010000098.1 GCA_018971565.1 Rhodospirillales bacterium
GGCAAGGGTATGTGGACAATGCCAGACCAGATGGCGGCGATGCTGGAGCAGAAACTCGCCCACCCCAAGGCTGGCGCCAACACGGCCTGGGTGCCGTCTCCCACCGCTGCCACACTGCACGCGTTGCATTACCATCAGGTAGATGTGTTTGCCCGGCAGAATGTGCTGAAAAGCCGCCCCGCCGCCAGTCTGTCAGATCTGCTTACCGTGCCGCTGACCCAGGGCGTGAATTGGAGCACAGCGGAAATTCAGCAGGAGCTGGACAATAACTGCCAGGGTTTGCTGGGCTATGTTGTCCGCTGGGTGGATCAGGGCGTTGGCTGCTCGAAGGTGCTGAATATTCACGATGCCGGGCTGATGGAAGACCGCGCCACTCTGCGGATCTCCTCACAGCATATTGCCAACTGGCTGCATCACGGCATCGTCTCAAGGGAGCAGGTGATGGAGACATTGCGGCGCATGGCCATGGTCGTGGACAAGCAGAATGCGAACGATCCGGCCTACACGCCCATGGCGCCAACCTATAATGGCCCCGCCTTCAAAGCGGCGATGGAGCTGGTGTTCGAGGGCATCTCGCAGCCCAACGGCTACACCGAGTTCATTCTTACCCGCCGCCGCCGCGAGGCAAAAGCGGCCTGAATATCCGCGTGGCGTTCAGGCTTTGGCTGTGCGCAGGCTGAGCTTTAACGGCTCGGCCTTGCGGGGCGTTTGTATCCCCGCGACAGGATGCGGCACGTAGGGCGCCTCAAGTGCTACGATGTCCTCAGGTGCTAGCGCCATTTCCAGCGCACCCAGCGCATCGGCCAAATGCGCAGGCTTGGTTACACCGATAATCGGCGCGGTGATTTCCGGCTTTTGCAGCAGCCAGGCCATGGCAACATGCGCCCGTTTAATGCCCTTGGCCGCGGCAATGGCGGCAACTGCCTCCACCACCTTGCGGTCCTGCATTTCCGTGTCTGTATAGAGTATTTTCTGAAACGCGTCGGTTTCCGAGCGAGCGGTCGTCTCAGCCCAATCGCGGGTCAGGCGCCCGCGTGCCAGCGGGCTCCAAGGGATTACCCCAACACCCATATCGGCGCAGAGCGGCAGCATCTCGCGCTCTTCTTCCCGGTAGAGCAGATTCACCTGGTTCTGCATGGAGATGAATTTCGTCCAGCCATTCATCTGCGCGGTGTATTGCGCCTTTGAAAATTGCCAGGCGGACATTGATGACGCGCCGATATACCGCACCCTGCCGGATTTCACGATGTCGTGCAGCGTCTCCATGGTTTCCTCTATCGGCGTGGCATCGTCCCAACGGTGGATCTGATAGAGATCGAGATATTCCATGCCCAGGCGCTGCAAACTGTCATCCACCGCGGCAAACAGCGCTTTACGCGAAAGCCCGCCGGCATTAGGCGCATTGCGCCATGGCATAAATGCTTTCGAAGCCACAACAGTCTCGTCTCTGCGGGCAAAGTCACGCAACGCCCGGCCAGTAATCTCCTCAGAGGTGCCGTCGGAATAGGCGTTGGCAGTATCGAAGAAATTGATACCCGCCTCCAACGCCTGGCGGATGATCACCCGGCTTGCCGTTTCATCCAGCGTCCATTCATGGGCGCCGCGCGTTGCCTCGCCAAAGCTCATGCAGCCAAGGCACAGGCGTGAAACACTCAGGCCGGTTGCCCCTAGATTCCGGTATTGCATGAGATTGGTTCCTTAACTTTCGGTGATGCCAGAATATATAGGGCGCGCCGCCGGTTAACCTACTCCATCGCCCAGGCGAGGATTGCCTTTTGTGCGTGCAGCCGGTTTTCCGCCTCATCGAACACCACGGAGGCCGGGCCGTCGATCACCTCCGCCGCCACTTCCTCACCGCGATGCGCCGGCAGGCAGTGCTGGAAGATCGCTCCCTTCGCGGCCTTTTCCATCAACGCGGCTGTTACCTGATACGGCGCGAAGGCGCTCGCGCGGGCAACGGCCTGGTCCTCGGAATCAGACATTGAGAGCCAGGTATCTGTCACCACGCAGGCGGCATCCTCCACCGCCCATGCGGCATCCGCGCCTACCTGTACATCAGTGCCTTCGGCCTTTGCCCACTCCAGCACCTCCGCGCGCGGCATGTAACCGGCGGGGCAGGCGAGGCGGAGCGAGAAATTGAACCGTGCGGCGGCCTCGATGAAGGAAGCGGCGACATTATTGCCATCCCCCACCCAGGCGATGCGCTGCCCCGCCACTGGCCCCTTATGCTCCTCGAAGGTGAGGATATCGGCCATAATCTGGCAGGGATGGGAAAGCTCGGTAAGCCCGTTGATGACAGGCACGGAGGCGTGGCGCGCCAGTTCATGGAGCTTGGCGGCGGAATCAGTGCGCAGAAGAATGCCCTGTACGAAGCGGGAGAGCACGTTCGCCGTATCCGCGATCGTCTCGCCCCGGCCGATCTGCATGTCCCGCGCGGAGAGCGCCACCGTATTGCCCCCCAGCTCCTTGGCGGCAATTTCGAAGGAAACGCGGGTGCGCGTGGAGGGTTTTTCGAAAATCATCGCCAGGCTTTTGCCCGCCAGCGGCTTCTTGGGGCTACCGCGCTTGAAGGTGGCGGCGGAATCCAGCAGCGCACGCAGTTCTGCGCTGGAGAAATCCTTCAAATCGAGAAAATGCCGGGGGCCGGATTCTCGCGGGCACAGCACAGCACTCATTTCGCGGCCTCCATCGTCAGGGCCTGCGCTGTTTTGTCCAGCATGGCCAGCGCCTCGTCACAATCGGCACGGGTGATAACCAGCGGCGGCAGCAGGCGCAGCACGTTCTCGCCCGCCGCCACGGTCAGCAGGCCCTGGCGCAGCGCTTCGTTCTGCGCATCGCTATTCGGCACGGCGCATTTCAGCCCCAGCAGCAATCCCTTGCCGCGCACATCGGTAAATACGCCGCCGTGGCGTGCCACAAGCTGCTTCAACCCGGCATGGAGGTAGGCGGCAATCTCGTTCATCTGGTCCAGGAAGCCATCGGCCAAAATCACGTCCAGCACCGCGTTGCCGGCCGCGCAGGCCAGCGGGCCGCCGCCGAAAGTGGTGCCATGGCTGCCCGGCACCAGCGCGCGGGCAACATGCTCCTTGGCCAGCAGGGCCGCCATCGGGAAGCCGCCGCCAATGCCCTTGGCAAGGCTCATTATATCCGGCTCAACATCGCTCCATTGATAGGCGAACAGCTTGCCGGTGCGGCCCATGCCGGTCTGCACCTCGTCAAAGCCCAGAAACAGCCCGAACTCGTCGCGAGCGGCACGCAGGCCGCGCAGAAACTCCTCATCCGCCGCGCGAATGCCGCCCTCGCCCTGGATGGGCTCCACCAAAATTCCCGCCGTTTCAGCGGTGATGGCGGCGCGCAGGGCGTTGAGATTGTTGAAGGGCACATGGTCGAACCCCTCCACCGGTTTGCCAAACCCGGCCAGATATTTTGGGTTGCCGGTGGCGGAAATCATTGCCAGCGTGCGGCCATGAAACGCACCCTCGAAGCAGATAATGCGCGTGCGCTCAGGGTGCCCGGAATCGGATTGCGCCTTGCGCATGGCCTTCACCAGCCCCTCATTCGCCTCGGCACCGGAATTGCAGAAGAACACGCTGTCGGCAAAGCTGGCCGCCACAAGCCGCGCCGCCAGCGTTTCCGCCTGCGGCACGCGGTACAGGTTGGAGACGTGAATCACCTTGGCCGCCTGTTCGGCAATGGCCTTCACCAGATGCGGGTGCCCATGGCCGAGTGAAGAGGTGGCGATGCCCGCGCCGAAATCCAGATAGCGCCGCCCATGCGCATCAAACAACCAGGCACCCTGGCCGTGCGCGAAGGCAATATCGGCTCTGGAGAAGTTCGGCATTAGCGCGGAAATCATGAATATGCTTTCAAGGCGGCAGAAAGCCCGGACTAAAGCGCATATGCCTGAAGAAAATCAAGCCTCGGCCAAATTGAAGCTGGCCCTGATCATTGCCTTCTGCACCTTGCCCTCGCTGGCGGAGGGGGCTGCGATTCTGTGGGGCGAGCGCCATGGCTATACCGGTAAGGCCCTGCGGGATGGGCTGGATTTCTGGGCCGGGGGCTTTCTGTTTCTGCACCAGCAGCTTTCTGTGATCTTCGATCACGAGGCCTATCAGAGCTTCCTGCAGGGCATGTATGGGCATTTGCCCTATCATCTCTGGAGCTATCCGCCGAGCTATGGGCTTGTGGCCGCCGCTTTCGGCTGGCTTTCCCCCTGGCAAGCGGTGCTGAGCTTTGATGTGTTGTGCTTGCTGCTGCTGGCTGGCGTGCTGCGGCTGGCGGGCAAGAACTGGTGGTTTACAGCCGCCCTGCTGCTGGCCCCGGCCACGCTGGAAAACGCGCTGGAGCATCAGAACGCGGCGTTAATGACGGCGCTTATTGGTGGCGGGTTGCTGCTGGCGCAAAACCGCCCGCGTCTGGCTGGCGGGCTGATTGGGCTGGCCAGCTTCAAGCCGCAATTGGGGCTGGTGCTGCCGCTTTATCTGCTGCGCCGTGCGCCCCTGGCGTTTTTCTATGCGGCCCTGGCGGCGGTGGGGTTGGCCGCGGCCTCGCTGTGGGCGTTTGGCCCGGCTTCCTGGGCGGGCTTTCTGCATGTAACCAGCCCGATCATGAGCAATGTGCTGCTCACCGGCCACCCGAAGGATTTCGCGGGCGGGCTGATCAGCGTTTTTGCTGCCGTTAAGCCTTTCACCGGGGTGCATGGCGCGTTTGTGGCGCAGGGCGTGGTCTCGCTGGCCTGTATCCTGGCGGGGCTGTTCACGCGCCAGGTTCCGGCCATGCTCATCCTCTCCGCCTTGGCCAGCCCGTATCTGCATGTGTACGATTTGCTGGGCACTAGCCTTGCGGTGGCGTTGCTGGTGGAACAACGCCTGGCCGAAGGCGGGTTCAAAGCCGGGGAGCCGCTGCTGTTCTTCCTGGCCTGGTTCGGCCCCGGATTGTTGCCCTGGCACCCGGCCTATGCGCATCTGGTGCCCTTGCTGCTGCTTCTGCTCTTGGCAAGTGCCAATCGGCGTGGTGGTGTTGGCCTATGCGACTCCTCACCGGTTCAGCCCGGCTCGCCGGTGTCACCGGCTGGCCGGTCTCACATTCCCGCTCCCCCCGAATCCATAACACCTGGCTAGCCCGCCACGGTATAGACGGTGCTTACGTGCCCCTGCCTGTTCGGCCCGAGGATTTCTTCGCCACCATCCCGGCTTTGGCCAAGGCTGGGTTTGCGGGGCTGAATGTTACCATCCCGCACAAGGAAGCGGCATTTGCCGTCTGCACCCACGTGGATGATTTTGCTCGCCGCGCCGGGGCAGTGAACACATTAATCTTCACGGAACGTGGCATCGAGGGCCGTAACACGGATGGCTACGGCTTCGTCGCCAATTTGCGCGCGCATGGCGTGAATCCCGCCGCCGGGCCGGTGCTGATTTTGGGCGCGGGCGGTGCGGCGCGTGGCATAGGGGCGGCGTTACAGGATGCGGGGGCAGAGGTCACCTTCACCAACCGCACGCCCGAGCGCGCGGCGGCACTGGCGGCGGCGTTGCCCCCCGCGAAAATGCTGTCCTGGGAACAGCGGGAGGCGGCGCTGGCGGATTGCGCGCTGCTCATCAACACCACTTCGCTCGGCATGGTGCATGAGCCGCCTTTGCCAATGAACCTTTCCCGTGCAGCTTCTGGCCTCACGGTGGCGGATATTGTCTTCGCGCCGCTTGAAACCCGGCTTCTGGCCGATGCCAAGGCCCAGGGGCTGAAGCCTGTTGAGGGGCTTGGTATGCTATTGCACCAGGCGGTGCCGGGTTTTGAGGCTTGGTTTGGCGTGCGGCCGGTGGTGGATGAAGACCTCTACCGGATTGCCGCCACATGATGCGTCTGGGGCTTACCGGCGGCATCGGCATGGGCAAATCCACCGTGGCGGGCATGTTCGCCGCGCGCGGCGTGCCAGGTTTCAATGCCGATGACGAGGTGCACCGGCTGCAAGCCCCTGGCGGCACGGCCATTCCTGCCATCGAGGCCGCGTTTCCGGGCACGGTAACGGGCGGCGTGCTGGACCGTGCCGGGTTGCGGGCCATCGTGCTGGCCGATTCCACGCGGATGCGGGTGCTGGAAGGCATCATGCACCCGCTTGTGCGGGCTGCGCAGAATGTGTTCATCGCCGATGCCGAGGCCAAAGGCAGCCGCGCCGCACTGCTGGACATTCCATTGCTCTATGAAACTGGCCGCCAAGCTGATTTTGAGAAGGTGATCGTGGTCTCCTGCCCGCGCGAAACCCAGATTTCGCGGGTGCAACGGCGCGGACTCAGCGTCGCGGAAATCGAGGCGATCATCGCCCGGCAGATGCCGGACGCACAAAAGCGTTCCATGGCGGATTATGTGGTGGAAACCAGCGGCCCGCTGGAAGAAACCGAAGCGCGCGTGCAGGCGATCATCAAGGAGTTGGGGTTATGAGCCGTTCTGTTCTGTTCGATACCGAGACCACGGGCTTCGAGCCGTTGACCGGCGACCGGGTAATCGAAATCGCCGCCATCGAGCTGGAAAACGACCTGCCCACCGGCAAACAGTTCTACGCCTTGCTGGACCCTGAGCGGGATATCCCCTCAGATAGTACGCGGGTCCACGGCATCACCAACGCGCATGTGGAGGGTAAGCCGAAATTCGTGGATATCGCGGACGATATGCTGAAATTCTTCGGCGATGCCCCGCTTGTTGCCCATAACGCGCCGTTCGATTTCGGCTTCATTTCAGCCGAGCTGGACCGTATCGGCAGGCCCCCGCTCGATAGATCCCGGATGATCGATACGCTGGTCCTGGCCAAGCAGCGCTTCCCCGGTATGCCGAACAGCCTGGATGCACTTTGCCGGCGTTTTGAGATCGATCTTTCCGCCCGCTCCACCCATAACGCCTTGCTGGACTGCAAGCTGCTGGCGGATGTGTATGTGGAACTTACCGGCGGGCGCCAGCGCGGGTTGACACTCGAGACGGAAGCCTCGCTCTCCTTCGCGCAATATGCGGCGCCTGTGCACCGCACCCCGCGCCGGATTGAACTGACAGAGGCCCAGCGCGAAGCTCATGCCGC
>JAGXAO010000099.1 GCA_018971565.1 Rhodospirillales bacterium
TTGCCGAACTGGCGCATACGCTTTTTGCCCTCTTTCTGCTTATCCAGCAGCTTGCGCTTACGGCTTATGTCACCGCCATAGCATTTCGCCGTCACATCCTTGGAAAGGGCGGAAATCGTCTCGCGCGCGATCACCCGCCCGCCAATGGCCGCCTGGATGGCGATTTTGAACAATTGCTTGGGGATAAGGTCCTTCAGCTTTCCACAGATCGAGCGCCCGCGCGACTCCGCCTGGCTGCGGTGGGCAATGAAGGAGAGCGCATCCACTGGCTCCGCATTCACCAGGATGGAGATTTTTACCAGATCCGCCTCGGCATAGTCCTCCAGCGTATAGTCGAAGCTGGCATAACCGCGGCTGACGGATTTCAGCCGGTCGTAAAAATCAAACACCACTTCGTTCAGCGGCAGTTTATACACCGCCATGGCACGGTTGCCCACGTAAGTCAGGTCCAGCTGCTGGCCGCGCCGTTCGGAGCACAGGGTGAGGATGGAACCCAGATAATCATCTGGTACCATGATGGTGGCTTTAATCCAGGGTTCCTCGATATGGTCGATGATCGAGCCATCCGGCATATCCGCCGGGTTGTGCAACGGCTCCATCCCGCCATTGGTTTTGTAAACATGATACACCACCGAGGGCGCGGTCGCGATCAGGTTCAGGTCGAACTCGCGGGAAAGCCGCTCCTGGATAATCTCCAGATGCAGCAGCCCCAGGAACCCGCAGCGGAAGCCAAAGCCCAGAGCCGCTGAGGTCTCGGCCTCATAATGGAAGCTTGCGTCGTTCAGCCGCAGCTTGGCCAGGCTGTCGCGCAGCTTCTCAAAATCATCCGCATCCACCGGAAACAGTCCGCACCACACCACGGGGATGGATGGCTTGAAGCCGGGCAGGGGGGCAGGGGCGGGGCGGCGGTCCTCGGTGATGGTATCGCCCACATTGCAATCCGCCACGGTTTTAATAGCGGCGGTGATATATCCCATCTCGCCCGGCCCCAGCTCATCCACCGGCTTCATCTTGGGCGTAAACACGCCAAGCTGCTCCACCGGGTGCACCGCGCCGGTGGACATCATGCGAATCTTCTGGCCCTTCTTCAGCACGCCATTCTTGATACGCACCAGAATCACCACGCCCAGATACTGGTCATACCAGCTATCCACCAGCAGCGCCTGCAGTTCGGTGCTTGCCTCGCCCTTCGGCGGGGGCAGCCTGGCCACCAGCGCCTCCAGCACGCCCTCAATGTTCAGCCCTGTCTTGGCGGAGATCTCCACCGCGTCAGATGCGTCAATGCCGATCACATCCTCGATCTGCTGTTTCACCCGCGGCACATCGGCGGCGGGTAGATCGATCTTGTTCAGCACGGGCACAATCTCATGGTGCGCATCGATGGCTTGATACACATTGGCCAGCGTCTGCGCTTCCACGCCCTGGGAGGCATCCACCACCAGCAGCGAGCCCTCGCACGCGGCGAGTGAGCGGCTTACCTCATAGGCAAAATCCACATGGCCGGGCGTGTCCATCAGGTTCAGCGTATAGGTCTTGCCGTCGGAGGCCGGATATTCCAGCCGCACGGTCTGCGCTTTGATGGTGATGCCGCGCTCTTTTTCGATATCCATGTTATCGAGCACCTGCTCGGTCATCTCGCGCGCGGTTAAGCCACCGCAATGCTGGATCAGCCGGTCAGCCAGGGTGGATTTGCCATGGTCGATATGGGCGATGATGGAGAAATTGCGGATAAGCTCAAGGGGTGTGCCGGTCATGGCGGGTCTTTAGGGCATTTCGGGGGGGCGCGTCGATAAGGGTTTTACCCAGGTACGTGGATAGCGCTCATCCCCGCCGCCAGCGCCGCCAGCATATCCGGCAAAGCCAGCGCCACGCAGCCGGCCGTTGGCGCATAATCCGGCGTGGCAACGTGGAAAAAAATCGCCGAGCCGCGGCCCGGCACAATCGGGGCCAGGTTCCAGTCCAGCACGCCGATAATGTCATACACCCCGTCCGCCCGCCAAAGCTCCTCATGGCTGGCGGCACAGGGTAGGCGCACGGGTTTGTTATACGCCGCATCCGCTACATCGTCGCACCAGCCATCCGCCGGGGCTATGGGCTCCAAGGGCACAATGCAGCGCGGCGGGGCCAGCCTATCCGCCCGGTAGAGCACGCGCACCAGCTTGAGTAAGCCCACGGGTGTGCCGCCATCGCCCTCGCGCTTCTGGCTGGTGATGCCGCCGCGCCCAAACGCGGCGCGAAAGCTCAGCCCAGCGCCGCGCAGCACGCCGCCTTGCAGAACAAACTCAACCAAGCAGATGCCCGAAGCGCCTGGCCTTCGTCTCCAGATAAGAATCGTTCACCCCGTTCGGGTCGAATTGGTGCGGCACCCGTTCCACAATCTCGATCCCGCAGGCGGCCAGACTTTCCAGTTTCTCGGGGTTGTTGGTCAGCAACCTTATCTTTTTAATTCCCAGCGCCTCCAGCATGGCGGCGGCGATATGGAAATTCCGCTCATCCGCCTGCCAGCCCAATGCGCGGTTCGCATCCAGCGTGTCCATGCCCTGGTCCTGCAAGGTGTAAGCCCGCAACTTGTTGATAAGCCCGATGCCGCGCCCCTCCTGCGCCAGATACAGCACGGCGCCATGGCTTTCCTGCCCCATGCGGGCGATGGCACCTTGCAGCTGTGGCCCGCAATCGCAACGCAGGCTGCCCAGAAGGTCGCCGGTGAAGCATTCGGAATGCAGCCGCACGAGCGGCGCCTCCTGGCTTTCCGGCTGGCCCACCAGAATCGCCATATGCTCAATCCCCTGGTCCAGCGCACGGAAGGCCACCAATCTCGCATCGCGCGCGCCGTCCAACGGCACTGCCACCTCCGCCACCTTCATCAGGGTGGAGGCCAGCTCCAGCGGATAAGCCAGCAGGTCGGCGGCAGGAACGCTCAGCAGATCGGCCCCCTCCCTGCGGCTGGCCCAGCCATGGCGCACCGGGGCGGCCACCATGGCGGGCAGCAGCCGGGCCAGCTTGCCCAGCGCCAGGGCTGCTTCAGCCTCCTCCGGCGGTTCCATCGTCTCGAACGCGGGTAGAATCTGCTCCATCGTCGGGTCTGCGGCGCGCTTCAGGGTCTCGCTATCGATCAGCGGCCGCGCCAGCTTCAGCGCGATGGCCGGGGCGGTCTCCTGTACATCATGCTTCAGCACCGCCGCGGCACGTGAAGGCGCCAGAAGCAGGCAAGCGAGTTCGTTTGAAAGCAAGTCGATCAGCCGCAACCCTTCCGCACCTACGGTTTCCGCGGGCACTAGAATCAATGGTTTGCGCGCGGCCAGCACCACGGGCACGCCACGCCTGGCATCAGCAATGGCCCGGTGCACCGCGCGTGTGCGGGGCGTGCCCAGCGGGTTTTGGATAATTTCAGAGCTTTGCATTGTAAGCTAAAGTAGTGATGATAAAGGCATCTGGCCAGAGAGGCTGGCACCACAGGCAAAGTAACGTAATATTATCAAACCGCTAAGGAATGCATGATGCTCAGCCCGCGCACGATTCTTGTTGTGGATGATGATGACGCCCTGCGGGGCGCGCTGATGGAGCAACTGAGCGTGAACGGAGAGTTCGCGCCGGTGGAGGCAGCGAGCCTGGCGGAAGCCGAGGCCAGATTGAGCAATGGCGCCCGTTATGAGGCACTGCTGCTTGATGTGTGTTTGCCGGATGGAGACGGACGGGATTTTTGCCGAAGCCTGAGAGAGCGCGGCATCAAGGCGCCGGTTATTATGCTCACGGCCTCCGCCGAGGAAGCGGATGTGGTGCGCGGTCTCGATTCCGGCGCCAATGACTACCTCGCCAAGCCCTTCCGGCTAAACGAGTTGCTCGCCAGGCTGCGTGCGCATTTGCGCAGCTTCGAGTCCTCCGAGGATGCCGAGATCAAAATCGGTCCATACCAATTCCGCCCCTCTGCCCGGCTGCTGCTGGATGCAAAAGGCGGCAAGATCAGGCTGACGGATAAGGAAGCCGCGATTTTGAAATATCTCTACCGCGCAGGCAAGGCCGTGGCACGGCAGATGCTGCTGGAGGCGGTTTGGGGATACAAACAAACAATAACAACGCATACGCTGGAAACGCATGTTTACCGGCTGCGCCAAAAAATCGAGGTGGACCCTCAAAATGCCCGCATTCTGCTCACCGATGGTGGGGGCTACCGCCTAAACCCCTAACTGCCCGGCAACCGTTTCCAGGCAAAGCCTGAAAATCTCAAGCGAATCGAATGGCCTGGAAACACCATCCGGCGGTAGAACCAGCGGCAATGTTAAACTGCCCTCGATCATCAGATTATCAGCGAGGCCGAAATCCTCCACCGTCAGCTCCGGCATCGGCTCCCCGGCCTGAATGCGGCAGCGTTCCGCGAATGGCACGGCGCAGTTGGAATAAGCAAATACTGGTTTATCCTGGCCCAGAAACCAGCCAAGCTCCACCAATGTACCCGCATCCGCCGAGGCGCCCCTGAAAGGCGTGAGATTGGCGATAACCGCATCGCTCTCGCGCATCATCGCCACGTCATCGGCGTAGATTTTCCGCCACAACTGGTGGGCGGGCAGGCTCATATCCAAAGCGGGGTTGAACGGTGTTATCCCGCACAGCCCGAATTCAGCACATAATGTCCGCTTCGCTGCCGCAAACGCGGCCGCATCGGGCAGAAACACATCCGGCCCGGCGAGATAAATCTTGGAAAAGCGGGACATTCGCGCAGCATCAACCGTGGCGGGAGTCCCGGTCAATCATCACACTGCTTCAGCGAGCGGCGTGTGCGTCTGCACCAGATCCAACAACCCCGCAAAAGCGTCGTTCAGCGACTTACCGCTGGTGTTGAAGGTCAGGTCAGCCTTGGCATAGAAGCCAGCCCGGCTTTCCAGCGTCAGGCGGATATCGTCCACGCCATTCCGGTTGCCGGGAAGCTGGCGCACATCCCCCTGGGCCAGCACGCGGGTGAAATGATCCTCAGGCGTGGCTTGCAGCCAGATGGTGAGGCAATTGGCCAGCAGCCGGTCGAATGTGGAACTATCCCCCACAAGCCCGCCCGCGGTGGCAATTACGCAGGATGGATGGCGTTGCAAGGTTTCTTCCAGCGCCTGGCGCTCATAACGGCGGTAAGCGTTGGAACCGTAAAGCGCCTGAATCTCGAACGGGGCGCAACCGGCAAGGCGCGTTATCTCAGAGCGTAGCTCAACAAAATGTAAGCCGAGCTTGGCCGCAACCATTTGCCCCAGCGTGGACTTGCCAGCCCCCCGCAGGCCAATGAGCGCGATGCGGCTGCTACGGGCTGAAGAGGCGCGGCCGTCAACGCTGCCAAACAGTTCGTTCAAAGCGCGCAGAGCGCGTTCTATCGCGGGTGCCTCCCGCCCATGCAAAAGCCGGCGGATGGAGAGCCATTCGGGCGTGGACGTTGTTTCATCCCCCAGCAGCTCGGCGAGCGCGCAGCCCAAAGCCTGGGCCACCTGCGCCAGTACCAGAATGGAAACATTGCCGGTGCCGGATTCAAGGTTCGCCAGATGCCGCTCAGAAACGTCAGCCTCTTCAGCCAGTACGCGCCGCGTCATGCCCCGGCGGGCGCGCAGCAGCTTCACGCGCTTACCCAGGCCCGAAAGTATTTCGGTCTCGTCGATTGGTATCATGCGGTCTGGTTTAATTCGGAAGCCATCCCCGCCCGTTAGCATTTTTTTGCCTGATTACAAAGAGGGAAGATCAGACAAATTGTAATATATTGCATGATATAAGGGTGTCACCGGCCCGCGGCCATGCCATCGATACGCACGGCCTCTTGCCCGTGCAGGGGGGCAGTGCCATGTCTTGCGCCATGACAGAGCATTACGATCCGGTGGGCTGGCATGGCACCACCATTTTGTCCGTTCGCCGCAATGGCCAGGTTGTCGTGGCCGGGGATGGGCAGGTATCGCTAGGCAACACCGTTGTAAAGGGCAACGCGCGCAAGGTGCGGCGTATCGGCAATGGCGGCGTGATCACCGGTTTCGCCGGGGCCACGGCTGACGCCTTCACTCTTCTGGAACGGCTCGAAGCGAAGTTGGAACGTTTCCCCGCGCAGCTGGAACGCGCCTGCGTGGAGCTGGCGAAGGACTGGCGGACAGACCGTTACCTCCGCCGGCTGGAGGCGATGCTGATCGTCGCGGATAAGGAGCGCGGCTTCACCATCACCGGCAATGGCGATGTGCTGGAACCCTCCGATGGCATCATCGCCATCGGCTCCGGCGGCAATTACGCGCTTTCAGCCGCCCGCGCCCTCATCACGGTGCCGGACCTCACGGCAGAGGAAATCGCCCGCCGGGCGATGAAGATCGCCGCGGACATCTGCATCTACACCAACGAAAATCTGGTTGTCGAAACGATTTAACATGGAAATCCCCGTCTATTCCCCCCGGGAGACTGTCTCGGAACTCGACCGCTTCATCATCGGCCAGAACGACGCGAAACGCGCCGTGGCCATCGCCCTGCGCAACCGCTGGCGCCGCCAGCAATTGCCGGAGGATCTGCGTGAAGAGGTGGTGCCCAAAAACATCCTCATGATCGGCCCAACCGGCTGCGGCAAAACGGAAATCGCCAGGCGCCTCGCCAAGCTTGCCCAGGCGCCGTTTTTGAAAGTGGAAGCCACCAAATTCACCGAGGTCGGCTATGTTGGCCGCGATGTGGAATCCATCGTGCGGGACCTGGTGGAAGCCTCCATCACCATGCTGCGCGAGCAGAACCGCAAAAGCGTGGAAGCCAAAGCTGAACTCAACGCAGAAGAACGCCTCATCACCGCGCTGGTGGGCGAGGGCGCTTCAGCCGACACGCGGGTGAAATTCCGCCGCATGCTCCGCGCCGGAGAGCTTGAGGATAAAGAGATCGAAATCGCGATCACTGAATCCCACGGTACGCCCATCGGTATGATGGACATGCCCGGCATGCCCCCAGGCGGCGCCATAAACCTGAACGACATGATGAAGAACATGTTCGGCCGCCAGCCGCAAAAAAAGAAAATGCTGGTGCCGGA
>JAGXAO010000013.1 GCA_018971565.1 Rhodospirillales bacterium
TTCTCCTTCACGGACGATGCCACCAACGCCCTGTTCGGTGACGCGCCGGAGAGCCTGCGCCTCGCCAACCCCATCTCCGCCGACCTCAACCAGATGCGCTCCACGCCACTGGCAACGCTGATCCAGGCCGCCGCGCGCAACTTGGCCCGTGGCATTTCGGATTTCGGCCTGTTCGAAACTGGCCCGGCCTACGCGGCGGATCTCTCGCAGGCGCTGGTGGCCACCGGCCTGCGCGTGGGCGGCACGGGGCTTTCCGCCCTGGCTCCCGGCCGTGCCTTCGACGCCATGGACGCAAAGGCCGATGCCCTGGCCGTGCTCGCGGCGCTTGGCGTGCCGATGGATGCCGTCACCACAATTGCGGGCGGTCCGGTTTATTACCATCCGGGCCAGAGCGGCGCGCTGATGCAGGGGCCGAAAAACATGCTGGCGCGTTTCGGCACGCTGCACCCCGCCGTGGCGGAAAAGCTCGACCTGCCCGCCGGCACCGTGGCGTTTGAAATTTTCCTGGACGCCATCCCGGAACCCAAACGGCGCAAGAAGTCCGCCCCCGTGCTGCCCGCCTTCCAGCCGCTGCGGCGGGATTTCGCTTTTCTGGTGGATGAAACGGTGGGCGCCGAAGCCGTGCTGCGCGCCGCAAAGGGAGTAGAGCGCAACCTCGTCACAGCCGCCGTTTTGTTCGACCGCTACCAGGGCAAGGGCGTGCCGGAGGGCAAAATCTCCCTGGCGATCGCGGTTACGCTGCAACCCACAGAAAAGAGCCTGACGGATGCCGAAATCGAAACCGTCTGCGCCAAAATCATCTCCGAGGTAGGCAAGAAAACCGGCGCCACGCTACGTAGTTAGTTAAGCGATTAACTAACTACGTTTTAGCAGTGCGAACACCCGCAACGCCGAGGCCAGGGGGTTTCCATCCGCGCGCTCGGAATCAATGCGCGTCACCAGCCCCGAGAGCGTGATCCCGTCACGCTTGGCGGCCTCGTCCAGCGCCGCCCAGAACTCCGGCTCCAGCGCCACGCTGGTCCGATGGCCAGAAAGTGAGAAGCTACGCTTTTCGAGCATTGCCAAGCGTATGCAGCAAAGCTGGCAGGAAACCAAAGGTGGAAACCAGCACCGCGCCCAGGCTGAGAAAGAGCAGTTCCCCCATGCTGGCCGTGCCGCGGTCGGCTGAAAATGCCAGCGAGCCAAACGCCGTGCCGGTGGTGAGGGCGGAAAACAGCACCGCCCGCGCCGTGGCTGAGGAAAGAAAGCTGCGCATACCCGCCCGGAAATTCATCACGAAATAGACGTTGAAAGACACCCCCACGCCCAGCAGCAATGGCAGGGCGATGATGTTTGCGTAGTTGATTGACATGCCTATCAGCTTCGCGAACAGCGCGGTCAGCAGCGCGGAAAGTGCCAGCGAGGCCAGCACCAGCAGGCTGTCGCGGATATTGCGGAACACCAGCAGTAAAATCACCGAAATCGCCGCAAAGGCCAGAAGCGCCGCCTCCCGGAAAGAAGCCAAAATTGTTCCCGCGGTGGCAATTGTGGAAATCGCCGGGCCTCCGGCATCAGGTGCTACCTTCAGCACAGCCTTGGCAAAAGCATGCAGGCCCCTGGTGCTCTGCGCCGCCGCGGTGGGAAAGGCTTCAACCCGTACTTGCCCGTTAGGCAGGAACCAATCGTTTTTAATGTCCGGCGGCAGGTTGGCTTCCGTAATCCTCGTGGCATTCAGGCTGCCAGCCAGGCGCTGCAATTCCAGCGGCAAAAACCGCGTAATGCCCGCATTCATGGCCATTACCGTGGTATCGTTCTCGCCTTGCAGGCGTTGCAGCACCGCGCCAAGGCGCAACAATTCGCTGTCCTTCGGCAGCTTTGCCGCCACACTGTCTATGGCGGTGATGGTCTTGGCCATGGCGGTGCGTATATCCGCGGCCGTCACCGGCTGCGGCGGCGGGTTCGCGGCAGCGGCAAGAGTGGGGGCTAGAATGGTCCGTGCCTGGGCCAGCATCGCAAGCTTCTGGTCCTGGTTCTGTGGCACGAAAGTACCGCCTGAAATCGCCTGCGAGACCTCCGGAAGCTTGCCGAGCTTCTCTGCCAGCACCCGCGCCGCATCGATATTGGGTACCATTGCATCGGCATAGAAGGGGTTGGTCTGCGGGTCGGCAAGCAGCGAGTGGAGCGTGCGCATACTCTCGGTATTCGGGTCCTTTGTATCGAGAGGATTAGCATCAAAATTCATCGTCACGGCGGATATGACGCCTGCAACAGCAAGAACGCCGAACAACCCCAGCACAAAATGCCGGTGGCGGTGCAGAAAATCATCCGCCAGCGCGCCACCTGGCATGCCCACCGGCGTTGTCTCCGGCAGCGGGTTGAATAATCGCAGCAACGCCGGCAGAAACGTAATGGTGCAGAAGAAGGCTATGAACATGCCCGCTCCGGCAATCTCGCCCAGCTCTGCGACGCCAATAAACGGAGTAGGCGAGAACGCGAAAAACCCGCAGGCCGTGGCCGTGGCCGCAAGGGCGATCTGCGCGCCGGCTTGCCGCGCGGTTTCCGTTAACGCCGACCCCAAGGCCGGCACCGCATGGCGCACTGCGCGTAATCTCACACAGTACTGAATCGCGAAATCCACCGCCAGGCCGATAAACAAAATGGCAAAAGCAACCGAAATCAGATTTATCACCCGCACCGCCAGGGCGGCAAAGGTCATGGTCAAAATCAACCCCATCACCAGCGTCAGCAAAATGGGTACAATCAGCCGCCAGGAGCGCAACGCAAGATATAGCCACAGCGCAATGAGCACGAGGCTGATCACCCCACCCAGCACCAACCCGTGGGTAAGCGAGGCAAATTGCTCGTCAGATAGCGGGATCTGCCCGGTGTAATGCACCGTAACGCGCTTGGCCTGCACATCTGGCAGGGTGGCGGCAATGCGCACCAAAGCGGCGGTGGCATCGCCACCAGGTTGCAATGTACCCTGGTTCAGGCGCGGATGCGCCAGCACAAACTCCATATCGCCCTGGCGCGCCGCATCGCTGGTGATCAGGCTCTGCCAGGAAAGCGGCACGGCATGCCCGTTGGCCGCGGCTTCAAGGTTTTTCCGCACCCCCGCCAAAGCCGTATCATAGGGCGAAATATCCGCCCCCGCCGCCACACCCTGGGCGATCAGCCCAAGGCCGGTAAACAGGCCGCGCGCAGAAGGGTCCGCCGCAAGCTGGCCCAGAAAAGGCTGTGCCGAGACAATCTGGTTCAACAACGCTGCCAGATCCGCCACCGGCAACAGCAGCAATCCTTCGTTCTGGTAAAACGGGCTCCCGGAGGGGTATTGTGAATTCAGAAAATTCGCTTTGTCGGCATTCAGCGCCTCGTTCAACGCGGCGGCGGTTTCCGAAGCCTCTTCCGGTGTGTCCCCGCGCACCACCGCCACAATCAGATCATTGAATTGAGGGAAATTTTTGTCTTCCAGTATCTGCGCCTGACGCCACGAGAGAGAACTGGCAAAAAGATGGTCGGTGTCTGTATCTATTCTTAGATTACGAAACGTATAAACAAGGCCGAGCGTACCCATTGCCATGAACAGCAAGATACAAAGCGCTGTATAACGGCGCGCTGCGCTGACGGTCGCGGCGATGAACGACACTTTGCCCCCTTGTCCGGCGTATAATTGAGATAGGGACCGTTGCGTTAGAAGGCCAGCCCGGACATCGCAAGCCGGCCGTAAACATCGGCCAGCACCATCTGCAAAGCCTCCAGAAGAAGAATCGCGATAACAGGTGAAATGTCTATATTGCCCATATAGGGAATAACCCCGCGGATGGGCCTCAGCACCGGCTCGGTAACACGGTTAAGAAAATCCGCCACCACATACACGACCTGGTTACGCGGGTTTGCAACCCCAAAGGCGATTAACATGCTCAGCACCGCCGCGGCGATGATCGCGAGGATCAGCAGATGGATCAACTCGCTCGCAAGCCAGAATATCGCGCCAACCATGGTCTTCCCCCAAAATATATACGCCCAGACAACTAGCGGCGGGAATGTGATGAAGCAATGTTGACTTCCCGCCACGAATGCGCGACATGGCCACCCCCGCATGGTTACCGTGCCTTCGCCGGGACCGGGGCTGTAGCTCAGTTGGTAGAGCGCGTCGTTCGCAATGACGAGGTCAGGGGTTCGATTCCCCTCAGCTCCACCAGCGCCTTGCCGCTCTCCCGCTCATCTGCGCCAGAACCCAGGAACCATCATGGCAGACCCCACCCGCGATTCCGCTTTCTTTTTGCTGCAAGCTGTTCTGGCGAAGGGAAAACCGCTGGATGCGGCTTTGGACACGCTGCCCCGTGTAGAACCACGTGACAAGGCAGCAGCCCACCGCCTGGCGGCCTGCGTGCTGCGCCACACGGGTACGCTGGATGCGGTGCTGGAGCCATATCTACGCCGCGAGCCCCCACCGGAATTGCGAAATATCCTCCGCCTGGGTGCCGCCGGTTTCCTGTTCCTTGAAACCCCGCCGCACGCGGCGGTGGGTACGGCTGTCCAACTCGCGCGCAGCAAAAAGCTCGCGCCGTTTGCCGGGCTGGTGAATGCCGTGCTGCGCAAGGTGGTGAGCGCCGGACCCGGGGCGCTGGAAGAACTGGACATGCCCCGCCTGGACACGCCTGCATGGGCCTGGGCAAGCTGGAGCGCCCAAGCCCGGGCCATCGCCACCGCCCATGCGCATGAGGCACCACTGGACATTTCTGTGCTGCCTGGCTTCGTGCCGCAAGGTGGTGAAGCGCTTCCCACCGGCAGCTACCGCTTCCCCGCGGGCACGCCGGTGACCGAAATCCCCGGCTTCAACGAGGGGAAAATATGGGTACAGGACGCTGCCGCCGCGCTGCCCGCCAAACTGCTGGCACCCCAACCTGGTGAGCACGTGCTGGACCTCTGCGCCGCCCCCGGTGGCAAAACCTGCCAACTTGCCGCCATGGGGGCTATGGTTACAGCCCTAGACCGGGATTCCAGCCGCATGGCAACACTCCGTGGCAACCTGGAACGGCTGAAGCTAAAGGCTGAATTGGTCACGGCGGATGGCACAAGCTGGACACCACCGGAAAAATTTTCGGCCATCCTGTTGGATGCCCCTTGCAGCGCCACGGGCACCATCCGCCGCCATCCGGAGCTTCTGCATCTGCGCAAAGCCCGCGACATCGAAGCCATGACCGCCCAGCAGGACGCCCTGCTGGATGCCGCCGCTGGCTTGCTCGCCCCCGGCGGGCGTCTCATCTACGCCGTCTGCTCCCTGCAACCGCAGGAAGGCGCCGCGCGGACAGACGCCGCCTGTACCCGCCTCAACCTGAAACGCGAGCCGCTAACCTTGCATGAGCTACCGGAAGCCGTGACAGCGCAAGGTGACATCCGCACCCACCCCGGACTATGGGCGGACAAAGGCGGAATGGATGGGTTTTTCATTGCAAAGCTGGTTCATGCCTGAAGCCTGATCGGCTGGCGCTTGTCTCACTCACGTTCAGGCGGGTACAGATAATCACCATGCCACCCACCCCGACTCGCCCGCTCATCGCCCCGTCTCTCCTCGCCGCTGATTTCTCCCGGTTGAGGGAGGAGGTTGCCGCTATCGAGCGTGCGGGCGCGGACTGGCTGCATCTGGATGTTATGGACGGGCATTTTGTCCCCAACATCACCTTTGGCCCACTGGTGCTCAAAGCTCTGCGCCCGCACACAAAAATGCCGATGGACGCGCATCTGATGATCGCCCCGGCTGACCCCTACATCGCCGCCTTCGCCGAGGCCGGGGCGGATCATATTTCCGTGCACCCTGAAGCCGGGCCGCATCTGCACCGCACGCTTCAGCTCATCCGTTCTCTGGGCAAAAAGGCCGGTGTGGTGCTAAACCCCGCCACCCCCATCGAAACCGTGGTGAATGTGCTGGACCTTACGGACCTCATCATGGTGATGACGGTGAACCCCGGTTTCGGCGGCCAGGCTTTCCTGGCCTCCCAGCTTCCCAAAATCGCCGCCCTGCGCCGCCTCATCGATAATTCAGGCCGAGACATCGTGCTGCAGATTGATGGCGGCATCACCGCCAAAACCGCACCCTCGGTTCTGCAGGCGGGCGCCACCTGCCTCATCGCCGGTACAGCGGTATTCGGCGCACCAGATTATACGGCGGCCATTTCCGCCATCCGCGAGGCTGCTCCCGCCAAGCTGCATGAACTCAGCCCCAGCCCTGGCGGATGAACGAAGGCCCCAATAAAAAAGGCGGTATAGGCCGCCAAGCCCGCACCTGGCTCACCCGGCTGCAAAACCTCCGGCCCGCCGGCGGGCCGGATGCCCCGGCACTTTCATTGCGGGACCCCTGGCCTGGCGACCCAGCCCGTGGCGCCAGACTGGTAATGGGGGAGCTGGAATTCGGCGGCGCCGTGCTGCCTGTTCACCATGATATTTTCACCTCCGCTCCCGGCGCCACCCGTATTTTGCGCGCGCATCTGCACGGCTTCACCTGGCTGCGGGATTTGCGAGCCCTGGGTACGGATGCTGCTCGCTCCCGCGCTCGCGCCCTGGTGCTGGATTTCATGGATACGCCAAAGCCGGAGCCCATTGCCTACGCGCCGGATGTAGCGGGCGCGCGGCTGGCATCCTGGCTTGGCCATTATGACTTTTTTGCTGCCTCGGCGGATGACGAGTTCCGTCAGGCGCTGATGTCCCGGCTGGTGCAGGATGCCCGCACCCTCTCCGCCGCCCTGCCAGCTGAATTCCTGGACGGGCGGGCGCTCACCGCTCTGAAGGGCCTTACCGCCACGTCCATCGCCATGCCGGACCATGTGCCACACCTGCCCCGTGTGCTGAAATTCCTGGTGCCGGAACTGGCGCGGCAATTCTACCCGGATGGCTGCCATATCGAGCGCAGCCCGGCGGCGCATCTGCTGGCCCTGCAGGACCTTACGGAAATCCGCGCCCTGATGCAGGCTGGCGGCCAAACCCCGCCTGCCGAGCTGCTCACCACCATTGAGCACGCCGCCGCCGCCATGCGGGCCCTTCGCCATGGCGATGGCGGGCTGGCGCTGTTCAACGGCTCCAAAGAGGATCTGGCCAACCTCATCGATCTCGTTCTGGCACAGGCAGGGCGGGCGCGCGGCACGCTGGCGCATCTCAAATCATGCGGGCTGTTTCGTCTTGCCGCCGCGAAATCCGTATTGTTCATGGATGCAGGGGCACCCACGGCACCGGGGCTGGACCGCTTCGCCCATGCCAGCACGCTGGGCTTTGAATTCTCCTTCGGGAAAGACCGCCTGATTGTGAATTGCGGCGCTGCCCCGGCTTTGGCCGGAGACTGGACCGCCGCCCTGCGTGGCACCGCTGCCCATTCCACCCTCATCATCGCAGACACCTCCTCCGCCGAGATCAAGGCGAACGGCCTCGGGAGGCGTCCGCTAAACGTGAATGTCGCCCGGCAGGATGGCGGCGGCATCGCCTGGATCGAGGCTAACCATGACGGCTGGAAGCAGGTTTTTGGTGCCATCCATCACCGCCGCCTGGGTCTTTCTGAGAATGGCGAGGAATTGCAGGGCGAAGATGCAATCGAGGCGGAAATTCCCCAGCCTTTCGCCATCCGCTTCCATTTGCACCCCAATGTCACCGCCAGCCTGGCGCAGGATGATGAAACCGTGCTGCTGCGCACACCCTCGGGCCTCGGCTTCCGGCTGAAAGCCGAGGGTGCGGTGCCGCACATCGAGAGTAGTGTATATTTTGGCCAGTCCGAGCCACGCCGGGCGGAGCAGATCGTGCTCTCCGGCCACCAGGATGGTCCGCAGCACATTAAATGGACCATCACGAAGGCCTGATCCATGCGAATCCTGCTCACCGGCGGCGCCGGTTATATCGGCTCCCACACCGCCGCCGTGCTGGCTGAACGCGGGCACGATATCGTCATCCTCGATAATTTCGCCAATGCCGAGCGCGATGTGCCGGCCCGGCTGAAACGCCTCACCGGCAAGGATATGACAATCATCGAGGCCGACATACGTGACACGGACACTGTAACGGCGGCGTTGAAAGCGCACCCCGTGGAGGCCGTGATCCATTTCGCCGCGTTAAAGGCGGTGGGCGAATCAGAAGCTGATCCGCTGCTTTATTACGACATGAACATCATCGGCACGATCCGCCTGCTGCAATCCATGCAGGCGGCGGGGGTAGGCCGCATCGTGTTCTCGTCTTCCGCCACGGTTTATGGCCAGCCGGATTCCTCCCCGATTCTGGAAAACGCCCCCACGCGGGTTGAGAACATCTATGGCCGCACCAAGCTGGTGATGGAGGATCTCATCCGCGACCTGGCCCGCACCGGCAAGCTGCAAGCCGCCGCTAATCTGCGCTATTTCAACCCGGTGGGCGCGCACCCCTCGGCGCTCATCGGCGAAACACCCCGGGGTGTGCCCAATAACCTCATGCCCTACGTGACGCAGGTTGCCACCGGCGAGCGCGCGCATCTCAACGTGTTCGGCAATGACTACCCGACCCGCGACGGCACCGGCGAGCGCGACTACATCCATGTCATGGACCTCGCCATGGCCCATGCCTTGGCCGTCGAGCATATCTGCGCCCATGACATCTCCGTCACCGTTAATCTCGGCACCGGCAACGGCACCACGGTGCTGGAGCTGGTAAAAGCTTTCGAGGCCGCCACCGGCCGGGAGATCCCGCTCAACATCGCCCCCCGCCGCGCCGGAGATGTCGCCAGCTATTACGCCAATCCCGCTTTGGCCGAGCAACTCTTCGGCTGGAAGGCGGAACTTACCGTGGAGGATATGTGCCGTGATTCCTGGCGCTGGCAGGCCCGGCGCGCGGGCCGCAACGATGTCTGATCCCCGCCCCACCCTCGTCTTCCTGCTGATGGAGGACTGGTTTTTCGCCTCGCATTTCTGGGAGCGCGGGCTGGCGGCGCAGAAAGCGGGCTGGCGGGTGGTGCTGGTCTCCCGGCGGAACCAGGCGGCGGCTGAGATTGAAGCCTCGGGCATCGAATTCCACGCGGCGGATTTGGACCGTACACGCCTCAACCCGTTCAAGGAGATGGCATTCTCCCTTTGGCTGGCGCGGCTTTACCAGCGCCTGCAACCGGATGTGGCACACCATGTCGCCCTCAAGCCGATTATTTTCGGCGGCATCGCCGCGAAGCTGGCTCGCGTGCCAGCCGTGGTGAATGCCCCCGTTGGGCTAGGCTTTGTCTATTCATCGGACAAATTGCTGGCCAAGCTCCTCAAACCCCTGGTCACCTTGGGCCTGCGCGCCACCATGAGCCCGAAGCACGGCGTTGCCATCTTTGAAAACCCGGACGACCTGGCCGCCATGGTTGAAGGCGGCATGGTGCATCAGGCGCGCACGTGGCTCATCCGCGGTGCCGGGGTGGATGTAACCCGCTTCGTCCCCGCGCCGGAGCCCGAAGGCCGCATCCGCATCACGCTGGCGGCGCGCCTGATTCGCGAGAAGGGCATTCTGGATTTTGTCGCCGCCGCCCAGTTGCTGAAAGGCAAGGCCGAGTTCTGCCTGGCCGGCGCGCCAGACCTTTCCAACCCCAACCCGCTCACGCAAGCCGAGCTGCGCAGCTGGGAGGCCGAGGGCCTCATCAAATGGCTCGGCCCAGTGAAGGACATGGCGGCGCTGCTGCGCCAGACGCATATTTTCACCCTGCCCTCCACCTACCGCGAGGGCCTGCCCAAGGCGGTGCTGGAAGCCATGGCCGCGGGGCTGCCGGTGGTGGCCACAGACATTCCCGGCTGCCGTGAAGCGGTGATCAACAACGAAACCGGCTTTCTCGTGCCGCCGCGCAACCCCGCCGCTCTGGCGGATGCGCTGGCCAGACTCATCGCCAGCCCGGCCTTGCGCGCCCGCCTGGGTGCCGCCGGGCGCCAGCGCGTGCTTGAAAATTTCTCAGACGAAATCGTCTGCCAGAAAACCATGGAAATTTATGAAACGCTCAGAGCAAAAAAGCCCTGAAGCTACCAGCCAACGGCATTTATTGGCCCGGCGAAAGCTCGGCAAGGTCTGAATTCACCTGATTCAGCTTGGATTTGCTAAGCTTCCCGCCAGAAAGCGAGGCAAGCTGCGACAGGCTCATGCAGGAAAATAACATATAGTGCGGGTTGGACATCACGCCCGGCACATCCCGGTCCAACACCGCTTTGCCGCGCTCATCCGCCGCAATCTTGTCGATCGGCGTCTGGACTGAAAAGCTCGCCGGAGCAGGGGTAACACCGTTTGAGGCGGTCTGCGCCTTCGGGGTCGAAGCACAGGCGCCAAGGCTGGCCAAGCCAGCGACACTGATCATCATGACAGCCTGTTTGCGTCTTTCCTGCCAGATCATGCCACCTACCTCCAGAAATGCCTTGGCCAGACATTCAGTTCCGGCCCCGCTCCATTCATGCAGCATTATTTGCTTATACTGCGATAATTTTGCCACAGTCGCCAAGCTTTAAATTTTAGACATGCCTGCGTCACGCCCTCCGCAACCTGCTTGCATCCGCTTTTCGCCCATGCGAAACCGCGCCATCTTCACGTAACTGGCGCTCAGATGGCTACCATCGGGGAGCGTGAAGAAAGCCGCCGCGCGCCTGGGCATCGCAATATCGCATTACGGAGCCGCCTTGTGTCAGAGATTGTCCCCATCCGCACCGCCCTGATTTCCGTGTCCGACAAAACCGGACTCGTCGAATTCGCCCAGGCGCTAGCCGCCACGGGCACGAAAATCCTCTCCACCGGCGGCTCGGCCAAAACACTGCGTGAGGCAGGCGTGGCCGTGACCGAGGTTTCCGAACATACCGGTTTCCCCGAGATTTTGGATGGCCGCGTAAAAACCCTGGTGCCGCAAGTGCATGGCGGTATTCTGGGCAAGCGGCACGACCCCAGCCACATCGCCCAGATGACCGAGCACGGCATCGAGAGCATCGACCTCGTGGCCGTCAATCTCTACCCGTTCGAGGCCACAGTGGCGCGCGGCGCGGAATTCGACGACTGCATCGAGAATATCGACATTGGCGGCCCGGCAATGATCCGTTCCGCCGCCAAGAACCACGAATCTGTGACGGTTCTTACTGAACCGGCCCATTACACCAAGGTTCTGGAAGAAATCGCCGCCCATGGCGGCACCACCCTTTCAACCCGCCGGCACCTGGCCGCGAGCGCCTATGCCCGCACGGCGGCCTATGATTCCGCCATTTCCGGCTGGTTCGCTGCACAGCTTGGCGAGAGCTACCCGGAACGCGTCTCCTTCTCCGGCATTAAGAAGCAGGGGTTGCGCTACGGTGAAAACCCACACCAGTCGGCGGCGTTCTACACCTCCTCCCCCGCGCGCTTTGGCGTGGCCACCGCCACGCAAGCCCAAGGCAAGGAACTCTCCTACAACAACTATAACGACACCGACGCCGCATTTGAGTGCGTGGCCGAATTCGATGAACCAACGGTCGTCATCGTCAAACACGCCAACCCCTGTGGCGTGGCCACCGCCGCCAGCATTTCCGCCGCGTGGGACCTGGCGCTCGCCTGCGACCCGGTTTCGGCCTTCGGCGGCATTGTGGCGCTGAACCGCACACTGGACGAGGAAACAGCGGCCAAGATCGCCACCATCTTCACGGAAGTGATCATTGCCCCGGAGGCGACTGATGGCGCCAAAGCCGTGCTCGCCGCCAAGAAGAACCTTCGCCTGCTTACCACCGGCGGCATGCCCAGCCCCACGAAGGAAGGCACCACCTTCAAATCTCTCGCAGGCGGCTTCCTGGTACAAAACCGCGATGCCGGGCGCATCACCGCCGAAGCGTTGCAAATCGTTACCAAACGCGCCCCTACGGCGGCGGAGCTTGAGGATATGCTGTTTGCCTTCCGGGTCGCAAAGCATGTGAAGTCGAATGCCATCGTCTACACCAAAAATCGCGCCACCATCGGTGTCGGCGCCGGGCAGATGAACCGGGTGGACAGCGCCCGCATCGCCGCCTGGCGCGGCAAGGAAGCGATGCTGGATTTCACCAATTGCGCCGTGGCCTCGGATGCGTTCTTTCCCTTTGCCGACGGGCTTGAAGCCGCCATCGCGGCGGGGGCGAGCTGCGTTATCCAACCCGGCGGCTCGATCCGCGATAAAGAGGTGATTGAGGCTGCGGATGCGGCCGGAATCGCCATGGTGTTCACAAATATGCGGCATTTCCGGCACTAATCCGCTATAAGGAGTCTATGCCGATGACCATGCCTTTCTCTCTGCCTGATTGGATGCCAGGCTGGCTTGTTCTGGCCCTTGCCGTGCCGGCCTTGCTCTGGTTTTTGGCCTTTTTGATGGTCCCGTTCAGCGTCTTTGGCGTGAAAGCGCGGCTGGAAGCCATCGAAGGGGAACTGGAAAGCCTGCAGGAAGAGCTGCGGGTGATGCAGATGCGCGCCGCGGGAATTCTCTCAACCCCCGCCCGGCCGATGGACAGCTACGACGACGTGCCGCACTTCGGCCAGCTAAAGCGCAGCCGTACAGTGCCGGCAGCCGAAGAAGAACCCTTGGTAACGCGGGCGCCCATCCCTAATCCTGCCCCACGCAGCAGCTTTGGAACGCGGGACATAGCCCCTCGCGAACGGCCTGCCGCACCACCACCGCCGCCACGCCCGCGCCGCACAGAGCCCCGGCTGGACTAAAATACGCCAATTCAGATACCCCGCCGGGCCTCTGTGGTATTAAATTACCACAAGCAAAACCCCTTGACCTTTCACTCTGCTTTGCTCATAAGCCCGCCACTATTCTTTGGGTGAGCATATGAAAACGACGATTTCCATCAAGCCCGCGGACGTGAAGAAGGACTGGTTCCTGATCGACGCCGAAGGGCTGATCCTGGGCCGCCTTGCCGCGGTAGTGGCCAGCCGCCTGCGCGGCAAGCACAAGGCAACCTTCACCCCGCATGTCGATTGCGGAGACAACATCATCATCGTGAATGCTGAAAAGGTGAAGGTAACCGGCAAGAAGGCGGAAGATTCCATCTTCTATTATCACACCGGCTACGCTGGCGGCATCAAGGGCCGTTCCATCAAAGACCGCCTGGCCAGCAAAAACCCGCAGAGCGTCGTCGAAAAAGCGATAGAGCGCATGATCACCCGCGGCCCGCTGCAGCGCCAGCAGATGAAGAACCTGCATGTTTATGCCGGGCCGGAGCACCCGCACGCCGCCCAGCAGCCGAAGACCCTCGATGTCGCCGCGCTGAACCCCAAGAATAAGAGGGCCTGAGACCATGTCCGAAACCACCAATGCTTTCGCCGGTCTGAAGGACCTCCAGGCCACCGCTGGCGCCATCCCCGACGCGCAAACCCAGAAGCGCGAGCCCAAGCGCGACGCGCAAGGCCGCTCCTACGCCACCGGCCGCCGCAAGAACGCCATCGCCCGCGTGTGGGTGAAGCCCGGCAAGGGCGAAATCACCATCAATGGCAAGAAGGCGCCGGTTTATTTCGCCCGCCCCGTGCTGCGGATGCTCATCACCCAACCTTTTTTGGTGGCAGACCGCTATAACCAGTTCGATGTGTATTGCACCGTCGCTGGCGGCGGCCTCTCCGGCCAGGCCGGCGCGGTGCGCCACGGTATCTCCCGCGCGCTGACTCTGTTTGAGCCGGACCTGCGCCCCATCCTAAAAGCCGCGGGCTTCCTTACCCGTGATCCGCGTATGGTCGAACGTAAGAAATACGGTAAGCCGAAGGCCCGCCGCAGCTTCCAATTCTCCAAGCGGTAACATGCAAAAACCCGGCGAAAGCCGGGTTTTTTATGTTCAGCCAACGGCTGAAAACCGCGCCGGCCCTGGCCAGACCTGTTTATTGAAACCTCCCGCGGCACGGCGCTATCTCTATACCGTTGCCAACTGGCACATTGAGAAGGAGAAACACATGAAACTCAGCGCACGCAACCAGCTTAAGGGCACCATCGTTGAAGTGGTGAAGGGTCAGACCACCGCGCATGTGCGGATCGATATCGGCGGCGGCGTCATTGTCACCTCTTCCATCACCAATGCGGCGGTGGACGACCTGAGCCTGAAAGCGGGAGATACCGCCTATGCCGTCATCAAGGCCTCAGACGTGATAATCGGCAAGTAGCGCCTCAAACTCCACCACGTGCTCGTAACCGGGCATGAGCTTTAACAGCGCCTCATCCCGCCGCGTGGCAGGGTGGGTGTAAATTTCAGTCCGGCCCTCAGGCAGATGTTCCAGCAGCCGGGCGATGCGCTCGCGGGTCATATGCCCTGACCATTTGATCCCGAACACCTGGTCTGGCAGCTCCAGCCCGCGTGCCTGCCAGCGCAGCAACTTCGTCCAGCCATAAAGGGCACGCTCGCCCAGCGAAACGCGCTCGCCGAGTGCAGCCATCACTTCAGGCGGCTCGGCAGGCACGCGCAGCCGTTTCAGCCCATATTTCCGCCCCACCTCTATCATCATCCGCGCGATGGTCGGGTGGAGCAAAAAATGTTTATGCGCGTCGGCATGGTGTAGCTCCAGCCCAGTGGCCGCGAAGGCGGCGAATTGCGCCTCGATCTCTGCCCGCAGTTGCCGCCGTGCCGCCAGAGAGAAGAAATAGCGCACACCCAACGCCGCCTGATTGGCAGAAAATCGCCCATCCGGCCCGGTGATATGCGGCAGGCGCGCATGGCCCAGCATCGAATCACCATCCACCAGCACCAGATGCAACCCCACCTTCAGCCCTGGCAGCATTTTGGCCCGGCGCACCGCATCCGCGGCGGCGGGGGCAGCCACCATCAGGCTCGCCTGGGTCAGGCAACCTTTGCGGTTTGCCAGCTCCACCGCCTCATTCACCGTCTCGGTGAGGCCGAAATCATCGGCGGAGAAAAAAACCTGCCGCAAGGTTAGCTGTCGTTGCGCGGCATCCAGGGGATGCGTGCGAAAGCTATGCCATCTTCGGCCAGCGCCTCGGCATCCTCTTCAGTGCTTTGGCCATAAATACCGCGTGGCACTGCCTCGCCATAATGAATACGCCGCGCCTCATCGGCAAAATTGGTGCCGACATAATCGCAATTCTTTTCCACTTCCTCGCGCAGCTTCTGCAAAACCACGCGCACCGAATCCGGCAGCGCGCCACCAGCTGCCTGGGGCGTTGAAACCACAGGCGGCGGCTCGGCCAGAATAATCTCGCCGCCTTTTCGTGGAATGGCGGGCGCCATCAATGCCCGCGAAACCTCAACACTGCCGCAAGAGGGGCAGGCAACAAAGCCAGATGCCACCTGCATCTCAAATCCGGCGCTGTTTTTGAACCAACCATCAAACTCATGGCCGGTCTCACAGCGGAGTTGGTAGTGGATCATGGGGTTAGCAGTGCATCCAGCTCACCCGCGCGTTCCAGCACCAGCAGGTCATCGCATCCGCCAACATGGCGGCCGCCGATGAAAATCTGTGGAACAGAACTGCGGCCGCCTGAGCGCCGGATCGCTTCCTCACGCTGCGGCGTACCATGCGGCGCGCTAATCTCCGTAAAGCTCGCAGCTTTACGCTCCAGCACTGCCATGGCGCGCATGCAGTATGGGCAGTAGGGTTGGGTATATATCTCGATATCGGGCATTTCCTCAACCAAATAGCTGAGAGTTTGCCGAATGCAAGATGTATCTATTCCAGACGCGGGTCAGCCACGCGCGCCAGGGTAAGCACATCTACCTGTGCCGCCCCACCCTCGCGCAGAGCAACGGCGCATTGGTTTGCGGTGGCGCCGGTTGTCATCACATCGTCGATGAGCAGCACGCGCTTGCCTGCCACATCAGCGCCTCTCCTCAGCGATATGGCATCCGCAAGCTCATCCCGGCGCTCCGCGGCATTCAAACCTTCCAACTTCCGGGTTGCCCGCCAGCGTCGCAGAACATCCAGCCCCAACGGCCGGCCGGTAAGCCGCGCAAGTGCTATGGCCAGCACAGCCGCCTGATTGTAGCGGCGTTGGCGCAGCCGGGCGGCGTGCAGCGGCACAGGCACCAGCAGATTTGCCGCTTGCAGCATCGCCTCGCCAGGCCGCCGCATAAGCCGCGCCAAGCCAGAGGCTGCTTCACTCTGGTCGCCATATTTCAACGGCAGGATCATTTTTTTGGCCGTCTCGTCATAGCGCAGCGCGGCGCGCGCCATCTCAAAAGCAGGGGAAAATGCCTCGCAGGCAGCGCATATATGGGTCTTGGCGCCGTCCATCACGAAAGGCAGCGGCACGCCGCAGCAATCGCATAAAGGGGCAGTAACGAAATTCGCGGTGCTGAAGCATTTCAGGCAAAGCTGCCCATCCGTCTGAACCGCCTCGCCGCAAGCGAGACAGGAAGGCGGCAAAACGCTATCCAGAACCCAGCGCAATAGGGGCTTCATGTGCAGAGAATCTTTGACTTTGACGCAATGGTGAAACACCGGAACAGGGCGGCGCGGCGGCTTGCCTCCGTACAGTCCATTCTGGAAGATCTGGCCGAACGCCTGCTGGACCGGCTGGATGATACCACGCGCCCATTTTCCCGCGCGTTGGATTTTGGCGGGCGCGGCGCTGTAGCCCCGGCACTCGCCGCGCGCGGCATGCTGGTGGATAGTGCAGATTTCTCCCCCGCCATGGCGGCACAGGCCGGCGGCTGCCCCATCACCCTGCCTGGCACGGCTGATTTCAGCTTGCCACCGGAAACATACGACGTAATCCTGGCACCCTTTTCACTGCATTTTCTGGATGATTTACCCGGCGCGCTCATCCAGCTTCGCCGCGCCCTTAAGCCGGGCGGGCTGCTGCTGGCCAGCCTGCCGGTGCTGGGCACATTGCATGAGCTGCGGCTTGCATTGCTGGAGGCGGAAGAACATCTCACAGGCAAGGTCAGCCCGCGCGTTTCGCCCTTTCCGGAGTTGCGGGATTGCGCCGGGCTGATGCAGCGCGCTGGCTTCGTCCACCCGGTGGCGGATCTTGAGGAGTTGAACTTCCTGTACGCCAGTCCCTTGGCCCTGCTGCATGAGCTGCGCGATGCCGGCGAGACAAACGCCCTAGCCGGGCGAAGCCGCAAAATCCCACCGCGCGCATTGTTCCCGGCCACCGTGGCGGCGCTGCCGCAAGTTGAAGGCCGCATGGCGGTAAAATTATGCATGGCGGTGCTCACCGGCTGGGCCTCATAACAAACCCGCCTTACGAAAACTCAACCAGCGGCCATTACCCACGATCACATGGTCGTGCAGCACCACGGCAAGCGCACTGGCGGCCTTTTTGATCTCCTGGGTCATCGCGATGTCTTCGTCAGAAGGCGAAGGGTCACCGCTGGGGTGGTTGTGGACCAGGATGATCGCGGTTGAATTCAGCTCCAGCGCCCGCTTTACCACCTCGCGCGGGTAAACGGGCGTGTGGTTCACCGTGCCGGTGCCTTGCGGCATGTCCGCCAGCAGGCGGTTGCGATTATCCAGGAACAAAACCCTGAATTGTTCCACCTTTTCCCGCGCCAGCACGGCCTGCAGATATTCCATCAGCCTGTCCCAATTGCTGAGCACCGGGCGGTAGAGCACCTCGGCTTTCGCCAGGCGCTGCGACGCAGCCTGCACAAGCTTGAGGGCGGAAACCCCGGCCTCCCCCAGCCCCTCAACACCCAGCAGGTCTGGAACCGTAGCTGAAATGGCATTGGCATAAGAGCCGAACTTGGCCAGCAGCGCCCGTGCGATGGGTTTGGTGTCCCGGCGGGGCAGCGCCAGAAACAAGGTCATCTCGATCAGTTCGTGGTCCGCCAGCGCCTCTGGGCCGCCTGCCAAAAACCGTGCACGGAGCCTCGCCCTGTGTCCATCCGTGCCAACACCCAACGGCGCCGGACGTATCTCCGGAGATGGAGCCTCGATCATCGAAAAATCGGCAAATCCGTGCTGCACTTGCGGCTTCCTCATGAAACCGCAAGTTGCCACAACTTTAAATAATTACAAAACCTTATTTAATGTTTCATGGTTGCAGGCGCCGGTTAAGCGGCGGGGTGCGCCGTTTCATGCCGATGGGGTGCGGCCAGAAGCATATAAACCGCTGGAACAACAAACAAAGTGAACAACGTGCCAATGGAAAGCCCGCCAGCGATAACCATGCCCATGGCATAGCGCGAGGCCGCCCCCGCGCCGTTGGCGATGATAAGCGGCAGCACGCCAACCACCATGGCCGCCGTCGTCATCAAAATCGGCCGCAACCTTATATTGGCGGCATATTCAATAGCCTGGCGCTTGCCCATGCCGCGCAACCGCGCCTCGTTGGCCACCTCGGTCATCAAGATGCCGTGTTTGGAAACAAGACCCATCAGCGTCACCAGCCCCACCTCGGTATAGATATTCAGGCTCAACCCGCCGATGCCGATGTAAATGAAGGTCAACGCCCCGGCGATCGACATCGGCACCGAAACGAGGATGATGAGCGGGTCTCGGAACGAATTGAACAATGCCGCCAGCGCCAGAAAGATGATAATGAGCGCGAAAATGAAGGTGAATATGAAGGCGCTGCTGGTTTGCACATATTGGCGGGTCAACCCGCCATAATCGATCGTATCTTCTGGCGGCAGAATCTGTTTCGCCAGCGTTTGCAGCGTGTTCAGCGCATCCGCCTCGGCCACGCCCGGCGCCACCACCCCGCCCAGTGTTGCGGAATTCTGTTGCTGAAAATGATTGATCGTTTCCGGAATCACGTTGTTCTGGATCGTTGCGATGGCCGAGAGCGGCACGTTGATGCCGTTTGAGGACAGCACATAGTAATTGTTCAGGTCCGAAACATTCAGCCGCGCGCTGCGTTGTGTTTGTGGAATTACTTTGTAGGAGCGGCCGTCGAGATCGAAATAATTCACATAGCCGCCGCCCAGCGCCTGGCCCAGGGCCGCGCCAATCTGGCTCATGTTCAAGCCCAATGCCGCCGCCTTGTCACGGTCGATCACCACGGTTGACTGCGGCTGGTCGATCTTCAGGTCACTTTGCAGGAAGATAAATTTCCCGCTGGCCAGCGCCGCTTGCAGAAGCTTCTGCGCGTAAGGGTAAAGCACCTGGAAATCGCTGGTGGTTTTAATAACGAACTGCACCGGCAAGCCGGAAGAGCCGGGCAGCGGCGGCAGCGGAAAAGCCGCCACCTGCTGGCCGGCATCCACCTTATAGGCCTGGTTCTGCATCAACGTTTGCAGCAAGGCGGCGGGGCGGCGCTGCCCCCAGGGCTTCAGCACCGCGCCGAGAATATTGGTGCCTGGCACATCAATCTGGAAGGTGTGGTCAACATCCGGATATTTCAGCATCGAGCCGTTGAGATACGAATCCCACATCGCCCGCTGGCCGATCGTCGCATCAGGCGCCGAGGTGCTGGCAAACAGCACCACACCCTGGTCTTCCGCCGGGGCCAGCTCGCTTTTCGAGCCCGCCGCCAGGAAATAGATGCTGGTGAGGATGATGACAGCGAACAGCAGCGTCACCGGCAGCGTATCAAGGCTGGCATGCAGCAGCCTCGTGTAAACGCGATGGATACGGTCGAAGGCGGCATCGATGAAGTTGATAAGCCGGCCTTCCCAGTTCGGCTGCTCCCGGTCCACATGCTTCAGAAAGCGTGAGCTGAGCATGGGCGTCAGCGTCAGCGCCACGACGGCGGAAATGGTAACAGAACCCGCCAGCGTGAGCGCAAATTCGGTGAACAGCGCGCCGGTGAGGCCAGACTGAAACGCGATCGGCACATAAACCGCAATCAGCACAACCGTCATCGCCACGATCGGCCCGGCCAGCTCCGCCGCCGCCGCCCTTGCCGCCACCAGCGGACTTTCGCCAAGGTCAAGATGCCGGTTGACGTTCTCCACCACGATGATCGCGTCATCCACCACCAGCCCGATAGCCAGCACCAGCGCCAGCAGGGTGAGCAGGTTGATGGAGAAACCGAACACCGCCATCATCGCGAAGGCGCCGATGAGCGAGAGCGGGATCGCCACCACGGGGATGAGCACCGAGCGCGGCGAGCCGAGGAACGCGAACACCACCAACGTCACGATCAGCAGCGCCTCCACCAGCGAGGCTACCACTTCATGGATTGAGGCGTTCACGAACACGGTCGAATCATAAACGATCTGGCCGGTGAGCCCGCTGGGCAGATTAGCCTGAATCCCCGGCATCACCTTGCGCACACCAGAGATCACGTTCAGCAGATTGGCCTCCGGCGCCACCTTGATGCCGATATAAACACCCGGCTTGTTATCGAAGGTCACATGCTGGTCGTAGGTGTCGGCCCCCAGCGTTACGGTGGCGACATCGCGCAGCCGGATGATCGTGTTGTTCTGCTGCTTGATGATCAGCTGGCTGAACTGCTCCGGCGTGTGCAGCCCGGTGGAGGCATCCAGCGTCACCTGGGTCATGGTGCCCTTGGTGTTGCCAAGGGCGGAGATGAAGTCATTCGCCGCCAGCGCGTTCCACACATCGGTTGCCGTCAGCCCAAAGGCCGCCAGCTTCTGCGGGTTCAACCAGATGCGCATGGCGTAATCCTCGCCGCCGAGGATCTCCGCCGTCTGCACACCATTCACCGCCTGCAATTGCGGCTGCACCACGCGGGTTATGTAGTCGGTAATCTGGTTGGCATTGAGCTCGGCGCTGCGGAAGCCGATATACATGGCATCCACCTCCTGGCCGATAGCCAGGGTGATCACCGGCTGCTCGGTGCCGGTGGGCAGTTGGTTCAGCACGGAATTAACCTGTGCCTGAACCTCGGTGAGTGCTGAATCCGGGTTATGGTTCAACACCAGATTGATGATGATGGTGGAAACACTCGTCTGGCTGGACGAGGTCATGTAATCAATCCCGTTCACCTGCGCCACGGCATTTTCCAGCGGCGTGGTCACAAACCCGGCAATGGTATCGGGCGAGGCACCTGGGTAGGTGGTGGTGATGGTAATTGTCGCGTTCTCGGTCTCGGGGAATTGCTGCACCGGCAGCGTGCCCACGGCCCGCAGGCCCATCACCAAAATCAGCACCGACACGGCAATGGAAAGTACCGGCCGGGCAATAAAGAGGTCCGTGAATCGTTTCATGGCCGCTTCACTCGTTCGGCGGATTCGGGTTGGGGTCGTTGCTGGGCTGGATGGTGTTGTTCACTGTTATAAGCGAACCGTTATGCAGTTTCACCTGCCCTGCGGTCACCACCTCATCGCCCGGCTGCACGCCGGAGAGCACCTGCACCTGGTCGCCGCGCGTCGCCCCCAACGTTACGAAGACCTGAGACGCCACGAGATCCGCATGGCCCTGCGCGTCAGTGCCGTGCTTCACGATATAAACAGTGTCGCCGTAGGAGCTGTAGGCAATGGCGGTTTGTGGCAGTGTCACGGTATTTTGCGCGGCACCCACCTCCACCGAAACCGAAGCAAACATGCCGGGGCGCAGGCGCAACGCGCCATTTTCCAGCACAGCCCGCACGGCGAGAGAACGCGTGGCGGCATCAACCGTGGCGCCGATGGCGACAATCTTGGCCTTATATGTCTGGCCGGGATAGGCATCGAGACTCGCATCCACCACCTGCCCTACTTGCAGGCGCGCGATCTCCTGCTGGGGCAGGTAGAAATCCACAAATAGCGGGTCGAGCTGCTCCAGCGTTACAATCGCCGTACCAGGCTGGAGATATTGCCCCAGATCCACCTGCCTAATACCTAACCGGCCATCAAACGGCGCCCGCACAATCTTCTCCGCCATCGTCGCCTGCTGGGCGGCCACCTGGGCATTGGCGGCGGCAAGGTTGGCGCTGTCCGTATCAAGCTGCGCCTTGGCGATGGCGTTTGCCATGAACTGCTTCTGGTCACGCGCATAGGTAATCGCGTCCAGCCGGGCCTGGGCCTGCAACTGCGCCAGCACGGCAGGGTCGTTGTTTGGGCGCAGCGTCAGCAGCACATCGCCCTTCTGCACGTCCTCGCCGGAATGGAAATTGATCGTATCAACAATACCCCCCACCTCGGCCGAGAGCGAAGCACCGTTAATGGCCGTTAACGTGCCGACTGATTGCACGGAAGGCTGCCATGGCGTCTCCTGCGCCTCGATGGTGGCAACCGTCTGGACCTGATTGGCGAACCCTTTCAGGAATTTCGCGATAAAGATGCCTCGCAGAAATCCCCAGCCGAACACCAGCCCGAAGATCACCGCCACAATCAGCAGCATGATCGTCATCCGCTTCGCCGTCTTGTGCGATTGGCTCATTGTCCGGTCCTCATGGAATCATCCCGCAGCATTGCACCGTAACATCCTGCCGGTGCCACCAGCCTCCGCCAAGCGCCTGATACAGCGCCGCGGTATCCGAAAGCCGTGCCGCCCGCGCCTTTACCTTGGCCACCAGCGCGTTCTGGTACGTCACCTCCGCCGTCAGCACAGAGGAAAACGGCTGCCCGCCAAGTTTATATTGCGCCTGTGTTACCGTCAGGCTTTGCGCCGCAGCCGTCTCGGCTTCTTCTGCGGCAGCTAGAGTCTGCGCATCATACTGCAGCGCCGCCAATGCATCCGCCACGTTCTGAAACGCAGATATCACCGTGGACTGGTATTGCGCACCGGCCACCCGCAGCGCTGCGATGGCGGCTTTGCGCTGCGCCAGAAGCTGGCCGCCCTCAAAAATCGGCTGGGTGATGCCGGCCACCATATTCCACAGCAATGTCTGCGGCGTGAACAGCGTATCCGGCGTCAGCGACTCATGCCCGACTTCAGCGGTGAGCTTAATCTGCGGCAGCAAATTCGCATCCGCCACACCCACATTGGCCGAAGCCTCGTGCAGCTGCGCCGCCGCCGCCGCGATATCCGGCCTCTGCGCCACAATGGCCGATGGCAGGCTGATGGGAATATCCTGCGGCAGCGCCAAATCATCCAGCGTGAAGCTGCGCAGATGAAAATTCCCTGGGAATTGCCCGGCATAGGCGGCAAGCTGGTTCTGCGCCTGTGCAAGCTGGGATTCCAGCGGCGGCAATGCAGCCTCCTGCTGCGCCAATGTGGCTTGTTGCTGCAATACCTGCGCCTGCGCCACCCCGCCCAGGCTGGCTTGAGTTTGCAGGATGGAGAGCAACTGCTGTTCATCGGCTATAAGCGCCTGCGTCGCCTGAATCTGCGCGTTCAGCGAAGCCTCGTTTACCGCCGCGGTCACGATATTGGATGTCAGTGTGAGATAAGCTGCTTCCAGCTCCCAACGCTGATATTCAGACTGCGCCTCGATATTCTCGATCTGCCTGCGCTCGCCACCAAATACATCCAGTGAGTAGGAAACCGAAAGCGAGGCATTGTAGAGCGTATAGGCCGGGAGAGACGTTTCACCCGCGCTGCCATTTCCAAAGGCAGCCAGGCCGGCGCCGGAGCCTTTGTCCCGCTGCACGCCGAAACTACCGGAAAGCGTGGGCAGCAAGCTGCCTTGCGCGGCGCGCACATTCTGCTCGGCCTCCAGCAAAGTATCCTGCGCCGCGGCCAGATTAGGGTTATTCTCGAACGCCCCAGCAATCAACGCATCAAGCTGCGGAGACTGAAACAGGTGCCACCAATCGCCCGGAATATCCGCCCCCGGCACAAAATTTTGTGCCAGCCTTCCAGCTTTTACGGTAGATGACGGCAAGGGCTGGGGCGTCAACGTCACATTGGGTGCTGCGGGATGATGATAATCAGGCCCTACCGCACACCCCGCCAGGACGAACGATAAAGCCGCGAGGCAAACCCCATTTCGGAAACCAAGTGGTTTCATACCTCGCAGCTAAAGGCGTTTTTTCCATACGTCAAGATGCATTTTTCTTACATCACCTGCATTTGAAAACTTGAGAGTTTACTTAGCGTGCAATATAACGCTTTTTATGGAGCCGGATGGTCACCCCTCCCCTGAGCCTAAAGCCGCGCCGGAGTTACCTCTCAACCCGCGCATGGAAAGCCTCGTCACCGCCGCTGAAACCGTCTTTCTATCAAAAGGCTACCATAACGCAACAATGTCGGACATCGCACGCCAGGCCGGCATGTCCAAACGCACCGTCTACACGCTGGTGGAATCCAAGGTTGAATTATTCGCTGAGCTTCTGGCCCATCGCAAATCCAAAGTGCAGTTCCCCACCCCAGCGCCCGATGAGCCGGTTGAGGAAACGCTCTGCGTAAATCTGCTCTGCCTGGCGAAGTTTTTGCTGGACCCGGTGCAGATCGCCATCAGCCGTATGGTGATTACGGAATATGCGCATAACCCGGAATTCAGCAGCATCTTTCTTTCAAGCCGCTTACGTAAAGCGCATTCTCATCTTGAAAATTGCTTTTTGGAGCTTGCTCTCGCCCATGGCGCCACGCGCGAGCAAGCGCGCGAATCCGCCTCCATGTTGTTTGGCATGGCGCTGGGAGATTTTATTTTCAGCACATTGTCGGGCTTTCGCGCCCTGCCCAGCTTAAAAACAGTTGAAGAACGAATTCGCGTCTCGGTTCGTATTTTTCTCGCCGGGTGCGCGGCAAAATACGGCTGTTAGCCGCCTGTAACAGACATATGCCTAGGCACCGCCACCCGGCCAATATCAAAATCATGCCCTTTGGGCTTGGCGGCAATGCCCCGGTTTATTGCCGCCTCCAGCGCCTCGTCATCCGTGCTGGCGCGCAAGGCTTTGCGTAAATCCACAGCGTCTTCCTGGCCCAGGCACATATAAAGCGTGCCGGTGCAGGTAAGCCGCACACGGTTGCAGGATTCGCAGAAATTATGGCTGAACGGGGTGATAAAACCTAGTTTCTGGCCCGTTTCCTCCACTGTTACGTACCGCGCCGGGCCGCCTGTGGCGTAATTACTGGGCAGCAGTGTCCAGCGCCGTGCTAGGTCCGCACGCACATCGCCAAGCCGCAGATGGGTTTCCTCCCGGTGTGTTACCTCGCCCATCGGCATGGTCTCGATCAGGCAGAGATCCAACCCCTCGCGCCCGCACCATGCCAGCATATTGTCGAACTCATCATCGTTCACGCCTTTCAGCGCCACCATGTTGATCTTGATGGCGAGCCCGGCGGCCTTGGCAGCGGCGATGCCCTCCAGCACTGGCCCCAACCGCCCCCAGCGCGTCACGCGGGCGAACTTGGTTTCGTCAAGCGTATCCAGGCTGACATTGATGCGCCGCACGCCGGCCTGCGCCAGCCCTTGCGCATGCTTGGCAAGCTGGGAACCGTTGGTGGTAAGAGTCAACTCCTCCAACCCATGGCCCAAATATTGGCCCAACCCCTCGATCAGGCTCATCACATTCCGCCGCACCAGCGGCTCGCCGCCAGTAAGCCGCAGCTTGGTCACACCCATGCGGATGAAGGCCGCGCAAAGCCGCTCCATCTCCTCCAACGAAAGCAGGTCGGCCTTTGGCAGAAAGCTCATGTCTTCCGCCATGCAATAGACGCAGCGAAAATCACAGCGATCTGTCACTGAAATACGCAGATATGAAACGTGCCGGCCAAACGGGTCTATCATGGTGGTCTCTATTTCGGGCCTATCGGGTCTTTTTGCAATCACGCGGGCTCGGCATGCTCCAGTATTACCACGCTGGTATCCACCAGCACCTTACCCGCATGTTCAAAATTCACCGTTACCCGTTTACCGGCGGCACTCTGCACCTGCCCCAGCCCCCAATCCGGGCGGCCTGGGTGGCGCACATATTGGCCGGGTTCATAGTCAGAGCGTTCCAAGGCAAGCCTCCACAAATGGCGCCATATGCGCAGGCGGCGGGGCAGTGGCAGAAATGGGCGCAGCCAAAGGCAAAGCCAGCCTGCGTGCCAGCAGGCACATCTGCCCCTGGCCGCTACCATAAACAACATCGCCCCGCACCGGGTGGCCCAGATGCGCCGCATGAACCCTTATTTGATGTGTGCGGCCGGTGAGGAGCACAAACTCCACCAGCGCATTGCCCCCATGCGCGCCCAGCACCCGCCAGAGCGTGCGCGCGGGCTGGCCATCCGCCACCACCGCCATGCGCCATTTCCGCCCTTCGATAATTTTGGCCAAAGGCGCGTTAATCTCGCCAGCGTCTCCTTTCGGCACGCCATGTAAAATGGCCCAGTATATCTTCTCCGCCCCGCTTGCCGCCATCAGCGCCTGGGCCTCCAGCAGAAACGCCTTCTTGCGCGCTACAAGCAAGCAGCCGGCCGTATCCTGGTCCAGCCGGTGCGCCAACCAGGGGCCGGTTTTGCCGCGCCGCCAGAGGGGGAAGAAATCTTCAACGCTCTCACCTCCCGCACGGCCTGCATAAACCGGCATTCCGGCAGGCTTGTTCACCACCAGCGCCCGGTTGTCGGAAAATAGAATATCCAGTCTCAGCCCCGTAAATGCTCAGGAATGGTAAAGCCGAGCCGAGCCGGAATATCCCATTCCTCCCTGGCACGGCGGTATTCAGTGAAGCCTGCGGCAAGGTAATTGGGTAAAGCGCGAGGATGGTCCGCATTGCAGGTGTTCACGCTCATGCCACGCAGCGCCGTGGCACCCTCGAACACCGTATCCACAGCGAAATCCAGCAGGGGCTTACCCAGGCCCCGCCCGATGAAACGCGGCAAAAGTCCGAAATAATTAAGATTCACATAAGGCCAGTGGCCGGCATCGAGTTCAAAAAACCCGGCGGGCTCCCCCTCCACCCGCAGCACATGCACAGAGACAGTGCTGCTGGCGAGGTGCCTTTCCAGCAGATGATCCGGCATCACCCGGCGCAGCCACCAAAGCCACGGGCCACCAACTTCCGTATAAAGCGTGCGATATTGCGCGATATCCGGCCGCTCTCGCGTAACGCATACACCCTGTGGAAACAAAGCCTTAGGGCGATGGGGCCGGTGCATCATACGCAGGAACACCACATTCACCACAGCACGCTGCGTCGCTTCTCCAGGGGCAGGCCGCGCGTAATCCAGCATTTCAGGCATCTGCCCCACCTTCTGCTATATGCGGCTTCGCCTCACTGTAACCCTCAATCGTCCAGGAAGCTACGCAACTTGCGAGAACGTGATGGGTGTTTCAACTTACGCAGCGCCTTCGCCTCAATCTGGCGGATACGCTCGCGCGTGACGTTGAACTGCTGCCCCACCTCTTCCAACGTATGGTCGGTGTTCATGCCTATGCCAAAGCGCATACGCAGCACGCGCTCCTCACGCGGCGTAAGGCTGGAAAGCACCCTTGTTGCCGCCTCGCGCAGATTGGCCTGCACCGCCGCATCCAACGGAATAATCGCCGCCTTATCCTCGATAAAATCGCCCAGATGGCTGTCTTCCTCATCGCCGATCGGCGTTTCAAGGCTGATCGGCTCCTTGGCGATCTTCAGCACCTTGCGCACTTTCTCCAGCGGCATGCCGAGCTTCTCGGCAAGCTCCTCCGGCGTCGGCTCACGGCCAATCTCGTGCAGCATCTGGCGGCTGGTCCGCACCAGCTTGTTGATCGTTTCGATCATATGCACCGGAATACGGATGGTGCGGGCCTGGTCGGCGATGGAGCGCGTGATCGCCTGGCGGATCCACCAGGTGGCGTAGGTGCTGAACTTATAGCCGCGGCGGTATTCGAACTTATCCACCGCCTTCATCAGCCCGATATTGCCCTCCTGAATCAGATCCAGGAACTGCAAACCACGATTGGTGTATTTCTTGGCAATCGAGATCACCAGCCGCAGATTGGCCTCGATCATCTCCTTCTTCGCCCGCGTGGAATCACGCTCACCGCGTGAAACGGTGGTGTAGACGCGGCGGAATTCCTCGATCGGCAAGCCGGCCTCATTGGCAACCTTGCCAATCTGCGCCCGCAGATCCCCCGCCTGGCCCTCGTGCTTCTTGGCGAAGTCCTTCCAGCCCTTGCCCGGCAGTTCCGCCACATATTGCACCCAGCCCGGGTCCATCTCGCGGCCCCGGTAATGCTGCAAAAACTCGTCGCGGCTCACCTTGGTGTTCTCGGCCAGGCGCAGAAGCTGGCCTTCCAGCCCGTTCAGCCGCTGGTTCAGCACCTTCAGCTGCGCCACCAGTTCCTCGATGCGGTTATTATGCAGCCGCACCTGCTCCACCTTGGCCACCAGCTCGTCGCGCAGCTTTTCATAAGCCTTCTCGGAGCGCGAATTCACGTCGCCGCCGGCTGTCAGGTTATCGATACGCTTGGTCTGCATCTTCGAGAGCTTGTCGTAGAGCTTCTCGATTTCGTCGAAATTCTGGAAAATCTCCGGCTTCAGCTTCTCTTCCAGGGCGGAGAGGGACATGCCCGCACCCTCGCCCTCCTCGTCATCCTCCAACTCCTCGGAGGCATCGAAACTCGTCTCCCCCGGCTCAGAGCCCGCCTGCATGGCTTCCAGGTCAATCACATCGCGCAGCAGAACCCGGCCATTGTTCAACGCCTCGTGCCAGGCGATGATGGCGCGGAAGGTAAGCGGGCTTTCGCAAAGCCCGCGGATCATCATATCCCGCCCGGCCTCTATGCGCTTGGCGATGGCGATCTCGCCCTCGCGGCTCAGCAGCTCCACCGTGCCCATCTCGCGCAGATACATGCGCACCGGGTCGTCCGTGCGGCTGACGGAAGCCTCGGAGATATTGCCGGCCTGCTCCTCGTCGCTATCCGCCTCATCCTTGGGTGCGGCGGCGGCCTCGGCCTCCTCGCCTTCCTCCGATTCCACCACCTGGATGCCCATTTCATTGAGCATCGCCATGATGTCCTCGATCTGTTCCGAACTGTTCTGCTCTGCGGGCAAAACGGCGTTCAGCTCATCGAAGGTGATATATCCGCGCTCTTTACCCTTGGCGATCAGCCGCTTAACGGCGGCGGATTGGGTATCCAGCACGTTGGCATCGGCCTCGGCCTCGGGGGCGGCGGTTTCCGTGGTGGCGGTCGGCTTGGTGGCCATGGTCAGGTAAGGTCTCCGGTCTAGGCGGCTCGTATATTTTACAAGTCAATAACTAAGCAACATGTGCGCCCGATTCGAGTCAGATTTCTTCAAGCCCGGTTGCACCTGAGCGCGCGCGGGTCAAAAGCTCGTTATAGCGCATCAGCCGGTCACAGGCGGCACGGTCGTCGGGGTTGGCAAGCCACAGCGCCTGGGCTTCGTCACGCTGCGTCCGCAACATGTCGATGCTGAAATCCATCAATTCATACAAGCTCCACCAGTTCCGCGCGGCTTCAGCCGGGCTAGCACCCGGCGCCAGGCGGAATTCCGCCCGCGTCTGCTCCTGCAGCGCGCGGGCCTGGCCACCCAGGCCGAGGCTGTCGAGATGGGTGAACAGGGAGGACGTGTCAAGGGTTTTGGCCCGCGAAACGAAACCATGCAGCGCCTGCCGCAGCGGTTCGTCCGCCACTGGAAGCCGGACATGGGAATAGGCTTCATCCACATCCGGAAGCAGCGTCGGGAAAGCCAGCAAAACCGACAGCATGAGCCGCGCACGGCGGAACTGCGCAGCCTCAACATCCGGGGCTGTACGCGGCGGAATTGGCACAGGCGGTGGCGCCGGAACAAAACGGCCTTGTGAATTTTTAATCCATTGGCTGCGCTCTGATTTGGCCCTGCCTGATTTATCTTTAGGATTATATTGGTTTTTCAGTAAGTTATAATATTCTGTGGATAGCACTTTGTTCGGAATGCTATTCGCGGCCGCGGCCAACCGCTCCCAAAATTGCGCCCTCCCTTCGGGTGTCGAGAGATTTTGGCCCAGCTTCAACATATCGAACAAAACCGCCGAAAGCGGTCGCGCCTTGGCAAGTTCCGCTTCAAAGGCCTGGCGGCCGCCGCGCTTTATCAAACTGTCTGGGTCATCCTTGGGCGGCAGGCTCAGGAATTTCAGAGATTTTTCGGGGCTCAGCTGGGTCAGTGCCAGCTCGGCGGTTTTCAGCGCGGCGCGCTGACCCGCCCCGTCGCCATCAAAGCAGATAACCGGCTCGGGGGAGAGCTTCCATATCTCCTCCAGGTGCTCCTCGGTCAGCGCCGTGCCCAGCGGCGCCACGGCGCCGGTAAATCCGGCCTGGGAGAGGGCAATGACATCCATATACCCCTCGGCGATAATCATCGCCGCACCTTTCCGCACCGCGTCCCGCGCCAGATTCAGCCCATAAAGCGAGCGCCGCTTGGAGAACAAAGCCGTTTCCGGCCCGTTCACATATTTCGGCTGGCCATCGCCCATAATCCGCCCACCGAAGGAGATCAGCCCGCCCCGCCGGTCGCGGATGGGAAACATCACCCGGCTGAAGAACATATCCACCGGTCCGCGCTCGCCCTGCTTCATCAGCCCGGCCTCAATCAGCTGGTCCGGCTTGATATTCTGCCCGCGCAGGGCCGCCGCCAGAGCGCCCCTGCCCTCACCAGACCAGCCGAGCTGAAACCGGCGGATGGTATCGTCCGCCAGGCCCCGCCCGCGCAGATAATCCAGGGCTGGCCTGCCCACCTCGCCCCAGAGCCAGAGCTGGTATTCCTTACAGGCTGCCTCCAGCACCTCGGCAAGCCCGGCCCGGCGCGCCTCGGCCTCGGCGGCCTGGGGGGTGGGTTTGGGTACGTCCAGCCCCGCCTGGGCGGCAAGATCCTCCACCGCCTCCATGAAGGCGGCACCCGTGCTCTTCATCACAAAGGTGATTACATCGCCATGCTCACCGCAGCCAAAGCAATGGTAATGGTCGTCATATACATAGAAAGAGGGCGTCTTTTCCCCATGAAAGGGGCAGCAGCCCTTCCAGTCCCGGCTGGAGCGGGTGAGCTTCACGCTCCGCCCAATCACCGCGGCGATCGGGGTGCGTGCCCTCAACTCATCGAGAAAATTGGCCGGAAGCGCCATTACCCTGCCAGAGCCGCCTTCACCGCGGCCGAGGCCACCCCCATGTCCAAAGCCGCGCCGTGCTTGGCCTTCAGCGCGCCAATCACCTTGCCCATGTCCTTAGCGCTGGTGGCACCAGTAGCGGCGACGGCCTCTTTAATCGCGGCCTCCAGCGCCTCGCCTTCCAGCGTCTGGGGCAGAAACTCGGAGATCACCGCAATCTCATGCTCTTCCTTGCCCGCCAGATCCTCTCGGCCGCCCTGGCGGTACATCGCCACCGAATCCCGGCGGGATTTGATCATGGAGCGCAGCATGGAAAGAATTTCCTCATCCGGGATCTGCTCGACACCCTTCGGGCGGGCGGCGATATCCGTATCCTTCAGCTTGGCCTGGATCAGGCGCAGGGCAGAGGTACGCTCCGCGTTGCGGGCCAGCATCGATTCCTTCACGGAAGCGGTCAATTTCTCACGTAGGCTCATATCTTCATCTCCGGGTCCGGAAAAAATTTCCGGTGTTTATATAGTATCGTTGAGGCCGGAAGAAAATTCCGCTAGAGAGGTTACCATGCACACGCCCATCGATGAAATCCTGCGCCGCCTCGGCGGCAACGAGGCTGCCGCCACCCTCACCGGCGTCTCTCCTGAAGCCGTCCGCAAATGGCGCAGCGCCGGGTCCATCCCGCCGCGCCACTGGCCCGCCATTATGGCCGCAACCGGCCTGGCTTGGGAAGATTTTTCGGGCGTGCCGGAGGGCACCGAAGCACCGCCGGGCGCCACCGCCGCCCTGGTGCTGGCCGATGGCAGCGTGTTCTGGGGCCGTGGCTTTGGCGCCTTCGGCACCACCAAGCCTTCCGAGCTGTGCTTTTCCACCGGCATGACCGGGTATCAGGAAACGCTGACCGACCCCTCCTTTGCCGGGCAGATCGTCACCTTCACCTTCCCGCATATCGGCAATGTGGGCACGAACAAGGAAGACATGGAGGCCCCGCAGATTTTCGCGCGCGGGCTGGTGACGAAAGAGGATTTCACCGCCCCCTCCAACTATCGCGCCACGAATAACTTCGGCGGCTGGCTGAAGAGCCTGAACATTCCCGGCATTTCCGGGGTGGATACGCGGGCACTCACCTTACGCATCCGCGACCTCGGCGCGCCCAACGCGGTGCTGGCCTACCCGGAGGATGGAAAGTTCGATTTGAAGGCGCTGGCCAAACAGGCGGCGGACTGGGCCGGGCTGGAAGGGCTGGACCTGGCCAAGGAAGTTTCCTGCACTCAGGCCTACAAATGGGCGGACGGCACCTGGAGCTGGGAGAACGGCTTCGCCGAGACCAATGGCGGCAAGCGCGTGGTGGCCATAGATTACGGGGCCAAGCGCAACATCCTGCGCTCGCTGGCTTCCGCCGGGTGCCAGGTGACGGTGGTGCCCGCCACCCACACCGCCCAGCAGATTCTGGGGCTGGTGCCGGATGGTGTGTTTCTCTCCAATGGCCCCGGAGACCCGGCGGCGACCGCCAAATACGCCGTGCCGGTGATCCAGCAATTGATGCAGGCGGGAGTGCCGATTTTTGGCATCTGCCTTGGCCACCAGCTTCTGGCCACCGCCCTTGGCGGCAAGACCTACAAGCTGGAGCGCGGCCACCGCGGCGCCAACCAGCCGGTGAAGGACCTCACCACCGGCAAGGTGGAAATCACCTCGCAGAATCACGGCTTCGCGGTGGATGAAAAATCCCTGCCGGAAGGCGTGGAGGTGACGCATGTCTCGCTGTTCGATGGCTCGAACGAAGGCATCCAGGCCAAGGCGAAGAAAGTGTTCTCCGTGCAGTATCACCCCGAAGCAAGCCCGGGGCCGAGCGACAGCGCCTATCTGTTCAAGCGTTTTGTTGAGCTGATGGGCTGATGATTGATCTTTCCTCCCTCAACCGCGCCTTGACCACGCTTGATGAAGCACTGGCCGCGCAGGCCCACGTGCCGGAGGATAAGCTGATCCGTGATGCCTGCATTCAGCGGTTTGAGTATAGCTACGAGCTGAGCCACAAAATGCTGCGGCGCTATCTGGAAGCCAGTGAACCGGCGGAAGTTCACCAACTCTCTTTCCC
>JAGXAO010000100.1 GCA_018971565.1 Rhodospirillales bacterium
GAACCTGTTGGCATGCCCGGCGGCCAGACGAGTGGGATTAGCCCCGAAGTGAATAGCACCCGTTGGCGGATGCTTATTCTCGGCGTCGTCTGCATGATCATGATCGCAAATCTGCAATATGGCTGGACGCTCTTCGTTCTGCCGCTTCACAAGCTTCACGGCTGGGCAACAGCGGACATCCAGTTCTCCTTCGCGCTGTTCATCGCGCTTGAAACCTGGGTAACGCCGCTCGATGGCTGGATAGCCGATTCGCTTGGCCCGAAATGGGGCCCACGGGTGGTGATGGGCGCAGGCGGCCTGATGGTCGCTGGCGGCTGGGGCCTTAATTCCGTGGCTACCACTTTGCCTATGCTTTATGCGGGCGGTGCGCTCACCGGCTTTGGTGCTGGCGCGGTCTATGCCACAGCTGTCGGCAACGCCACCAAGTGGTTCGCTGACCGTCGCGGCCTCGCTGTCGGCCTCACGGCTGCCGGCTTCGGTGCCGGCGCGGCGCTGACCGTTATCCCCATCAAGATGGTCTTGGCGAGCTCCGGCGTTTCCTCTGCGTTCATGGTTTTCGGCCTGATCCAGGGTGGTGTCATCCTCCTCGCGTCGCAATTCATCCGGGCGCCTTTCCCGGGTGAAGCTCCGCTTGCGAACAAGGCCCAGGCCAAGAGGCAGTCGGCACGCAGCCATACAACTGGTGAAATGCTGCGCACACCGGTGTTCTGGGTGCTCTACCTGCTGTTCCTGCTCATGGCTGCTGGCGGCTTGATGGCCTCGGCAAACATGGCTGCAATCGCGAAGTCCTATGGCGTGTCCGACGTGGTAATCCTGTTCGGCGCTGGTACACTCTACATTGGTCTAATCTTCGCAAACGTCATGAACGGCGTGGCCCGGCCGCTCTTCGGCGCCGTCGGCGACAAAATCGGCCATACCAATACGATGGCGCTGTCCTTCGGTCTTGGTGCGATCGCCTACTTCATGATGTTGACGATCGGCACTTCTCCTTGGGGTTTCGTGCTCAGCATCGGCCTCATCTTCGTCTGCTGGGGCCAGATCTTCAGCCTCTTCCCGGCTTTCTGCACCGATTTGTTCGGGCCGAAATACGCAACCACCAACCTGTCCTTCCTTTATACGTCTAAGGGTTGCGCGGGCTTCCTGGTGCCGGTGGCCACATACATCGTGGCGCGGACGCATACTTGGAGCAACGTCTTGATCCTGACCGCCTGCATCAACGTGGTTGCAGTCGTTCTGGTGATGCTGGTGCTGAAGCCAACCGAGGCTCGTTATCACCAACGGGACCTGGAACACTCAGCTACACCAGCTGAATAAATCCTGTCACATTCCATGAACCGGGCGGCGCTGTAAGGCGCCGCCCTTTTTTGTTTGCCAATTATGCTTTCAGGCTCCTTTCCTTGAGCAAGACGACGTCTGACTCTAAGCCCGGATGATTTTAGATCGAATCATTGACGCATACGCACCAACCTAAACGCGCGCTCGTTTTATATCTGAGGCTGTAAGCATAAAATTTCCATGACATTACGGCGTGATCACACCACCGCCGGGTCCATAATGCCCACCCTCTGCATTCCTATGTTTTTGAAATCGGCGATCCGGCGGCTCAGCCGCAAGTCCTCTCATCCGGGCTTGCAACCTGCTACCCTTGTCTGGACGAATCTGGTTTTTAAACGGCCATCCGCCCTATGCGGATGGCGCAACGCTCTTAACGGCCGTTGCAATCTTCAGTGCGGCATCAGCCAGATTTCTCGCCGCTATGATCGGCAGACCAGATTTAAGCAGAATATCCTTGCCGAGCTGAACATTTGTGCCCTCAAGCCGAACCACCAACGGCAAGTGCAGTGAAACCTCGCGCGCCGCGGCAACAACGCCTTCCGCAATCACGTCGCAGCGCATGATGCCCCCGAAGATATTGACGAGGATTGCCTTTACGCTGGGGTCGGAAAGAATGATTTTGAATGCCGCGGTAACGCGCTCTTTCGTTGCCCCGCCGCCAACATCAAGGAAGTTTGCGGCCTCGACACCGTATAATTTGATAATATCCATGGTAGCCATGGCAAGGCCAGCGCCATTTACCATGCAACCGATTGAGCCATCCAACGCCACATAATGCAGGCCGTGCTTTGCCGCTTCAATTTCTCGCGGATCCTCTTCGGCCTCATCTCGCAGCGCTAAAAGGGCAGAATGCCGATATAGCGCACTTTCATCGAAGCTCACCTTCGCGTCCAACGCTACCAGCTCACCTGTTTCCGTTACCACCAGAGGGTTTATCTCTATCACAGAGCAATCCAGAGCCAGGAATGCGGTATAAATAGCGTTTACAAACCGCGCGAGAGGCGCCTGCTGCGCTGGGCCTAGCCCAAGCCAAAAGCCAAGCTTGCGAATATGAAAATTTGAAATTCCCGCGGCAGGGTCGATCTCGACGTGCAGGATTTTGCCAGGTTGTTTTTCCGCAATCTCTTCAATCTCAGACCCTCCCTCGCTCGAAGCTATAATCACGATACGTGAGGATCTTCGATCAACCAGAAGCGAAAGATAAAACGCGCGTTGGATATCGCATCCGGCTTCGACATAGACGCGCCGTACAATCTGACCGCCCGGCCCGGTTTGCTTCGTTATAAGGGCATTTCCGAGCATGGAAGCTGCCGTGTCAGCAACCTCGTCCGGCGAATGCGCCAGCCGTACACCGCCTTTGCCTTGCGGGTCATCCTGAAAATGCCCGTTTCCACGCCCCCCGGCATGTATTTGCGCTTTAACAACATATAGGTGCCCGGTGAGGCGCTCTGCCGCGGACCGCGCTTCTTCTGCGCTCCATGCCACATACCCGTCCAGCACGGCTACACCGTAGGCCTTCAACAACTCCTTTGCTTGATGCTCGTGAATGTTCATGACTTTGTTCTCAATTCGAGAATTGTCTTACATGTGCATCTGAGGTCAAAAGCGGCTGGCCGGGTTTGCTTCCAGCCAGCCGCCTCACGTGCAGGCAACGCCTGGCTATTATCCCGCGGCCTTGAGTTCAACCTCTCCAAACGCGCCGGATTCCATGGCCGAGGCTATTTCTCTCTCATTAAACCCGAGAACAGTCTTCAGGATTTCTTCATTGTGCTCGCCCAGCAACGGAGAGCGCACGACATCCGTCGGGCTATCGGAAAGTTTGATCGGGTTCCCAACCGTAATGTACGAGCCGCGACCAGGATGATCTACCTCGACAATGGTCCCCGTGTCCCGAAGGGACTGATCCGCGGCGATTTCTTCCATCGACAAGATCGGCCCGCACGGGATGTCGTATTTGTTGAGAATCTCCATCGCCTCAAACTTCGTATACTGCACCATCCAGTCTTCGATGGCCGCGAAAATATCCTTCAGGCGGGGCAGCCGTGCGTTCGGTGTTGCATAGTCAGGATCGGTAATCCAGTCAGGCTTCCCAATCACTGTGCAAATCGACTTCCACACCGGCGCCTGCGCAACGAAATACAGGTAGGCATTTGGGTCGGTCTCCCAGCCCTTGCACTTCAAGATAGAGCCAGGCTGGCCGCCACCGGATGCATTGCCCGCACGCGGCACGGAGCTGCCAAATTCACCAAAGGGATATTGCGGATATTCCTTAAGCGGGCCACGCGCCAAGCGCTGCTGGTCGCGCAGCTTCACGCGGCAGAGATTCAGCACGCCATCCTGCATCGAGGCCCGCACCATCTGTCCACGTCCGGTATGGGTGCGCTGGTACAGCGCCGTTACAATCCCAAGCGCCAAATGCAACCCGCTGCCCGAATCGCCAATTTGCGCACCGGTGACAAGCGGCGGGCCGTCATCGAACCCCGTGGTGGAAGCCGCGCCACCGGCACATTGCGCAATGTTTTCATAAACTTTGCAGTCCTCATAAGGACCAGGCCCAAACCCCTTGATCGAGGCCAGGATGATGCGCGGGTTCAGCTCTTGAATACGCTTCCACGTCAGACCCATCCGGTCGAGAACGCCAGGCGCGAAATTTTCCACCATGACATCACAGACACGAACCAGACCTTCCAGGATTTCCTTGCCCTTCTTTGTCTTCGTATCAAGCGTGAGAGACCGCTTGTTATGGTTCAACATGGTAAAATAGAGGCTGTCTTCACCCGGCACATCGCATAGCTGCGAACGGGTAATATCCCCCACACCAGGACGCTCAATTTTGATCACGTCGGCGCCAAACCAGGCCAGCAATTGGGTGCATGTCGGCCCAGACTGCACATGGGTAAAATCCAGAACACGCACGCCGTGAAGAGCTTTGGTCACCTTTAGTTTCTCCCTTGATGTGGCCTGCGTTCATCAGCACGCCACAGAAATCGTTATTACCAGAATTTAGTCTGCTTCAGGCCAGTCCATCGCCCGCCGCAATCCGAATTATCTTGCCGCAATTTTACGCGAACTTGTCTTGTTTTCATATTGGTCAAGAAAATTACCGTATTTTTCAATATACGCGGCAAGGCCCATCGTATGTTCCCCGACCCGCCTGGCGGATAAATCAGGGTCACGAGCCTCAAGGGCATCGACGATATTCATATGTTCAACCAAGGATCGTTGCGCCCTATCGTCCTGTCTCATCGTTACTGAGCGGATGGCGCGCATATGAATGAAAAGATTTTCGGTTAACTCAACCATGAGGTTACATTTACTCATGGCCATAATGGCCCGGTGAAACTCCATGCTGGATTGCGCGTACTCATTAACATGCTCGCCGGGGTCTTTTTTGAATGCCGCAAGTTCACGCAGATTCACAAGCTCCTCATCGCTCGCCTTTTCGCAGGCCAGGCGGGCAGCCATGCTCTCCATCGCAGACCAAATGGCGATCATCTCAAGAATTTCGCGCTTGTTCTTTCTGACAATAAAAATGCCACCACGCGGTACAGACCGTAGAAAACCCTCATGTTCGAGCAGGCTTAGCGCTTCCCGAATAGGCGTGCGGCTTACACCGAGATCGCGAGAGAGCTGCCGTTCATCCAGCCGGATTTCTTCGAACTGGTCATAAATATTCATCTTGGTGATCGCCTGCTTGATCGCATCACACGCAAGCTTGCGTAAGCTTACATTCGCTTGAAGCGGCTTTATGTCCAAAAGTTGAAAAGCTGAAGAATTACTCACTGGCATTCACCAAGGAAACTGCCGGAGAAACGAGAACATGCCGCTTCAGCGCGCAATTGCGCCAGAACTGCCCCTCGTCTCATGTCCATTCTCCCGCGAACAAATCCTATTATTGGTATTTGGTGTATTGTATACCAAATGCGCAATCAACAGAATTTTTCAAAAAATTCAAAATTTCGTTTCTTTATATTTTCTTTTTTAACCTTCCGCCCAGCCCGGCAAATATTAGAATAATTTGTTTTCAATGCACTCTGAAATACAACCTACAAAAATGGCGCGGCCAAACTGCCCGCGCCATAATTTCATGTTGCACCGCACATTAATGTAACAGCGGTACGGTTGTTACAGCTCGAAATGGTTTGTAAGCGTTCCAATTCCATCAATCGTCACGTCCACCCTGCTCACCGGGCCTTTGATCGAACCGACACCCACGGACGTGCCGCAGCAGATCAAATCACCCGGCATCAGCGTCATATCGCGCGAGAGCAGGGAGACCAGCTTCACCGGCTGGAACACCATATCCGAGAGCGGATAATTCTGCCGCTCTGCCCCATCCAGCACCAGCTTTACGGACAGACCGCTCACATCCACCCCGGTGGCGATCGAAGGGCCAAACGGGCAGAACCCGTCATAGCTCTTGGAGCGCGCCCATTGGGGAAAGTTCGGGTCCTTGCGCAGCACGTCACCGCCGGTCACGTCATTTACAACCGTATAGCCGAAAATCGCCGCAGCGGCTTCCGCCTCATCAGCCATGGAACAGCGTTTGCCGATCACGATACCCAGTTCGCCCTCATAGGCGATCCGGCCCTCGTAAGCCGGCGGGCGCTTGATCGTGGCACCCGGATCATTGACCGTCGTATCCGCCTTCAGCAACCATAACGGGTCTTCCGGCAGGCTCACGCCCAACTTAGCGGCCAGCGCGTTGAAGTTATTCCACAACGCGATGACCTTACCCGGCTTGCAGGGCGCGCGCAGAGTAACCGCCGCAAGCGGCAGCACGCTGCCGTTGGCCTTGGCCTGTGCGAACATGTCGCCTTCGTGAACCTGGATGGATTCGCCCTGCAGCAGGCCAAACCCATCCTTGCCCTCATGGGTGAAACGCACCCAATGCTGCGAACCAGCCATCAATTCGCCTGCGAAGGGCTGGAGATTTCATGGTTGGCAAGCTTCTCCAACACGCGCACCATGCCGGAATGGTCCCAGGCCGAGCCGCCAGCAGCAGCGGCAGCGTTGAACAGCTCCTGACAAGTAGCGGTGTTCGGCAGGCTGAGACCCAGCGCACGCGCACCGGACAGCGCCAGGTTCAGGTCTTTCTGATGCAAAGCGATACGGAAGCCAGGTTCAAAGTTACGCTTGACCATACGCTCGCCATGCACTTCCAGAATGCGCGAGTTCGCGAAACCACCCATGAGGGCCTGACGCACCTTTGCGGGGTCTGCCCCGGCCTTGGAGGCGAACAGCAGCGCCTCGCCAACGGCTTCGATGGTCAGCGCCACGATGATCTGGTTGGCAACCTTGGTGGTCTGGCCATCGCCATTGCCACCAACCAGCGTGATGTTCTTGCCCATGAGCTGGAAGATTGGGAGCACTGTATTGAAAGCCGCTTCCGGTCCACCAACCATGATGGTCAGGCTTGCAGCCTTGGCGCCCACATCGCC
>JAGXAO010000014.1 GCA_018971565.1 Rhodospirillales bacterium
ACGGTGAGGCCGGAGAGTTTGATCGTCGGCTGGCCTACCCCCACAGGCACGCCCTGGCCGTTTTTGCCGCAGGTGCCAATGCCCGGGTCCAGCGCCGGGTCGTTGCCAATCATCTCCACCTTGGTCAGCGCGTCCGGCCCGTTGCCGATGAGCGTGGCACCCTTTACCGCCGCGCCGATCTTGCCGTCTTCGATCATGTAAGCCTCGGAGGCGGCGAAGACGAACTTACCGGAGGTGATGTCCACCTGCCCGCCGCCGAAATTGACTGCATACAATCCGCGCTTCACGGAGCGGATCATGTCGTCCTTATTGTCCTGCCCGCCGAGCATGATGGTGTTGGTCATGCGCGGCATGGGGGCGTGGGCGTAGCTTTGGCGGCGGCCATTGCCGGTGGCGCGCATGTTCATCAGCCTTGCGTTCTGCCGGTCCTGGATGAAGCCGGTGAGGATGCCGTCCTCGATCATCACGGTGCGGGAGGTGGGGGTGCCTTCATCGTCGATGGTGAGGGAGCCGCGGCGGTTGGGGAGGGTACCGTCATCCACCACCGTGACACCCTTGGAGGCGACGCGGCTGCCCATCAGCCCGGCGAAGGCGCTGGTCTGCTTGCGGTTGAAATCGCCCTCCAGACCGTGGCCGATCGCTTCGTGCAGGAGAATGCCGGGCCAGCCGGGGCCAAGCACCACGGGCATCTCACCCGCCGGAGCGGGGACTGCGTTGAGATTCACTTCCGCCTGGCGGATGGCCTCGCGTACCGCGTTCTGCCAGAAATCCGGGGCGATGTAGGCGCCGTAGCCGGAGCGCCCGCCAGCGCCATGGCTGCCGGATTCGCGCTTGCCGTTTTCCTCCAGCACCACGGACACATTGATCCGCACCAACGGGCGGATATCCGCCACGCGGGCGCCGCCGGCGCGGATGATCTCGATCACCTGCCACTCCCCGGCGATGCTGGCCATCACCTGCACCACGCGGGAGTCTGCCGCGCGGGCGAAATCGTCGATCTGCTTGAGCAGGGCCGCGCGGTCCGCGAAGGGGGCTTCGCCCAGCGGGTTCACGCCCTCGTACAGCGGCGCGCTGGCGGGGGCGGGATCGGCGGCGGAAACGCTATGCTCCATGGCCTTGGCTGCGCGGATGGTTTCCGCCGCGCGGGCCAAAGCCGGGGCGGAGAGGTCTCCGGCATGGGCGAAATAGGCGGCCTCCCCCAGCACGGCGCGCAGGCCGAAGCCCCGGCGCGTGTCGAAAGACGCGGCGCGGATACGGCCATCGTCGAGCGAGATGGATTCCGATTCCCGGTATTCCAGGAACAGCTCGCCATCGTCCGTGCCGTCCAAAGCGGTGGCGATGTGCTGGTGCGCGGCGTCCAGATCCAGTCCCTGGGGGCCGTGGAACAGCTCGTCTGCCTTGTTAAGCGCGTCACTCATCTCAAAACACTCCTCATTCCGCCGGGGCGAAGACCCTGGCAGGTGCCGCCACCGCGCCGCGCAGGCCATGGCGCGCGCCAATGGCAGAGGCAAAGAGCAGCACGGCATTCAGCTCATGCACAAAACCGAGCTCGTTATTTCCCATTACAAGTGTCGCCATGCCGAGCACATATTGCAACGCCACCAGTCCGGCCAGCAGCAGAAATAAATCCCGCGTGGCCGGCGGCAGCTTCATCCGCAGCCCCATCACCGCAGTGGTAAGCGCGGTGAGCGCGGTTATGGTGGCCAGCAGCCGGTGGCAGAACTGCACCATGCCCTTGTTGGTAACGAAATTCATCCAGACAGGGCTTTGGCCAAACATGTCCGGCGGCAGCCAATGGCCATCCATGGCGGGAAAACTGTTGAAGACGTGCAGCGCCCCGGAGGTGGCGACCAGCGCGCCAAACCCCATCGTCACCCAGATCAGCGCCACAGTGGCGGTGGAAAAACCACGCAGAATAACGGCTCCCTCAATCCGCGCCGGCTCAGGGTTACGCAGGGTCATGCCTGTCCATAACAAGGCTGCCAGTATGAGCATGGCGGAGAGCAGATGCGGTGCGGCCCATTCTGGCGGCGGGGAGAGCACGCCGGGGTACAGGCCCGTCTGCACCATGTACCAGCCATAAATGGCCTGACCCGCGCCAAGCAGGAAGATGCAGCCCAGCCAAAACGCCAGCCCATGCTGGATGCGGCCTTTCAACAGAAACACCGCGAAGGGGATGGAAAACACCAAAGCCATCAGCCTGCCCCAGCAACGGTCCAGAAACATCGGCCAGAACAGGGCTTTATACTGCGCCATGCCGATGGGGTGCGCCTGGTACTGCGCCGTGCGCTGGAACAGGCCGTAAAGCTGGTTCCAATCCGCTGCGTTCATGGGCGGAATGAAGCCGGTGAAAGGCCGCCAGACCTGGATGGAAAAACTTGCCCCGATGGTGCGGGCATGCCCGCCGCCCACCACCATGCCAAAAACCATGGCGGCCAGCAGCAGAAGCCAGTTGCCGACGGCGCGGTCTGTCTTCAACGTGTCGCACCTCGCAGACGGTGGAGCAGCAGCAGCATCGCGCCCATCAGCGCCACGGCGTTCATCTGGTGCACCACGCCAAGTTCGATCTTGCCGGAAACCAAGGCGGTAACACCCAGCACGAATTGCAAAATCACCAGTCCACCCGCCAGCAGGGCGGCATCGCGCACCGGCGGCGGGGCTTCACGGCGCAGCACCCGCACGGTGATGGCCAGGATGGCAAGCGAGGCCATCACCGCGAGGCTTTGATGGTCGAAGATAACGGTGGCGGGGTTTGAAAACGCGCCGCTGGGCCAGTGGGCTGGCGGTTGCCCGGTGCCCACCTGCCTGGCCATGGAAAAATCCGCGATGCCATGAATGCCGGAGACAATGGTGCCGCCCAGCATCGCCAGCAGCAGCACCACGAAGGAGCCGACGCTGTGGCCGCGCAGGCCCTTTAAGCCCGCATAACGCGCGGGCTCGGGCGCGGTGACGGTAAAGGCCGTCCACAACACCGCGCTGAACAGGAACATGGCGCCGAAGAAATGCAAGGAGAGCCAGCCAGGGGCAACGGCGGTGGAATCCGGGTCGAACCCAGAGGAGACCATCAGCCAGCCGATGAGCCCTTGCAGCCCGCCGAGCACGAACAGCAGGAACAGCCATTTGATCAGGCGTTTTTCAATACGCCCGGTAAGTGCCAGAACAACCAGCGGCACCAGCAGCACGGCACCCATCAGCCGCCCCCATAGCCGGTGGAAATATTCCGGCCAGAACAATTGCTGGAAACCGTGCATGCCCATGCCGGGGTGCAGAATCTGGTATTGCGGGATGGTCTTATACAGCGCGAACAGCTTAGCCCAGGCATCCTGGCTCATCGGCGGCAGCACGCCGATGATCGGCTCCCATTTCATGATGGAAAGCCCGGAACCGGAATCCCGTGTGTAACCGCCGATGCCGACCATTACCCAGATCATGAAGGCGAGCAGATAAAGCCAGTTGGCCACCAGCTTCCGGTTGGCCTGGCTGGCCGCACCCCCGCTTGGGCGCGCGGCGTTGAAAGAGCTGCTTGCGGGACGGGCTGTATCACTAGGCACGGACAGGCTCCTTAAGCTTCAGGCCAGGGCATTACGCCCCAGGGCAAAAAACCGCCAGGGCCCAGGCCGAATGGCAGAAATTCAGTATGCCGTGCGCGTTTCGAGCCTGAGCCAATCATTATAGGTCTCCCGGGCTTCATCAACAAACTCGGTAAGCTGGATAGCCGGGGTGGTCCGCTCGGCTGGGGGTTTTGCAAGCTGGCGGTAGAATTTCTGGTCGTCGAACCCGATCTTCTCCGCATCCTCCGGCGCGCAGGCATAATAAACCTTGCCAATCCGCGCCCAGAAAATGGCGGACATGCACATCGGGCAAGGCAGGCCGTTCACATAAATTTCGGCGCCGGAGAGATCGAAGCGCTCTTCCTTGCGGGCCGCGTCGCGGATGGCCGTCACCTCCGCATGCGCCGTCGGGTCAACGGCGGAAAGCACGCGGTTATGCCCCTCGCCGATAATCTCGCCATCGCGCACCACAACCGCGCCGAACGGCCCGCCATGGCCGCCAGCCATGCCCTGCCGCGCCAGCCCGATGGCGCGTTTCATGAAAACCTCATGTTGGCTCACTTCAGAACTCCGTGCAGCTCCGGGCCTGGAGCATTGCCAAAAGTTCCCGGCGGGTAGAGGGGTTTTCCCGGAATTCACCCAGCATGTGGCTGGTCACCATGCTCACCCCCGGCTTGTGCACCCCGCGGGTGGAGATGCATTGGTGGTTCGCCTCGATCACCACCGCCACCCCACGCGGTTGCAATACCTCCTGGATGGTATTGGCAATTTGCGCCGTCAGCTTCTCCTGAATCTGGAAGCGCTTGGCATAGGCATCCACCACACGGGCCAGCTTGGAAATACCTACAACACGGGTTCCCGGCAGATAAGCCACATGCGCCTTGCCGGTAATCGGCACCATATGGTGCTCGCAATGGCTTTCCAGCCGGATATCGCGCAGCAGCACAATCTCGTCATAGCCATCCGTCTCCTCAAAAGTGCGGGAGAGGATTTCAGTGGGGTCTTCATCATAACCTTTGAAGAATTCTTCGTAAGATTTCACGACGCGCTTTGGCGTATCGCGCAGCCCTTCGCGGGAAACATCCTCGCCTGCCCAAAGCAGCAGCGTACGCACGGCCTCCTCGGCCTGCGCGCGGGTGGGGCGCGCTAAGCTTTGCTTGCGCTTCGCCAGCTTGCCGGACTTGGACTGAATATTCAAGGCGCACTCCGTTTCAATTCTGCGGCGTTAACTGCTTCACGCCATCATACGTCTATATGGGTCAGCCGGATCAGTCCGCAAATAATGCTAATGCCGCCGCGCATCCTGGTGAGGGCTATCCAGGCTGAAGGCGGGCACCGCCACGTCAAACGCCATGCCCGAGGGCAAAAGCTGCATGTGGTAGGTGCCAAACATGAAACCGGTGGGGGTAGAGAGCGGCGTGCCAGAGCTGTATTCAAATCTTGCACCGGGCTGAAGCACTGGCTGCTTGCCCACCACGCCATCACCATGCACGTTCACCACCCGGCCATTGGCATCGGTAATCTGCCAGCTGCGTTTCAAAAGCTGCACGGTTTCAACACCGTGGTTGATAATGGTGATGTGATACGCCCAGAAGAACTGCCCGGCCTCGGGTTGGGACTGCCCATCCAAGTAAGTCACGTGCACCTGCACGGTAATGTCGCCGGTCGTGGCCTCGAACCCTGATTGCATGGCTCCAACCTATCTCACCGCGCGGGGCGGAACAAGCAAGCCTTGTTTTTCCGTATTTTGCGGGGCGGCCATCCCGCTGCTACAGCTTGGCAATGCCGATTTCCTTGCCGTTTGGCCGCGCCGCCACAGCCGCCTGCATCTTGCTATCCGCCTGCGCGGCAGGGCCAGGCAGCAACACCCCCGCCCCCCTCGCCCAGCCTCATCTTGCCGCATCCAACCCGGCACTGGGCGCATTTTTGGCGGCGCGTTATGCGGATTCAGTGAACGACCCCGCCAGCGCCGCGCGCTTCTACGCCACCGCCCTGAAGCACAACCCAACGAACCCGCAACTGGCCGAGGAAGGATTTCTGGCCGGGGTATTTTCCGGCAGCCCAGAAGCCGCACAGCTGGCCCCGCGCCTGCCTGGCAATGCCCTTGCCTCTCTGCTGCGCGGCAACCAGGCGGCAATGGCAGGCGATTACGCCACGGCGGCAAAATTTTTCGCCGCCCTGCCGCGCGACCAGCTCGCCGCAATGATCGAACCGCTGCTGCTCGCCTGGACCCAGTTTGGCCAAGGCAATGAGCAAGCCGCGCTGAATACGCTCAGCCCCGCCTTTAACGACAGTAATTTCGGTGCTGTCTATGTACTTAACGCGGCACTCATCGCCGATGCGGCGGGCGATACCAGGAGCGCCGCGCAGCTTTACGGCGCGGTTTCAGCGGATTCTCCCAATCTGCGCCTCGCGCAAATCCTCGCCAGCTGGGACACGCGGCAAGGCCAGGTACACCAGGCACAGGCGGTGCTGGCCGCTTTGGTCGCGGCACACCCAGACCTTGCCATCGCCCTGCCGCAGATGGAAAAACAAATCCACGCGCCTGTCATTTCCACCCCGGTGCAAGGCATGGCGGAAGCGTATCTAACCCTCGCCGCCTCGCTCTCACAACCGCAGGCGGGCTTTCTGCGCACGGTTTTTCTGCGCTTTGCCCTGCAAATGCGGCCAGACCTTTCAGCCGCCCGGCTATTGTTGGCCAACACGCAAGTTAACAGCAGCGATCCAACTTACACACCCACCACCGTGCAGGCACAGAACGCCATCGCCACCCTTTCGCCCATCCAGCCTTCCGACCCGCTTTACGGCCCGGCGGCGCTGCAACAAGCCAGCCTGCTGGCAAATCTCGGCCAGACAGATCAGGCCGTGGCGCTGCTGGATAAGCTGATCGCCAGCCACCCGGGCGACCCTGGGCTGCTGGCCAGCGCCGGTGATATCCGGCGCAATGCCGGCCAGTGCGCGCAAGCCCTACCCTATTACCAAAAAGCCATCGCCATGGCGGGCAGCCTGCCGCCATCCACCGCCGGAATGTTGTTTTTCGACCGCGGCATCTGCGAAGACCAGACAGGCAACTGGGGCGCGGCGGAAGCGGATATCGAACAGGCGCTGAAGCTCTCGCCAGACCAGCCTTATGTACTGAATTACCTGGGTTATAGCTGGGCATTGCATGATGAAAACCTGGACCAGGCGCAGGCGATGCTCACCAAGGCCACCAGGCTGGACCCCAATGACGGCGCGGTGCAGGATTCCCTCGGTTTCGTGGAGATGAAGCGCGGCAACGCCAAACAGGCTGTCGCACTTCTCATCCAGGCGGTGGAGCTCACCCCAGATAACCCGGAAGTCAACGCGCATCTGGGCGATGCTTTCTGGCAGGCGGGCCAGCCCCTGCAGGCAGGCTACCAATGGGACAGGGCATTGAACCTCAACCCCGACCCGAAGCTGAAAGCCGAGCTTGAGGCAAAGATCCGCCAGCATTTCAGCCAGCACTCCCCATGAGCATCACCTCTTTCGCGCCAGCCAAGGTCAATCTGTACCTGCACGTCACCGGCAAGCGGGCAGATGGCTACCATTTGCTGGACAGTCTGGCTGTATTTCCGGCGGTGGGTGATGTGGTGGAGGTAAAGGCGGCGGCGGAGCTCAGCCTCAGCCTCGGCGGCGTGTTCGGCGCAGCCCTTCAGGCCGAACCGGATAATCTGCTGCTGCGGGCCGCGCGGGCCCTGGCGCCTGGGCGCGGGGCCCAGCTGCGGCTGGAGAAAAACCTGCCTGTGGCCTCGGGCATTGGCGGTGGCTCGGCGGATGCCGCCGCCGCGCTGCGGGCACTGTGTGCATTATGGGAAATTACGGCCGCGGACTTACCCGGCATCGCGCTGCAGCTGGGGGCTGACGTGCCGGTCTGCCTGGCTTCGCGCCCGGCCCGGATGCAGGGCATCGGCGAAATTCTTGCACCCGCCCCGCTTTTGCCCGCTTTCGGCATGGTGCTGGCAAACCCTGGTGTCGCTGTACCCACGCCCGCCGTGTTCAAGGCGCGCACTGGCGGCTTCAGCCCCGCCCCGGCCCTACCGGCTTCTTGGCCAGATGCAGCGGCCATGGCGGCGGATTTGCAGCGCTATGGAAACGATCTGCAGGCTGCCGCCCTCTCCATCCAGCCCGTCATTGGCGATGTGCTGGCGGCCTTAGGCGCCTTGCCCGGCGCGTTGCTGGCACGCATGAGCGGCTCCGGCGCCACCTGTTTCGCCTTGTTCAACACCCCTGCCGCAGCACAGATAGCAGCCGCCATGCTGGCCACCCGTTCAGGTTGGTGGTGCTGGGGTGGGGGGCTTTACCAGCCGCCCCAGACCGGCTTATGAGAGCGCGCGCATTGGGACGTCGCCAAGCGGTAAGGCAGCGGATTTTGATTCCGCCATGCGGAGGTTCGAATCCTCCCGTCCCAGCCAGGCTCACACCATCGGCACAACCAGCTTTGCCACGCAACCCGCACCGGGCGCGCTCTTAAGTTCCAGCCGCCCCCCCGCCGCCGCCGCAACCCGCGCCGCAATGGCAAGGCCAAGCCCCCGCCCAGCCCCGTTCGCACGGGTTGAAAACAGTAAGCCGTGCGCTTGCGCGTGAATTTCGGGCGGCATGCCAGGCCCGTCATCCCGCACGATAATGGCCACGTCGCCATCTTCCATCTCGGCACTCAGCATGGTGGAGGAACCGCTCTCTTGCACGGCTTCACGCGCATTGCGCAGAAGCTCCACCACCGCGAGGCGCAGCTGCGCCGGGTCCACCTGCACAAGCAACGCCTCACCCGGCAGGCTCAGCTCCAACCCCTGCCATTCTGGCATGGCCGCGATCTCACCCAGCAGCCGGGCCAACGGCACCGTCTCTGGCTCTTGTGCCATCCGGCCAGAATAAGTCAGTAACCGCTGGGCAAACTCCACCGCACGGATGCTGGAAGCGTTGGCGCCATTAATGTAGCCGTCCAGCCCGGCCGCACCGGTTCTGGCCACACGCAGTTGCAGCAACTCCAGATTACCAACCACGCCGGTGAGAAGATTGTTGAAATCGTGCGCCACCTGGGCGGCAAATGCCTCCAGCTCGGTGTTTCGCGCCCGGTCATTGCCATCGTTGCATGTCATAATGCGGTCATAAGACGGTATTTCTTCCCCGCAAATTTAAAAAACGACACTCAGCCGTAAGGCATGGATGGATAGATTAACGCTATACTGAAAACCAGCAAGTGTGGCAGTCGTAAGGATTAAGGCTCATGCGTATATTGCTTATCGAGGATGATGAGTCTGTGGCACAGATCGTGACTGCCGGCATGAAGGATGCCAACCACGAGGTCACCCACACGATGGATGGCCAGGATGGCTTTGAACAGGCCATGGACAAACGGTTCGACGTGATGATCTTCGACCGCCAGTTGCCCGGCGGCGTGGATGGCGCGGAGTTGTTGCGCAAATTGCGGGATAAGCGGGTGGAAACGCCTGTGCTGTTCCTCTCCGGCCTTGGTGCGCTGGGGGATTGGATGACCGGCCTGGAGGCAGGCGGGGACGATTATATCGTCAAACCCTTCGTGTTCTCAGACCTGCTGACCCGGGTGGAAGCCCTGCACCAGCGCAGAGAAGCCACCAGCTAACCATCCGCACCGCGCAGATACGCCACCAGCCCCGCCGTCGATCCATTGATTTGCGCGGGGGTTTCCTTGCCCTCCACCATCGGCAGCAATTTGGTTGCCAGCTCCTTGCCCAGCTCCACGCCCCATTGGTCAAACGCATTGATGTTCCAGAGCGCCGCCTCGCTGAACACGCGGTGCTCATAAAGGGCGATCAGCTTGCCCAACATCGCCGGATCCAGTTTTTCATATGCGATGACAAGCGACGGGCGGTTGCCGGGGAACACCCGGTGCGGGTTGCCGCCCGCCTCTTCCAGCGTGCGCCCCTGCAGCAGCGCCTGAGACTGCGCGAGGCAGTTGGCGATGAGCAACTGGTGCTGATGCATAAGCGCCGGCTCGTGCCCCCGTGCCGCGATATAAAATTCGCAGGGTATCACATCCGTGCCCTGGTGCAGCAGCTGGTAGAAGGCGTGCTGGCCATTGGTGCCGGGCTCGCCAAACACCAGCGGCCCGGTGGGGCGGGCAACGGGCTCACCCTCCCGCGTCACGCGCTTACCGTTTGATTCCATGTCAAGTTGCTGGAGATAGGCGGCAAAACGGGCCAGGCGCTGGTCGTAAGGCAAAATGGCGCGGGCGGGGTAGCACAGCGCATCCCGGTGCCACACGCCCACCAGCGCCAGCAACACCGGCAGGTTCTGCTCCAGCGGGGCGGTGCGGAAATGCTCGTCCATCTCCCGCGCACCGGCCAGGAAGGCGCGGAAATTCTCGGCGCCGATGGCGATGGCAACCGGCAGACCCACGGACGACCAGACAGAATAGCGCCCGCCCACCCAATCCCAGAATCCGAAGATGCGGTCAGGAGAAATACCGAAGGCCGCGCATTTTTCCACGGCGGTGGAAACCGCACAGAAATGCGCGCTCACCGCTGCCTCGCCCAGCGCCTGCGCCACCCAGCGCCGGGCGGTGGCCGCGTTGGTCATCGTCTCCACCGTGGTAAAGGTTTTGGAGGCGACGATAAACAAAGTGCGCGCCGGGTTAAGCCCGCGCAGCGTATCCGCGATATGCGCGCCATCCACGTTCGAGACGAAATGCAGGCGCGGGCCATCATGATACGGCGCCAGCGCGAGCGTAGCCATGGCGGGGCCGAGATCCGACCCGCCAATACCGATATTCACCACATCGGTAAAAGCATTTCCATCGGAGGAAGCAACGGTACCGGAACGGATTGATTCAGCAAAATCAAGAAAAACACTCAATGTTTCGTGAATTTTTGGCACAATATTCTGGCCTGCAACCTGCACCACAGCACCCATGGGTGCACGCAAGGCCGTGTGCAAAACAGCACGTTGCTCGGTAATGTTAATGGCCTCGCCTGCAAACATGGCTTCACGCCGGGCTTCCAACCCAGCCGCACGGGCCAGCGCCAGCAACGCCGCCAGGCTTTGCTCGGTGAGTGATGTTTTGGAAAAATCCAGCAGCATGCCGGCTTTTTGCACGGAAAATTGCGTAAAACGCTGCGGGTTGGCTGCAAAGAGCGAACGGATATCGGACGCTTCGGCGGCCAGCTTCATTACATCCGCCCATTTCGTGCCGCTCATTTTAGCCTCTTACGCTTCATGTTCATGAATTTAGCCATTCCGCGCTTGAAGCCAAGGGGCTTACGCCTCCAGCCTAACACCGGGGTGAAAGAAGGCATAAACCGCCCTGGCCGTGGCGCGGTTAATGCCGGTCACCGCCTCCAAATCCTTCAGTCCCGCCGCCTTCACCCCCCGCGCGGAGCCAAAATGCAGCAGCAGCGCCTTTTTGCGCGCCGCCCCAATGCCGGGAATTTCATCAAGCTCAGATGTGGTGAGCTTGCGGCTGCGGGCCGCGCGGTGGGTGGTGATAGCGAAGCGGTGCGCCTCATCCCGCAACCGTTGCAGGAAATATAGCACCGCGTCGCGCGGCGGGAGCTGAAAGGCTTCACGGCCTTCCATATAAAACCACTCACGCCCGGCATCCCGGTCCGGCCCCTTGGCGATAGCCACCATGGGAATATCCTCCAGCCCCAGATCCGCCATCACCCCTTTGGCGGCGGAAAGCTGGCCCGCACCTCCATCGATCAGCACGAGGTCCGGCCAGGTTTCGCCGGAACGGTCCGGGTCTTCCTCCAGCGCGCGGCCAAAGCGGCGTTGCAGCACCTCTCGCATCATGCCGAAATCATCGCCTGGGGTGATCACGCTTTTGATGCTGAATTTGCGATAGGCGGATTTCATCGGCCCTTCCGGCCCCGCCACCACCATCACACCGTAAGCGTTGGTGCCCATAATGTGAGAATTGTCGTAGGTCTCAATGCGTTTGGGCGTTTCCGGCAAATTGAACAGCTCGCCCACCGCCGCCAGCAGCTTGCCCTGCCCCGCCGTCTCGGCCAGCTTGCGCTCCAGTGCCTCGCGCGCATTGGTGGCGGCATGGGCCACCACATCGGCCTTCTCGCCACGCTGCGGCACCAGAATATGCACGCGCCGCGCAGCCTTCAGGCTCAGCGCGTCTTCCAACAGGGGTTGTTCCTCCGCCTCGTGGTTCAGCAAAATCTGCGGTGGAGGCGGTTTGTCATCGTAGAACTGGGCAATGAACGCGGAAAGAATTTCCGGCGCTTCCTCGTCCTTCGTATGGGCCGGAAAAAAGCTCCGGTTGCCATTATTTCGTCCGCCGCGCACAAAAAACACCTGCACACAGGCCTGCCCCGCCTGCTGATACAGCGCAATCACGTCCGCATCGCCCAGGCTGGCCGGGTTAATCACGTCATTTCCCTGCACATGGGCCAGGCCGCGAATGCGGTCCCGCAAAGCGGCGGCGCGCTCGAACTCAAGGTTTTCAGAAGCCTGCTGCATCGCAACAGCCAGCTCCTTCTGCACTGCCCCGCTCTTTCCCTGCAGGAAATCCTTGGCCTGCGCCACCAGGGCGCCATACTCCCCCGCGTTCACCCGGCCCACGCAAGGCGCCGAGCAGCGTTTGATCTGAAACAGCAGGCAGGGCCGGGTGCGGTTGGCGAACACCGTATCAGCGCAGGTGCGCAGCAGGAACACGCGTTGCAGGGCTTGCACCGTTTGCTTCACCGCCCAGGCCGAGGCGAACGGGCCGAGATAGAAATCCGCCTTCGCCTGCGCGCCGCGATGCTTGCCGATGCGCGGAAACTCACCCGAGGTGAGCACCAGCCAGGGATAGGATTTATCGTCCCGAAGCAGAATATTGTAACGTGGTTTCAAGCGCTTGATGAGGTTTGCCTCAAGCAGCAGCGCTTCCGCTTCTGTATGGGTGGTGAGAATCTCCATGGCGGCGGTATCCGCCACCATGCGCCGCAGCCGCTCGGGCAGGCGGTTGATCTGCGTGTAAGAAGTTACCCGCTTCTTAAGGTTGCGCGCCTTGCCGACATAGAGCGCCTCGCCCTTTTCATCCAGCATCCGGTACACACCGGGATTGCCCGGCATCGTCTCAAGCGCGGTCTCGATAATGCCAATTCCGGTTGCCCGCCCCTCCAACTTACCCCCTCCCGCCTGTGGATAAGTTTGTGGATTCCTTGTGCTTCGCCCGCGAACATCTCGTTATGGCATTTTCCGCCCCAAAACGCCGCCAGAACTGATTATCTACAGTTAACATATTGAATTTCAAAATAAATTATATTACCGCTCAGTAATTTTCTTGCTATCATACCGTGCTGAAACCCTTTGATCCTACAGGGTTCCAGCCCGTGGAAAACTAGCTGTTGCGGTGCTCTATCTCCACACCCACGCTGGCAGCGTCCGCCACCGCGTCCAGCTTTTCAACCATCACCCTGGCCACGCGGATGCGCGTATTCCGCAGGCATGCCTCGGCCACGCGCTCGGCCAGTGTCTCCACAAGCTGCACATGCCCGGCGGCCACAACATCGCGCACAGCACCAATCACCGTATCGTAATCCACCACCCGGCCAAGGTCGTCCGCCCCCACCATCGGGCGGGAGAGGTTGGCCGCCCCGTCATCCTCCACGGCCAGATCCAGGTTCACACGAATGCGCTGGGTGCGGCCCTGCTCATGCGCGTACACGCCAATCCGCGCCTCCAAAACAAGGTCGCGAACAAACATGCGCCTGGTGGCGCGGGTGGCATCAGCAAGGCGGGAGTGGTCCATGAGGTCACGTTGTGCGCCGCGTACGGCGGATTGGCAATAAACCGGGGTTTCTCGCCGGGGGGTGTTGCGTTAGCCTCGGGGGATGAAACGCTTCTCATGTCTTCTTGCCTTGCCTGTGCTGCTGGGCGCGGCTTCGCCTGCCACGGTGCCCGCGCCCTCGCCCGCCGATGTACACGCCGCCCATGCCTGGGTGCGCTACCTGCTGCCCAACCTCCCTGCCTCAGGTTACATGACGCTAACGAACACGGGAGACATTACCACCAGGCTGGTAAAAGCCAGCTCCCCGGCCTGCGGCGCACTAATGCTGCATGAAAGCGTAGATGACGGCGGCACCGCCATGATGACAATGGTAAAAAGCCTGACCATTCCAGCGCACGGGCAGGTAAGCCTTGCCGAAGGCGGATACCATTTAATGTGCCTGAAGCCGAAGATGGCCCTGGGCAGCAAAATCGGCATGACCCTGAGCTTCAGCGATGGCGATAACCTGCTGCTGCTGCTACCGGTTTATGGCCCTGGCGGCCCCACCAGCCAGTGAAAATTTGGCGAATCGCCCTGGTGCTGCTGGGCGCGGCGGCACCCGCTGGCAAACAGATTGTGCTGCATGGCAACAGCAATGGCGCCATGCCCTGCGCCGCCTGCCATGGCATAAACGGCCTTGGCAATGCCGCCATCGGCGCGCCGGTGCTGGCAGGCAAACCGGCCGCGGGCATTGTCTCGGCACTGGGCCATCTGGCCAGCGGCCAGGGCAGCGGGCCTATGCCCGGCATCGCCAGGGCGCTTTCCCCGCAGGAGCGGCAAGGCGTGGCGGCTTATTTCGCTGGCCTGCCCAAGCCCTGAAGGTTGGCATCACGCCCCCAAGAGAATAAGGATTGCCCAAATTTTTCGATTAAGGACGAACCCCATGCCAGACGCCAGCCAGTTCACTGATTTCAAGGTCAAGGATTTCTCCCTGGCCGAATGGGGCCGCAAGGAAATCTCCATGGCCGAGGACGAAATGCCCGGCCTGATGGCGCTGCGCGAGGAGTTCGGCAAATCCAAGCCACTGGAAGGCGCCCGCATCGTCGGCTGCTTGCACATGACCATCCAGACCGCCGTGCTGATCGAGACGCTGACCGCCCTTGGCGCCTCCGTCCGCTGGTCCTCCTGCAACATCTTCTCCACGCAGGACCATGCCGCCGCCGCCATCGCCGCCGCCGGTATTCCTGTTTTCGCCTGGAAGGGCATGAACGAGGAAGAGTTCTGGTGGTGCATCGAGCAGACGCTTCGCGGCCCAGGCGGCTGGGAGCCGAACATGATTTTGGATGATGGCGGCGACGCCACCACCATCATGCACGATAAATACCCTGAATTGCTGGCCAATGTGAAAGGCATCTCCGAGGAGACAACCACCGGCGTGCACCGCCTGTGGGAGATGGCAAAGGCCGGCAAGCTGCTGGTGCCCGCCATCAACGTTAACGACAGCGTCACCAAATCCAAGTTCGATAATCTTTATGGCTGCCGCGAGAGCCTGGTGGATGGCATTCGCCGTGGCACGGACGTGATGATGGCTGGCAAGGTTGCTGTGGTGGCGGGCTTTGGCGATGTCGGCAAGGGCTCCGCAGCCTCGCTGCGCAACGCGGGCTGCCGCGTGAAAGTGGCCGAGATCGACCCGATCTGCGCGCTTCAGGCCGCTATGGAAGGCTATGAGGTCGTCACGCTGGAAGATGCCGCGCCGCATGGCGATATCTTCGTGACCGCCACCGGCAATGTGGACGTGATCACCATCGAGCACATGCGCGCGATGAAGCACCGCGCCATCGTCTGCAATATCGGGCATTTCGATTCCGAGATTCAGATCGAAAGCCTGCGTAACTATAAGTGGGAGAATGTGAAACCGCAGGTGGACGAGGTGGTGTTCCCAGACGGCAAGCGCCTCATCGTACTCTCCGAAGGCCGCCTGGTGAATCTCGGCAACGCCACCGGACATCCGAGCTATGTGATGTCCGCCAGCTTCACCAACCAGGTGCTGGCGCAGATTGAGCTGTGGACCGCGCCGGCGGGCAAGTATGAGCGCAAGGTGTATGTGCTGCCGCGCCATCTGGATGAGAAGGTAGCCGCCCTGCATCTGGCCAAGGTGGGCGCGAAGCTCACCATGCTTTCGCAGAAGCAGGCGGATTATCTTGGCTTGAACGTCCAGGGTCCGTTCAAGCACGAAGCTTACCGCTACTGATGCATCGTACAGGCAGCATCCTCGCCCTGCTGGGCACTGGCCTTCTGGCAGGTGGGATGCTGTTTTTCAGCGCGGTGATGGCCCCTCTGGTCTTCACCCGCCTGCCCATGGATGTGGCGGGGCCCTTCATCCGAACGGCCTTTCCGTTTTTATACGCCTATTGCCTGGCCACCTCTGGGGTTGCGCTGCTGGGCTATGCCCTGCGCCGCAGCCCCGCCGCGCTGGTTCCAGGTGTCATCATGCTCTGCACACTGTGGTCATGGCTCTGGATGCTGCCGCGCCTGGATGCTTTGCGCGTTGCAGGAAACCATGCCGCTTTCGCGCGCGGGCATTTTCTCTCCACCTGGGTGTTCGGGCTGGAACTGGCGCTGGCGCTGTGGCGGTTAGGCCATGAGGGTATAAAGCGCCACTCGCAATCGCAGGCAGGTTGAGATCATCGGGCTCAACGAGGCCAGCGCCGCCATGGTGGAACGCTTCGCCAGCCATAGAAATAGCGAGACGGCCCACGCCGTACATTAAAGCCGCATGATCTTCCTGGATTTACCGCCCATCCCCCTGGCTCTAAAGTAATCCCGCGGCGGCATAGCCATAACGATAGAGAGCTTGAGAAACGTAATGACGGTTGCCTTGATGGATTTCGACCTGCCTGACGAGATCGTGCACAAGCTGCTCGGCCGGATCGCGGAGGACTCACCACTCGCGAAGCATCTTGGCAAGGACAGGCTCGGGTGCGGCCGGGCCGTGGTAGCCAGCAGCCTGTTCGACACGGAATCGCTGAACGCGCTCTACACCACCTGCCGGGAGAGCAATGAGCGCGGACTGATGCTGCAATTGCTGGCGCTGGACAAAATCCACTCCGCCCCGGCAGCCCGGGCGATCCCGAAAATCGATGTGCTGATCAACGGGCTCATCGCCTATTTAAAGCGCGATGCCATCGATGGCTGGCTGTACCGGCGCAGCGCAGACGGCGTATTGCTGCCCTGGCTGGTTACCGAAATGCGTTATGCGGTGCCCACCGAAGGCAAGCCCTATGTGATTGTCAGCCTGCTCGCCAACACCATGCAGGCGGCGGGCAATAATGCGCGCAACGATGCCCGCCAGCGCTATGCCGGCATGACCCAGGCGATCGTGGTGGATGCCAATGACATCGTCAACCGCACCATCCCCGAGCTTCTGGCCGAGCATGGCTTCTTCAAGGAATGTGCGGAGTTCAAAGCGGAATATGAGCGCCACGCCAACCGTTTCCGCCAGATGCAGCAGCAATTCGGCCAGCAGTTTCTGGCCGCGAATATCGGCTGGACAAGCGGACCTTTAAGCAAGTTCGACATAGTGCGCCTGCCCAAGCAGGGTAGTGCGCGTTGCGTGAACGACGAGGAGGCGCTGGAGCGCCAGTTCGTGACCATGACGGCGCCGAATTTCTGGCGCGAGGCGGGGGTCGAACACGGGTTCGACCGCATCCCCATGCATTGCTATCTCTATCTTTTCCACCTGGAACTGCATCGCAACATCTGGGTGCATGTCGAGAATGTGGAGCCTTATCGCTATAAGCCTGAACTACGCGACAGATTGGTGCTGCCGGCCGCGCACCGCGATCTGATCGACATCCTCACCGCTGACCTCGACGTGATGGCCGAGGACATCATCGAAGGCAAATCCGGCGGCACCACGATTTTGTGCAAGGGCGCGCCCGGGCTCGGCAAAACCCTCACCGCGGAAGTTTATGCGGAAGTGGTGGGCAAACCGCTCTACCGGGTGCACTCGGGCCAGCTTGGCGTCACCGCGGAATCGGTCGAGGCGAATCTCACCCGCATCCTGCGCCGGGCGGCCCGCTGGGGTGCCATTCTGCTGCTGGACGAGGCGGATGTGTATATCCGCAAGCGCGACAACGATTTGCAGCACAACGCCATCGTCGCGGAGTTTCTGCGGACACTCGAATATTTCGACGGCCTCTTGTTCATGACCACCAACCGGATGGACGATGTGGACGACGCCATATTGTCGCGCTGCATCGCGGTCATCCGCTACGACACGCCGCCGCCCGAGGCTGCAAAGCAGCTCTGGCGTACGCTGGCCGCGCAATTCGAAGCCGAGATTCCCGAGACGCTGCTGGAGAAATTGCTGGCGAGCTATCCGCAGATCAGCGGCCGCGACATCAAGGAGTTGATCAAGCTCGCAACGCGCTATTGCGCGCATAAAAACCTGCCCCTCACCGCCGAGGTGTTTGCCCTCTGCGCGGTGTTCCGTGGCATCATCTAGCCCCCTGGTTGCCTATGACTGGGTGAAATCCACGATTGCGGCGAAACCCTGATCGGTGCCGAAGGCCAACTGGCCGCCATCCGCGTTCCAGGCCAGGACGGAGACGCTGCCGCGCCCCGGGCCGCAGACCGGCAGCACACGCTCCCGGGCCACATCCGCCACCAGCACCATTCCCGTATCGAACCCGGCGGCCACCACCTCGTGCTGCGGATGGCAGGCCACGCGCTTGACCACGCCGTCCCCCATGCCGAGCTCGGTGGGTGGCTTGCCCATGGGCCCGCCGCCGAAGAAAGGCCAGAGCACAATGCTCTCCGCCCCCGCCGTGGCCAGCCAGCGGCCGGATTTGGTGAAGCCGAAGGATTCCGGCTTGGAGGGATAACCAGACATGCGCATATGCTTGCCCCCTGGCAGGGTCCAGCCATGCAGGGCATTCTCCTGCATCGTGGTCACCAGCGCCTCGCTGCCCGGGTGAAGCACCACGCCGGTGTGGCTGCCCTTCCATTCCAGCTTCGGCGCCACAGGTGAACCGGAAGCGGTGAACCAGAGCGACGCGCCATTATAATGCGAAGCCGCAACGCGCTTGCCCTTGGTGTCAAACGCAATGCCGGTAACGGTGCTGGGGTGTTCCAGCGTTTTCAGCACCTCGCCCGCCGGGCTCAGCAAAAACAGGTTTTTACCCACGGCAGCGGCCAGCAACGGCCCCTTGCCGGAGAAAGCCGCCACATGCTCCACCCATTTGGAGCCGAATTTCTGCATCTGCTGTGCGCCGCCATCAGGTTTGGCACGCATCAGCCGGCCATCATCCCCACCGGTTATAAACCCGCCTTCCGGGTGCGCCGCCAGGCCCAGCACTGCACCATCATGCACTGCAATGCTTTCATGCGCCTTGCCCAGGCGCAGCGTGCCATCGCCCAAGGCAAAACCCGGTAACCCCTTGGTGTCAAACGCCACAGCGGTGACATAGGCGCCAAGCTGCGCGCTGCGGCCGCGTTTATTCAGAAGCTCGTCGAGATCGGACATGGCGGTTACTTGCCCCGCCGGGCCGCCCCCGGCAAGGGCGAAGGCCGCACCGTTATAATTTCCTTGATAGGTTCCGAGGGGCGTGGCACTGTTGAGCATGGTTTCAGCAGTGCCACCAGCTGCGCTTAATTTACACGCAGAGATGCTCATTCTCTGCGCACGCATTGGTTTCAGCCCGCCCTTGTTCTGAACAACCCTACGCCCGCCTTACCGCGTGTGCCTCAATTCAGAAAAATCGGAGCTTATCATGTTGAACGAAATCAACCTTGGCGTTGACTGGCAGGCGCTGGACGCCGCACATCATTTTCACCCCTTCACTGACCATAAGGAGCTGCACGAGCAAGGTGTACGGCTGATCACCTCTGCCGAGGGCGTTTATCTGCACGATTCCAATGGCAACAAGATCATGGATGGCATGGCCGGGCTGTGGTGCGTGGCCGTGGGCTATGGCCGCCAGGAACTGGTGGAAGCCGCCACCCGGCAGATGACCAAACTGCCTTATTACAACAGCTTCTTCAAAACCACGAACGAGCCCGCCGTATTGCTGGCAAAGAAACTGGCGGAGATTTCTCCCCCCGGGTTCGAGCATGTATTTTTTGCCTGCTCAGGGTCTGAGGCGGTGGATTCCGCCATCCGCAACGCGCGGGTGTACTGGAAGACCATCGGCAAGCCGGAAAAGAAAATCGTGATCGGCCGGGAATATGGCTATCACGGGTCTACCATTCTGGGTGCTTCCGCCGGCGGCATGAAAGACATGCACCGCCAGGGTGGCGATCTGCCGCATTTCGCGCAAGTGCTGCCGCCCTATTGGTATGGCAAGGGCGGGCAGATGAGCCCGGAGGAGTTCGGCCTTTACGCCGCGCGCGAGGCTGAGAAAAAAATTCAGGAGCTTGGGCCTGAAAACATCGCCGCCTTTATCGGTGAGCCCATCCAGGGTGCCGGCGGCGTGCTCATCCCGCCTTCCACCTATTGGCCAGAGATCAACCGTATCTGCAAGCAATACGATATCCTGCTGATCGCCGATGAGGTGATCTGCGGCTATGGGCGCACCGGTAAGATGTTCGGCACGGATACATTCGGCATCCAGCCGGATATGATGACCACCGCCAAGGGGCTGACCTCCGGCTATCTGCCGCTCTCCGCCTTGCTTATGAACAACCGTGTGGCGGATGTGCTCATCAACCAGGTCGGCGAATATTATCACGGCTTCACTTATTCCGGGCATCCGGTTTCCTGCGCGGTGGGCTTACGGAATCTTCAAATCATCGAGGACGAGAAACTGGTGGAGGGCGCCGCGCGCAAGGGCGAATTGCTGCGTGAAAAACTTAACCAGGCCATTGGCGACCTGCCAATTGTAGGCGAGATCCGTGGCGTGGGGCTCATCGGCGCCATCGAGCTGACGGCAGACAGGCGCACCCGCAAATTTTTTGAAAAAAATGGCCGCGTGGGAGGCATCTGCCGTGACCATTGCATCGCCGCAGGGCTGATGATGCGCGCCACGCGCGACACCATGCTGTTCTCCCCGCCGCTCACCATTTCGGAAGCCGAAATCGAGAAATTTGCCGCAATGGCCAAGATCGCTTTCGAGGCAACCTTCGCTGACGTCCGCGCGGAGGTAGCATTGTGAACATGCTTACCAACCCCGACATCGAGGCGAAATCCGCACTGCTTTCCGGCGCGGACTATATTGAAGCCTTCGTGATCGACGTAAACGGCGTGCCCCGCGGCAAATGGCTGCAGCGGGACAAAGCGAAATCCCTGCTGGGCGGCGGCATTGCCTTGCCGCGCTCGGCCTATCTGCTGGATATCTGGGGCCGGGATATCGTCGAAGGCGGTATCGCCTACGACACCGGCGACCCGGATGGAATGTGCGTGGCCGTGCCCCATTCAATCACCCGCATGGGCTGGGCAGATGGCAATGTGGTGCAGGCCCTGCTTACGATGCGCGAGGCCGATGGCGAAATTTATTATCTGGACCCGCGCAGCGCCCTCACACGGGTGTTGCAGCGTTACACCAAAGCCGGGCTAACTCCGGCTTTGGGCGTGGAGCTTGAGTTCTATCTGGTAGACCCCCGGCAGGACGGTTTGAAAATTGCCCCGCGCGGCGCTGATGAATCCGGCTGGCGTGGCTGGCAGATAGACGCCGTGGGCCTGGGCGAGGTGCATGATTACGAGCCGATTCTGCGTGAAATGATGGCCTGCGCGAAGGCGCAGGATATCATTCTGGAAACGCTGGTGAGCGAATCCGGCCCCGGCCAGTTCGAAGTAACACTGAAATATTCAACGGATGCCTTGCGCGTGGCGGACAGCGCCACTCTCTTCAAGCGCACCATCAAACAGGTGGCGCGCAAGCACGGCCTCACTGCCACCTTCATGGCCAAGCCCTACGGCCAATGGGCGGGCTCTGGCATGCACGTGCATATGTCAGTGCTCGACAATGCCGGCAAAAACATCTTCGCCGGCACGGCCGAACGCGCATCACCGGAGCTTTACAACGCACTGGGCGGCATTATTCACAACATGCCAGACACAATGCTCACCCTGGCGCCGCATGCCAATTCCTATCGCCGCTTCGCGCCGGGTGTGCACGCCCCCACCTATGGCGATTGGGGGCACGATAACCGCATGGCATCCGTGCGCGTCATCACCGCGGACCCGGCGGCCTCGCGCATCGAGCATCGTGTCGCGGGGGCGGACTGCAACCCCTACCTCGCCTTTGCCTCTCTGCTTGGCACCGCCTTGCAGGGTATTGAAACCAAAGCTGACCCTGGGCCGGAAACCCATGGCACGGTGCGCAGCCCCACCGCCCCAAAACTGCCTATCGCCTGGTCTGGCGCTGTGGATCGTTTCGCCACATCAACCGCCATGGGCGAAATTTTCGGCAAGGATTTCCAGCGGTATTATATCGCCTGCAAGCGCCAGGAGATCAGCGAGTTGCGCAAACGGATCTCCGACGTGGAATATGACGCCTATTTGAAAAATGCCTGAGGCGCTCATGAACGATACAATCACACCGCGTGAGTCTGGCTTTTCCATGCCCGCCGAATGGGCGCCGCACGCAGGCTGCTGGATGATCTGGCCCGAACGGCCAGACAACTGGCGCCTGGGCGCCAAACCCGCGCAGAAGGCGTTCACCGCTGTCGCCACCGCCATCTCACGGTTTGAACCCGTAACTATGCTGGTGAGCGCGGCACAATATGAAAACGCCCGCGCCTCTCTGTCGCCTGAAGTGCGCGTGGTGGAGATGAGCAGCAACGATGCCTGGGCGCGGGATATCGCTTGCACATTCCTGCTTGGCAAAAATGGCGAACTCGCTGGCGTGGACTGGCCTTTTAAAAGCTGGGGCGGTTTGTACTTCCCGTGGGACAAGGACGACGCCATCGCCCAGAAAATGCTGGAGATGGAACGGGCGAAGCGTTTCCGCGCGCCGCTCGTCATCGAAGGCGGCGCCTTGCATGTGGATGGCGAGGGCACGGTGCTGGTGGCCGAGCAATGCGTGCTGAACGAGAACCGCAACCCGGATGTGCGGCGGCAGGATATGGAGCGGATGCTGAAGGATTATCTCGGCACATCCCATGTCATCTGGCTGGAAAACGGCGTGCCGCATGACGAAACCGATGGGCATGTCGACAATCTCGTCTGCTTCGTGAAGCCCGGAATGGTGCTGCTCACCTGGTGCGACGACCCGGCCGATCCGCACTACCAGATCAGCCGGGCGGCCGAAGCGCGGCTGAAGGATGCGCGCGACGCCAAGGGGCGTGCGCTCACCATCGAACGCATCCCGATGCCAACGCCGATGTTCTACACCGAAGCAGAAGCAGAAGGTGTGGATGCCACCGCCAGCGGCATGAACCGCAAAACCGGGGAACGCCTCGCCGCGTCTTACGTGAATTTCTACATCGCCAATGGCGCCATCATCGCCCCCGCCTTCGGGGTGGAAACAGATGAGCCCGCACGCAAAGTGCTGACCCGGCTGTTCCCGGAGCGCGAGATTGTGATGCTGCCAGCACGCGAAATTCTGCTGGGTGGCGGGAATATTCACTGCATTACGCAGCAGCAGCCAAAAGCCGTTTGATACGCGCAGGGCGGGCGCGGCTTCCGCCGAAAACGAACGACAACAGGGAATTTCTACAGACTTATCTGCAGCACTCAAAACCCCGCACGGGGAGGAGCCAATATGAGCACGAAACTCAAAGCTGACTCTCTATCATTTTTCGAATCCATCATCATGGGCGTGGCGGGCTCCGCGCCAGGCTTTTCCATCGCGGTCGCCATTGCCGGGCTGCTGGCCACGGCGGGCAGCGTCTCGCCCAATGCAATCTTGATCTTCGCGGTACCGATGCTCGGCATCGCCGTGGCTTATAAGGGCCTCTCCCACAGAATGCCGCACGCAGGTGCTGCCTATGAATGGACGAAATCCGTGTTTGGAGGATTTTTCGGCTATTTTTCCGGCTGGGCGCTGCTCATCGCGGCCATGGTGTTCATGGTCACCGGCTCGGTGCCGTTGGGCACCGCCGTGCTGCAATTGTTCGACCCCGCGCTGGCAACAAATGTCTGGCTCACCACAAGCATCGGCGCTGTCTGGTTCGTCGCCATCGGGCTGGTGCTCATCGCCGGCATAGAACTAACCAGCAAGATCCAGGTGGTGATGAGCAGCGTCGAGCTGGGTATTCTCCTGATCATCTCAATCGCCGCCTTCGCACATAGCGGCACGCATGGCGCGGTATCCGCTTTTTCCTGGTCCTGGTTCGGGTTCCATTACCCGGCGGGCAGCTTCGCGGCCTCGGCCCTCAGCGTCGTGTTTCTCTATTGGGGTTGGGATGTAACCTCGAACCTGGCGGAGGAAACCAAAGGGCAGGAGCAGAACCTCGCCGGGCGGGGCGGATTTTTCTCAATCTTCGCCACCATTGCCTCCTTCGTCGCCTTCACCGTGGCGGCGCTGATGATGTTTTCGCTGAAGGATGCCTCGGGATTTTCCGATAACCTCATCTACCATGTCGCCATCGCGGCGGGGCTTGGCAAAGCAGGCGGCTACGCGGCGGCCCTGGCGCTCATCCTCTCCTCTGTCGCCACGCTGGAGACCACGATGCTGCAATTCTCCCGCACCTTGTTCGCCATGGGGCGGGACCGCGCCTTGCCGGGCTATTTCGGCCAGGTGCACGAAAAAACCATTACCCCCGTGCGCACCATGTATCTGCTGCTTATCATTGGGCTGGGGCTTATTGTCATTTCCAGCTTCCTGCCTTCAATTTCGGCAATCTTGAATGATTCCGTGGCCGCCATCGCCATCCAGGTGTGCTATTATTACGGCCTCGCCGGGCTGGTCTGCGCCTGGGTGTACCGCAAGAGCAGCGGCTTCACCTTCGTGCAATATGTTATCTTCCCAACCCTTTCCGCCATCGCGCTCATCGGGTTGGGCATCTATGCCATCACCACCTTCAACGCCATCGTGAATATCGTGGGCATAGGCGGGCTTGCCATTGGCATCGTGTTCTACCGCCCCAGGGGCTATGGCCGCTCCTCGATTATCGCGGCGGAATAAGCGCACCAAACCGGGGCCTTCCGGCCCCGGTTTTACTACAGCGCCCGGCGGAAGGTCAGGTTCAACCGGGCCGCCCCCGTCAGTTCATGCACTCCCGCCTTCACCGGCGCGATGCCGTGAAAGAATTTCCGCGCTTTTCCGCCCCACACCAGCACATCGCCACTGTTCAGGTGCAGGCGTGCGGGTTTGTCTGCCCGGCTCAAACCGCCCCAGAGAAAAATGGCGGGGAGCCCCAACGAGACAGAAACGATAGGTGCTGAAAAATCCTGCTCGTCGAGATCCTGGTGCAGCGTCATTTTCGCCCCAGGTTCGTAGCGGTTGATCAACGCCATATCGGGCTGGAAATCCGCAAATCCGCCTGCCGCCGCCGCGCCCGCTGCCAGCTCATAAAACAAAACCGGCATCTCCGGCCAGGGCTGGCCGCTCAACGGGTCCTGCCGCGCATAGCGGTAACCCTTGGCATCGCTCACCCAGCCCGCCGCACCGCAATTGGTCATGGCGGCACTCATCTCCCGCCCGCCTGGGGTTTTCATGCGCCGGAAAGGTGCGGCCTGCGCCAACGCCTTAACAGCGCGCACCAGATCCGCCTCTTTATCAAGGGCAAAACCGGGCAGAACTGCCAGGCCCGGCAGGGTTGTGAACAAATCCAACCGCGCAAACCCATTTTGCGGGCTCACGTCACCATCAGCGCCACAACCAGGGCAATCGCCACGCCTTGCAGCATTACCCGCCAGCGCATCAGCTTGTTGGCGGTGCGGGGGTTGTGCGCCGGGTTGGCCATGCCCAGCACGCCCGCCAGCATCACGCCTATCACCGCCAGCATATCCAGCCCCAGCAAAATCATTAAAATAGCTCGCATGGCACCACTATACGTCACCGCGTGGTTTTGCCTATCATCCGGCGCTGGTTGACTTCTTTATGAAACGGCTCTCAGGGTCGCCCATGCGTTTTCTGCCCATTTTCGCCTTCCTGGCCATGCTCGCCCCCGCTCTTGGCAACGCGGCGCCATCCGCCGTGGCCCAGCATAACCCGGCGCAGCCCGCCGCGCCGGCAAAAGCCACCCCCACAATCATCCCCGGCTCGCCGCTTGCGGCACTTACCGGGGCCGGGTCTCAGCCTGCCCAGGCCAGCGCGGCGCAGCCCGCCCCTTTCGGCACGGATGAGCTGGCTTTCGCTTTATCCAATGTCCTCGGGCACGAAGCCACCCGAACCTTCGATGATTTTACCGACGCACTGAGACGCTCCACCCGGCTCACCCCGGTGCTTCACTGGCTTCAAGGCTTTGCCACCAGCGCGGCACGGCGCACCAGCGCTGTCGCCGTGCTGCAGGCTATCGCCATCGCCATTCTGCCCGGTATCGCGCTGGATCTCGCGGCGCGGTTTCTGCTTGGCAAACCCATGGCGCTTTGCGCGCGGCAAGGCGTTTCGCCGCGGCAAGCGCCCCCGCCCTGCCCCGACGAACTTGGCGGAACAGACGAAACCGGCGCAAAGCCGCGGGTGCATATTTCATTTCGCGCATTGTTCCGCCGCCTGGGGTTCGCCTTGCTCAAATTCGGGCTGGCGCTTCTGCCAATCGCGGCCTTCGCCGTGGCTGAGCAATTATTCCTGTCCAGCGGGCTGCTTACCGCCCGCACCGCGCGGCTGGCCGTTACCGGCATCGCCAACGCCTATATATTAGCGCGGCTGGCGCAGGAAATTATCTGCCTGCCGCTTGCTCCCGCGGCGCCCAGCTTGCGGCTGGCGCGCATATCCACCGCCAACGCCGCCTGGGCCATGCGCCGGGCGAGCGTGCTTATCGCCACCATTTTCGTCGCCTTTTGTTTAATCTCCGTTTCGGAAATTCTGGGCCTGCCAAAGGATGGCGCAGGCGCGCTCATCCGCATCGCGGCGTTGATCGTGCATCTGGAAGTCGCACTTGCCATCTGGCAAAGCCGCCGCGTCATCAGCCGCTGGATCGCCGGGCGCCCGAATGCAGAAGGTTTCATTGCCGGCTTCCGCCGCCGCTTCGCCAAAATCTGGTACATCATCGCGCTGTTCTACGTGCTGGCGCTGTGGGTGGCCTGGGCGGGCGGGGTGCAAAACGCGCTGGGCGTGCTGCTGCGGGCCATTCTTGTGGTGATGGCGGCGCTGGTGCTTGGCCGCATGGCCTGGACCGGCAGCAGCACCTTGCTCGGACGCCTGTTTCCAGACCCCGCCACCACACCGGGGCGCGGAGCACCTAAATTTCTGCTTCGTGCCGGAACCTATAACCCGCTCATCCGCGTTCTGGTGCGCGGGGCCATAGCATTGCTGGCGCTGCTGCTCATTTTGCAAGGCTGGGGCATTAACGCTTTTGGCTGGCTGTTAACCAACCCGCTCAGCCGCGCCTGGCTTGGCGCGGTCTCCGCCGTTGCCATCACCATCACCATCGCCATCGTCATTTGGGAATGCATCATTTACCAGATGGAAGCACGGGTGGACAGGCTGAACGCCGCCGGGCGCACACGCCAGGCCATGCGGCTGCGCACCCTCTCCCCCATTCTGCGCGCCGGGCTGGGCGCCGTTATCGTGGTGCTCACGCTCATCATCTGCCTCTCGCGCATTGGCGTAAACACCACGGGGCTGCTGGCGGTTTCCTCCGTGGTTGGCATCGCGGTGGGCTTCGGCAGCCAGAAGCTGGTGCAGGACATCATAACCGGGCTGTTTCTGCTGTTTGAGGACGCGATTCAGGTGGGCGATGTCGCCTCGGTGGCTGGCATGTCCGGCACCGTGGAACGCGTCTCGATCCGCACCATAAGGCTGCGCGGCGGCGATGGCTCGATCAACATCATCCCCTTCTCATCCGTCACCATCGTTACCAACCAAACCCGCGACTTCAACTACGCGCAAATCTCCATCATGGTCGGCTATCATGAGGATATCGAGCATGTAACGGCGGTTCTCAAAGAGATCGGCGCCAAAATGCGCGCGGAACCCACCTGGGGCGCAATGATGCGCGATGACCTCCAGCTCTTCGGCCTCGATGCATTTGGCGAACTGGGCCTGGTGCTTACCGGGCAGATCCGCACCGGGCCTGGGCAGCATTGGTCGGTACGGCGGGAATTCTACGGCCGCGTGCAGAAGCGCTTTGCCGAAGAAGGCATTGAACTGCCTTATCGTATCTCGCAGAATTTGCGGCTGGATATGGCAAACAAGCCGGAAAACCTGGCGCCACCCGGGCCTCAGGCCGCTAAGCCTGGTCTCCCACCAGAACCCGCCTGATACTGACCGCGCCACCAGCCGGCACGGCGCCGTGCAACGCCTTGCTGGCCTCGGCAATCGCCAGCCCCGCGAGTTGCGGCGCCAGCAGCGGGCCGCAGGCTTCAAACAGCCTGGTAAGCTTGAGCATGGGCGGGCTGATAAAGGGCGGGGCAAACATTGCGGTTGTCTGCGTCTCCACCTGAAAAAAAAGACTGCCAAGCAACCGCGCCAGTTGCCCTTCAGAATAAGGCTGGCCATGGCCAAAGGGCGTATTTTCGGCATAGGCCCACAACCCGCGCCGGTTAGGGGCCACCACAATCAAGCGTCCGTCATCCTTCAGCACCCGCCAGGCTTCGCGCAGGGTGCGGCGGGCATTCTCCGCCTGCTCCAGCCCATGAACGAGCAAAATCCGGTCGAAGGACAGATCCGGAAACGGCAATGCCTCTTCCTCCGCAAGGCAGGAAACCCCCGGCCGCCCGGCGGGCCAGGGTGCCGCCCCCATGTAAGCGGGTGAAACCGCTATGCAGCGCGCTTCTTCCCGCCATAAATGCAGGCACGGCCCCGCATGGCCCATGCCAAGCACAGAAAGCCCCGCCACCCGCGGCCAGAGCCTGCCCAGCTTGCGCCGCAGCGTTGCGGCCGCGTACCGGCCAAGTGGCGTTGCATAAAATCCCGCCGCATCTCGTGCATCAATCGCCATTGCCCCTATATAACGCAGCAAACACGAGGAGCGAGAGAAGAGATGACCGTCACCGCCCAGGCCATTCCCATGCTGTCCGACAATTATTCCTGGCTGTTGATCGATTCAGCCACCGGCAAAACCGGCATTGTCGACCCGGCCGAGACGAGGCCTGCCATCGCCGCGCTGGAAGCTCTCGGCACGGGCCTGGATTTCATATTCCTGACCCACCATCATGACGACCATACCGCCGGCGTGGCAGGGCTTGTGGAAATGTACCACCCCACCGTTGTCGGCAACCAGGCTGATGCGCATCGCCTGCCTCCGCTCGACATCGCGGTGCATGAGGGTTCGCTGGTGGATTTCGGCAGTGCCCGGCTGCGCGTGATAGAGACCCCCGGCCACACCGTTGGCCATATTTCGTATTACATCGCCGACGGCAATATTCTGCTCCCCGGCGACACATTGTTCAGCCTCGGCTGTGGCCGGCTGTTTGAAGGCAGCGCCGAGCAGATGTTCAATTCAATCGCCAAATATGGTGATCTGCCGGATGAAACGCTGATCTGCGCCGGGCACGAATACACCTCCTCCAACGCCAGATTCGCCCTCACCGTAGAGCCGCAGAACGAGGCGCTGCTGCATCGCGCCCGGCAGGTGCAGGTGCTGCGCGGCATGGGCCAGCCCACACTGCCCGTGAGCCTGGGCATGGAGCGAGCCACAAACCCCTTCATCCGCGCCAAGGATGTGCAGACATTCGCGCGCATCCGCAAGGCAAAGGACAACGCCTGAGCCTATGCTGCTTTTTTGCAACAGCAACCGGAAATGACGCTCTTGTTACACATTAATGCTGCCGCGCCAGCTTCCAGGTTTGTTAGAACTTCCAGGACGGAAAGCCTCAACAAGCGGCTCCGTCTGGGAGATTTAGCTTTTTTGCATTTGTGGCTGCTGGCCGGTTTTATACTGGCCGGCACCGCATTTGCAACTTCTGCCAAGGCTGAACCGTTTAAAAGCGGATATTGGGTGTCTTCCGGGCGGGAGATTGTGCTTCAAATCACCCCCTGCGGCGCTGACCTGTGCGGCTTCATCGCCGGCATCGCGTTAAGCCACCCCGGGGATGCCATGCCGGTTAATTGGCAAGGCAAGCCGCAATGCGGGTTTCTCATGCTGCGCGTAGCCCCCGCCCAACCCGCGGGAAATGGCGGAAAACGCTGGAAGGGCGCGCTGCAAGACCCGCGAAACGGAAATGTCTACCGCACTACCGTGAAGTTCAATGCCGCCGGAAACCTGGAATTGCACGGCTATATCGGCATCCCCGTGCTGGGTGAAACACAGCTCTGGCCAAAATTCGATGCCAAAATTCTGCCCGGCTGCCATGTACCGTCTCTGGACGGAAAATAACAAAAAGGCCGGGCATCTCCAGGCCTTTAGCGGCTATTTGTCACGGAAATGGTTTTCCTTGGCCTCAATAGCCGCCTGCGCCGCCGCCAGCCGCGCCACCGGCACGCGATATGGCGAGCAGGAAACATAATCCAGCCCCACATCCTCGCAGAACGCGATGGAAGCAGGGTCGCCGCCATGTTCGCCGCAGATGCCGAGCTTCAACCCTGGTTTTTTACCGCGCCCCTTCCCGGCCGCGATTCTCACCAGCGCGCCCACACCCTCCACGTCGATTGAAACGAACGGATCCTTCGGCAGGATGCCCTTTTCCACGTATTCAGGCAGGAACTTGCCGGCATCGTCGCGAGAGAGGCCGAACACGGTCTGCGTCAGGTCATTGGTGCCGAAAGAGAAGAAATCCGCCGCCTCAGCAATCTCGCCGGCAATCAACGCCGCACGCGGCAGCTCGATCATCGTGCCGACCGAATATTCGATAGCCTTGCCAGTTTCCTCGAACACGGATTTGGCGGTATTTTCCACCTGGGCACGGGTGATATCCAGCTCCTTCCTGGTGCCAACCAACGGAATCATAATCTCCGGCACCGGGGCCTTGGCGGTTTTGGAAACCTCGATCGCTGCCTCGAAAATAGCGCGGGCCTGCATCTCGTAAATTTCCGGATAGCTGACGCCCAAGCGGCAACCACGATGCCCGAGCATGGGGTTGGTCTCGGCAAGCTCGGCCGCACGCTGCCGCATGGCAGCGGCATCCATGCCCAGCGCGTCGGCCACTTCCTTCATCTCAGCCTCGCCATGCGGCAGAAACTCATGCAGCGGCGGGTCCAGCAGGCGGATTGTAACCGGCAGGCCCTCCATAATCCTGAACAGCGAGACAAAATCCTCCCGCTGGAAAGGCAGCAGCTTGGCAAGCGCGGCGCGCCGCCCAGCCTCGCCGCGGGACATGATCATCTGCCGCACCGCGCCAATACGCTCGGCATCGAAAAACATATGTTCGGTGCGGCTGAGGCCGATACCCTCCGCACCAAATTTACGCGCGGTTTCGGCATCCAGCGGGGTTTCCGCGTTGGCGCGAATCTTCAGCCGGCGGCTGGCATCCGCCCAACCCATCAACGTACCAAAATCACCGGAAAGTTGTGGTTCGATCGTTTTCACCATGCCGGTGAACACCTCGCCGGTGGAACCATCGATGGTAATAATGTCTCCCGCACGCACGCCAATACCACCGGCGGAAAGCGTCTGCGCTTTATAATCAACCAAAACGCCACCCGCCCCCGCCACGCAAGGCCGGCCCATGCCGCGCGCCACCACGGCCGCATGGCTGGTCATGCCGCCCCGGGTGGTGAGAATACCCTGGGCGGCGTGCATGCCGTGAATATCCTCAGGGCTGGTCTCAATGCGCACCAGAATCACTGGCTCGCCCTTCTGCGCGCGCCGCTCGGCTTCGTCGGCCGAGAACACCACCGCCCCGCAAGCCGCACCTGGCGAAGCTGGCAGGCCCTTGGAGAAGATTTTTTTCTCCGCCTTCGGGTCCAGCGTGGGGTGCAACAACTGGTCGAGCGCCGCCGGGTTCACCCGCATCACGGCGGTGTTGCGGTCGATCAGCCCTTCATTCACCATCTCCACGGCAATCCGCAGGCTGGCGGCGGCGGAGCGCTTGCCCGCGCGCGTTTGCAGCATATAAAGCTTGTTCTGCTGCACCGTGAATTCGATGTCCTGCATATCCTTGTAGTGTTTTTCAAGAGTTTCACGAACCTGGCGTAGTTCCCCATAGGCTTCCGGCAACGCCTCCTCCATGGAGATTTCACCCGGCTTGGCATAGGCCCTGGAAAGCGGGCGCGGTGTGCGAATGCCCGCCACCACATCCTCACCCTGGGCATTCACCAGATATTCGCCATAGAATTCGTTAAGGCCGGTGGAAGGGTCGCGGGTGAAGCACACGCCGGTGGCGCAGTCATTGCCCATATTGCCGAACACCATGGCCTGCACATTCACCGCCGTGCCCCAATCCGCCGGAATATCGTGCAAGCGGCGATACACATTGGCACGCGGGTTCATCCAGGAACCGAACACGGCGGTAATCGCGCCCCAAAGCTGGTCTTGCGGGTTCTGCGGGAAGGGCTTGCCCAGCTCTTCCGCCACCATTTTTTTATAGCCCTCCACAACGTCCCGCCAATGCGCCGGGGTCAGTGCGGTATCTTCGGTCACGTCCGCATCCAGCTTGGTCTGCTCGATGATCTCCTCGAAACGGTGATGGTCCACGCCCAGCACCACGGAGCCATACATCTGGATGAAGCGGCGGTAGCTGTCCCAGGCGAAGCGTTCATCGCCGGAGGCGGCGGCCAGGCCCTGCACGGTCTCGTCATTCAGGCCGAGGTTCAGCACCGTATCCATCATGCCCGGCATGGAAACCCGCGCGCCTGAGCGCACGGAAACCAGCAGCGGCTTTCCCCTGTCGCCGAATCTGCGGTCCACGGCGGTCTCTATCCGCGCCAGCGCCGCATCCACCTGCGCCTTCAGCGCCGCGGGGTAATTACGGTCATTTTCGTAATAGGTTGTGCAAACTTCGGTGGTGATAGTGAAGCCGGGCGGAACGGGTAGATCGATGCTCGCCATCTCGGCCAGATTGGCCCCCTTGCCGCCGAGCAAATTGCGCAGCGAGGCATTTCCGTCATTCACGCCAGCGCCGAAATTATACACCCATTTCGTCATGACTTTTGCACTCCCTCAACCCTCTATGCGAGAAAACTCCGCCACTTGGTTGACCGCCTGCGT
>JAGXAO010000101.1 GCA_018971565.1 Rhodospirillales bacterium
GACCCGTTGCGCGCCGAGCCGGGGGTGGAGCTGGTGCTGGTGGAACCTGGCCAGGCCATTCCCGGCGATGCAGCGCTGGTGATTATTCCGGGGAGCAAATCCACGCGCGGGGATTTGATGTTCCTGCGTGCCCAGGGCTGGGATATCGATTTGCTGGCCCATCACCGGCGCGGCGGGCGCATCCTGGGGCTGTGCGGCGGTTACCAGATGCTGGGGTGCGAGGTGGCGGACCCTGACGGGCTGGAAGGCTCGCCCGGCACCGCGCCGGGGCTGGGGCTTTTGGATATTTCCACCCGGATGGAGCCCCAGAAAACCCTTGGCCTGGTGCAGGCCGTGCACGCGGCGAGCGGCCTCACCGTCTCAGGCTATGAAATCCATCTGGGCCAGAGCCAGGGGGCGGACGCATCCCGCCCCTTCGCCCTGGTGGGGCAGCGGCCGGATGGCGCGGTGTCAGCGGATGGGCGGGTGATGGGCAGCTATCTGCACGGGCTGTTCCACGAAGATGCGTTCCGCGCCGCCTTCCTGGCCGGCCTGGGCGCGGCTGCAGTTGTACGTTCCCATGGTGCCGAGATCGAAGCCACGCTCGACGCGCTGGCCGCGCATCTGGAAGCGCATCTGGACGTGGACGGGCTTTTTTCGCTTTAACGATTCTCCCACACCGTCTCTTTATTCTCCTGCCAATGGGCGCGGTGCAACAGGGGTGTGTCGTCTGTGAAGGCGGGTTTGCCGATGCAGAGATAGGCGGAAAACTCCCAATGCGCGGGCACGCTGAACAATTGCTCCATCACGCGCGGCTCTAAAATCGAAACCGCGCCCAGCCCCAGATTTTCCGCCCGTGCGGCGAGCCATAACGCATAAATTGCCATGGCGGTGGATTGCTGCAGTGTCAGCTCCATGGTGGCGCGGCCAAGGCGGTGCCCGGCCTCCGGGTCAGCCTCAGTGAACACCGCGAGTTGCACGGGGGCGGCGTCCAGCCCGGCCAGTTTCAGCTTGGCATAGGCGGCTGCCTGTTCGCCTTCATAGGTGGCGGCGGCGTTCTGGTTGCAACGCTCGAACTCTGCCCGCACGGCGGCGCGTAGGTCCGGGCTTTCCACGCGGATCACCCGCCAGGGACGTGCATTGCCGACAGAGGGTGTGTGGTCCATCGCCAAACGCAGCCGCTCCAGCATCTCTTCCGGCACGGGGTCGGCCAGGAAATGCCGTACATCCCGCCGCCAGAGCATAATCTCGGCCAGGGTTGCGGCCTGTTGCGGGGTGAATTCCATCACGCCGCCAAAGCCGTGGCGAGCCGCGCCCATTCCGCTTCCGTGCCCGGCATGCCAAGGCGAATCCAGGTTCCGGAATAAGGGAAGATGCGCGACCAGATATGATGTTCCGCCAGCTTTGCCTGGGCGGCGGCGGAGTCTGGCGTCTCGTACAGCCGGAACAGGCAGCCGCCGCCTACTGCCCGCCAGGGCGCCAGCGCGTCCATCCGGTTGATTTCGCTCATCAGCCGTGCCGTGCTGGCTTGCGCCCATGCCGTATCCGCCAGCGCCGTGGCACCAATTTCCAGCGCCGGGCCGCAGACGGGCCAGGGCCCCGCGAGTTGAGAGAGGGCGGCGATATCCGCTTCACATCCCAAAGCGAAGCCCAGCCGCATGCCCGCAAGACCGTAAAATTTGCCGAAGGAGCGCAGCACCACCAGCCCTGCGCGCCCTGCTTCCGGCGCGAGAGAAAGTTCGGGGTAGGGGTCGGCGAAACTTTCATCCACCACCAGCCGCCCCACCCTGGGCAGCAGCGCCAGCAGCGATTGCGGGGTGTGATAACGCCCATCCGGGTTGTTCGGGTTCACGACAACCGCGAGGTCCGCGCCTGCGGTCTCTTCCGCCGTTGCAACCGCCTCCACCTGCCAGCCCAGGGCGCGCAAGGCGGCTTCGTGCTCGTTATAGGTGGGCGAGACGATCTTCGCCCGGCCAGGCTTGGAGAGCAGCGGGATGGACTGGATGGCCGCCTGCGCCCCCGCCAGCGGCAGCACCGCGCCTTGCGTGCGGTAGGCCGTGCGGGCGGCTTCGATCAGCCGTGCGGTGGCGCAGGCGGTGGGCAGGGCAGCCCAGGCCTCCGGCGAGATGGCGGGCACGGGGTAAGGCTGGCGGTTGATGCCGGTGGAAAGGTCGATCCACCCCTCCCGCGCGCCGCCATAGTGGCGGATCGCCGCGTCCAGATTTCCGCCATGGTCCCGTTTCATCTCATCCTCTCAAAGCCGTGGCAGCCAGTATCCCGGCGGCCAGCAGCAGCATCCGCCGGTAGAGCGCCAGCCCCGCGATAATATCGAGCACCCCAGGGTCCCGGCCCGCGGCGTTGATCCAGGGTTCCTCGGCGGTCTGGTTGCCGTAAATGCGCGGGCCGGACAAGCGTAAGCCCAGTGCACCTGCCACCGCCGCCTCCGGCCAGCCGCCATTGGGGGAGCGGTGGTGCTGTGCATCCCGCCAGGCGGTGCGCAGGGCGGCGCGCTTATCCGCCGCCGCCAGGGCGAAGAGCAGGGCGGTGAGGCGGGCGGGGATGAGGTTGGCGAGGTCGTCTATCCGCGCGGCGGCCCAGCCGAAGGCGAGATAGCGGGGCGAGCGGTGGCCGAGCATCGAATCCAGCGTGTTGATGGCCTTGTATCCGGCGATGCCGGGCAGGCCGAAAATCGCACCCCAGAATAGCGGGGCGATAATGCCGTCCGACGCATTTTCAGCCAGGCTTTCCAGCGTGGCGCGGGCGATGCCGGGGGTGCCCAGTGTTTCTGTGTCGCGGCCGACGATCATGGAGACCGCGCGGCGCGCGGCGGGGATGTCCCCCGCGCCCAGCGGCCGGGCCACGGCGGCGGCGTGCTGATGCAATGAACGCGCGGCGATGAGCGGCCAGGCCAGGATGGCGGTGAGCCACAGCCCGGCATGGCGTTGCAGCAGGCCGGCGATGGCGATGGCGAGCAGGATGACCAGCAGCGCCGTGGCCAGCCCGGCCAGGCGGCGGCGGGACTCGCTGCCCTGGTTCCAGCGTGTCTCCAGGGCCGAGACCAGCGCCCCGCACCAGGTAACAGGGTGGCCGATGCGGCGGTATAGCCCGTCCGGCCAGCCGATGGCTGCATCCAAAGCGAGTGCCAGGAGCATGGCGGCGGGAAGGCTCATGGCGCCAGCGCGAGATTGACGAAGCCGATGGACCATTCACCGCCCGCAGCGGTGAGAAGTGTGGCGGAGAACGGGGCGATCTCAAAGGCGAGGCCCTGCGCGGCGTCTTGCAACGCCATCCCCAGCGCGGCGCGGATAACCCCCGCGTGGGTGACGATAATGGCCCGGCCCTGGATGGAGCCCAGCGCGGATTGGGCGCGCTGGGCGAGTTCCAGAAAGCTCTCACCGCCGGGTGGGCGGTGTGCGGCGAGTTCCACGCGGTTCATGGGGCCGAGGTCAGGCAGGGCGGTGGTTTCCAATCCTTCCCAGGCGCCGAAATCTTGCTCCCAAAGGCTGGTGTTTTCGGAGATTTCAGCGCCGGGATGCAGCGCCCGCGCGGTTTCCAGGCAGCGCCGCGCCGGGCTGGAGATAAGGCGGGCATCCGGGCAAAGCTGTGCGGCGCGTTGCCGCGCCAGGGCCAGAACGGGCTCACCCGGCAGGGTGCAGGGCACATCCAGCCGCCCGGCCAGCCGCCCTGGTACGGCTGATGGCGCGTGGCGGATGAGCAGCAGGCGAGTGGGTGGGGTTAAAGCCATGGCGCCGCCTGTTTGCCGCAAGCCTCGGTCTCCCGCCAGCCATTAGAGTTTCATGAAGAGACAGCAAGCTGGCGGATAAGCCGCCCGCGCCACCCCAAATCTACGAGGGAAGCTATTCTTGGGAGAATTTCATGCGTCTGTTGCTGATTATTTTGTTGATCCTGTTGCTGCTGGGCGGAGGATTTGGCCTGCATGGCGGGCTGTTTGTTGGCTCCGGCGGGATATATTATGGCGGCGGGCTGGGCATCGCCCTGCTGGTGATTCTGGTGCTGCTGATTCTATAAAACCTTTTCAACCCCGCTGAATGGTGATTGGTATGGGCCTGGAAACATGGTCATACTCATCACCGGCGGGGCGCGCTCCGGCAAAAGCCTTTACGCTGAAGGCAGGGCGCTGGCCCTGCCTGGTGTGCCGCATTACATTGCTACCGCCCAGGCGGGGGATGAGGAGATGGCGGCGCGCATTGCTGCCCACCGCGCCCGGCGCGGGCCAGCCTGGCAAGTGCGGGAAGCGCCGCTGGATTTGCCTGGCGCGCTGGAAACTGCCGATGAAGCGGGGGCGGTTCTGGTGGATTGCCTTACCCTGTGGCTTGCTAATCTGATCTTCGCGGAGATGAGCGTGCGGGAAGAGGCCGCAAGGCTTTGTGCCGTGACGCGGCATTTGCGCGCGCCGGTGATTTTCGTGACCAACGAGGTGGGCATGGGCATTGTACCGGAAAATGCGCTGGCAAGGCGGTTCCGGGACGAGGCGGGGTGGCTGAACCAGCAGATTGCGGTGCTGGCGGATGAGGTGCAACTCGTCGTTTCAGGCTATCCGTTACGCGTGAAATGATGATTGGAAGATGATGAGCACCCCCTTGTTCCCCGCCGCCTCTTTCGCGGCGCTGCGTGCCCGGCTGGCGGCACTGCCCGTTTTTGACGAAAATGCCGCCGCTTTGGCTGCCGCCCGGCAGGGGCAGCTTACCAAGCCGCCCGGCTCTCTGGGCCGGCTGGAGGATGTGGCGGTGTTCATGGCCGGGTGGCGCCAGGCGGAACGGCCGCGGGTTGAGACTGCGCAGGCGCTGGTGTTCGCGGGCAACCATGGCGTGTGCGCGCAGGGGGTTAACCCGTACCCGCAGGAAGTTACCGCGCAGATGGTGGCGAATTTCCAGGCTGGGGGGGCAGCGGTTAACCAGCTTTGCCGGGCCAGCGGGGCGGTGCTGCAGGTGGTGGCGCTGGAACTGGACCGCCCGACACAGGACTTTACGCAAGGCGCGGCGATGAGCGAGGCGGAGGTGCTGGCAGCCATGGCGCAGGGTGCGGCGGCGGTGAACGCACAGGCGGATATTCTGCTGCTGGGCGAAATGGGCATTGGCAATTCCACCGTGGCGGCGGCGCTGGCCACGGCATTGTTTGGCGGCACGGCGGCGGATTGGGCGGGGCCGGGCACGGGTGCGGACGAAGCGGTGATGGCCCGGAAGATTACGGCGATAGAGGCCGGGCTGGCGCGGCACGCGGTGGTACGGGGCGATGCGCTGGCCGTGCTGGCGGCTTTTGGCGGGCGGGAGCAGGCGGCGATTTGCGGGGCGATTCTGGCGGCGCGGATGCAGCGGATTCCCGTGCTGTTGGATGGTTTCATCTGCACCGCCGCCGCCGCCGTGCTGGAAGCTTTGGGCGTGGGTGCGCTGGCGCATTGCCTGGCCGCGCATGTAAGCGCCGAGCCCGGCCACGCGCGGCTGCTGGAAAAGCTGGGCAAAATACCGCTGCTGGCGTTGGGAATGCGGCTGGGCGAGGGCAGCGGTGCCGCCGTGGCGCTGGGCGTGGTGCGGGCGGCACTGGAGGCGCATAATGGCATGTCCACCTTCGCTGAGGCTGGTGTTTCCGGCGCATGAGACAAGCCCGCCGCCGGTGGGATGAGGTGCGGCTGACCTTTATGCTGCTGAGCCGCCTGCCGATGGGGCGGATGGACGCGCCGCCACCCATGGCTGATGCCGTGTGGGCCTACCCGTTGGTTGGCGCGGCGGTGGGGGCATGTTCGGGGCTGGTGTTTTGCCTTGCCGCGCGGGCCGGGCTGCCGCCGATGGCGGCGGCGGTGCTGACCATCGGCGCCAGCGTGGCGCTTACCGGGGCGATGCATGAGGACGGGCTGGCGGATATGGCCGATGGCTTCGGCGGTGGGCACGGCAAGGAACGCAAGCTGGAGATTATGCGCGACAGCCGGATTGGCAGCTATGGCGTGGTGGCGTTGGTGCTGGCGCTGGGGTTGCGGGCTTCCTGCCTGGCGGCGCTGCCTGCATCCGGCATGGTGTGGCGGCTGGCAGCCCTTGGCGCGTTAAGCCGGGCGCTTTTGCCGGTGGTGATGCTGGTGCTGCCCCCGGCGCGAGCGGAAGGGCTGGGCCAGGCGGCAAGCGGCGTTGCCGCTGCCCCGGTGTTGGCGGGGCTGGCGCTGGCTATGTTGTTGTTTCTGCCCTTTTTGCCGACTTTCGCCGCCATGGCGCTGGCGGTGGCTGGGGTTGCGGCCCTCGCGCGCCGACAGATTGGCGGCTTTACCGGTGATGTTCTGGGCGCCGCGCAGGTTCTGGCGGAAACCGCCGGGCTATGCGTGCTGGCCGCGCATTTCCACCACTGAAACTTGAGTGGCGGTGCTGGCCGCTGCTTGGTATTGTTCTCATCGGCCCGAGTCTCCGCCCCTGGCGGCCCGGCCGCAGACCGGAGACAGCGAGACATGGACATACAGGCGGATTTTCACGGCCCCCACCCCTCCATTATGGAAACGATGGCGCCGATTTCCGCGCAGATATGGGATGCGAAATACCGGCTGAAGGATGAGGTAGGCGTGCCGGTGGATGCCAGCGTCGAGGATATGTGGCGGCGCGTGGCCCGCGCCTTGGCCGAGGTGGAAGCCGAGCCCGCGAAATGGGAAACGCCGTTCTACGAGGCGCTGGAGAATTTCCGCTTTATTCCCGCCGGGCGTATCCTCTC
>JAGXAO010000015.1 GCA_018971565.1 Rhodospirillales bacterium
AAACGCTGGTGGGCCAGCTCACCGGCCAGGTTTCCACCATCGCCAACCAAACCCAGTTCAACAACATCAACCTGCTGAACGGCTCTTTCTCCGGCGTGCAGTTTCAGGTCGGCGCCAATGAAGGCCAGACGCTGAGCCTTTCCATCGGCAACACCACCGCCTCCAATATCGGCATGTATGCCACGGCCAAGGGCAGCGCCTTCTCCAACGCCTCTTCCGGCCTGGTCTCGGCCGCGGGCGCATTCACCGGCGCGGCTGTGAAGGTCACCGGCCCAACAGGCGGTTCCGGCAGCTTCACCACCACCGCCACGGAATCCGCTGCGGCAATCGCCAAGGCCGCCAGCAATATTTCCGGCAAAACCGGCGTGCAGGCGCAGGCGACGAACACGGTAACCTATAACGTGGCAGCCAGCGCCAGCGGAAAAATCAAATTCAAGCTGCAGGCTTCCGGCTCCGGCAGCACAATCGGCGGGGCAGTGGCTGTTAACGCCTCCAGCCTTTCCGAGGTTGTATCGCAGATCAACCAGCAGAGCAGCACCAGCGGCATCGTGGCTTCCAGCGCCAGTGGCAAACTGACCCTGGCACAGCAGAGCGGCCAGAACGTGAAATTCGCTTCCGCCGGCACGGCCGTTACCGCCGGTGCGGGCGGCACGGTCACCTCCGCCGCCGGTCATCTGGCAGCCACCGGCGATATTCAGCAGGGTCAGGTGCAGTTCCAGTCCAGCGCCGCCTTCACCGTCAGCGGTTCTGCGAAACTGGCAGGCGCCTCCACGCTGAGCTCTCTGGCGAATATCAATGTCGGCACCACCTCTGGCGCCAACAGCGCCATCAACGTTATCAAATACGCGTTGGCGGGACTTAACAACCAGGGCGGCCAGCTGGGCGCCGTGCAGCAGCGCCTCACCGCGAATATCAATAACCTCAACGCCACCAGCCAGAACGTGACCACGGCGCTGGGTGTGGTGCAGGATGCGAATATTCCGCAGGTGGCCAACCAGCTCACCCAGGCGCAGATCCAGGCGCAATCCGGTGTGGCGGCGTTGAAATCCTCCACCCAGTTGCAGCAGAGCTATCTCTCCCTGCTGCCGTAAGCGTTTAGTTAACCTGGTCGGGGCATATTGCCCCGGCCAACCCAGTTTCCACCCAGTTTTTTCAGGTGCGCCATGTCGACTGTGTCTTCGCTCAGCTCCTCCGCGGTCAACGCGCAGATCGCCACGGTCACGAAGCGTCTCGAAGCGCCCATCAACAATCTTCAAAATCAGATTGCGTCGGACAAGGCAATTATCTCCGCCTGGGGCAGCATCAGCGGTGCTGTCTCCAGCCTGTCGGACAGCCTTGCCAATATCAAAAACCTCTCCACCATCAACAGCCGCAGCGTTACCAGCAGCAATACCGCCACCGCCACCGCCACCGTAAACGCCACAGCCGCCACCGGCACCTACAATCTCACCAGCATCTCCCTGGCCAAGGGGCAGGAACTTTATTCCGGGCTCATCAGCTCGGCCGGCAGCACGCTTTCCGGCGGGGCTGGCACGCTGGCGGTAACCCTGACCAGCGGCAAAAGCGAAACCATTTCGCTCGGCTCCGGCAGCATGACGCTGAACAAAATTGCCGCCGCCATCAACAAACAGGCAGGCGGAGTAGACGCTTCCATCATTGGCACAAGTGCCGGGGCGCGGTTGGTGCTTAACAGCAGCAGCACCGGCGCCAGCGCGGCCTTCTCGGTTTCCGGCACCGGGGCGCTGGCGCAATTCGCTTACAGCACCGCCACCCCCGGCAGCGAGGTTCTGGCGCAAACCGCCGCCAATGCCTCGCTCTCACTCAACGGCGTTCCCATTACCAGCACCACCAACAGCCTGGGTAGCGCGGTAGCCGGTGTCACCATCTCCCTGGTGAGCTCGGGCAACGCGGCGCTCTCCGTCAGCTCCTCACCCGCCGGGCTGTCCAGCAACCTTTCCAGCGTCGCCACAAGCCTGAACGCCGCCATTTCGGCAATTGCGAGCGGAACCAAATTCGCCAGCGCCAAATCCTCCAGCGCCGCCGCTTCCTCCGCCTCCGCCAAAACCGGCCCGCTGCTTGGCAATTTCTCAGCCACCAACCTCAAGAACCAGTTGATGAGTGCTGTGAGCGCGCTGGAATCCAGCGGCCTCAGCGCCAATGCCATTGGGCTTTCCATCACCAGCACTGGCGGTGTCAGCTTCAACAGCACTGCGTTTTCCTCGGCCTATGCCAAAAGCCCCGCCAGCGTCGGCAGCCTGGTTTCCAAACTTTACACCAGCCTCAGCGCCATCGCCTCCAGCGCCATTGGCACCTCCGGCACCGCCGCTACATCCGGCACCAGCATCACCGGCTTCATCAGCGCGCAGACAACTTCCCTGAATGATTCAGTCAACTCGATCGATCAACAAATCACGCTGCTCACTCAGCAAAGCTCGGCCACACTGAAAAATCTGGCGAACCAGTACACAACGGCGGAAAACAAATCGAGTTCCGCGAGCATCACCCAGGCTTATCTTAGCATTTTCCTCGGCAATTCTTCTTCCAGCTCGGCGTAAGCAATGAACGAAATCAGCATGGATGCCATTAACACCACCTACCGCGCCGCCATGTTCGATGGCGAGCCAGGGCTGCATTGGCTACGCCAAGGCTGGCGGGGCCTGCGCCATTACGGGCGCCGCGCGCGCATGGCCCTGGAGCAGAATGACCAGCCCGCCAAAGCGCTGATGATCGCCCGCGCGGATGAGCTGCTGAACGTTATGTCCGGCCTGCTGGATACGGCAGACGCCACTACCCTTGGCCCGGCCTTGATGACGATATACGCCGCCTTGCGCTTTACCCTGCTGCGGGCGAATACGGAAAACAGCCTGGACGCCTTGCAGGATTTTGATGCTGCTTTGTCCATGCTCGACCGGGATTTGATAAAAACATCAGAAAGCGTGGTGCCCGCATGACCAATACGATTCAACCCTACACGCCCCGGCCGGCCATGGATGCCACCCCCACACCGCCCACCACCAAGCCGCAGGCCAGCCCTACCGGCCAAACGGCCCAGGCCGATTCTGTAACGCTGAGCGAAGCGGCGCAGACCAGCGCCACCCTGGTTACCGCCGCGCGTGGGGCAACCGGGGTTAGCCAGCCGCATGTGAACGCCATCAAAGCCGCCTTGGCCAATGGCAGCTATAATGTCTCCCCGGAAAATCTGGCACAGGCGATCTCCACCGTGCTCAGCGAGACACCGCGATGAATATTTCAGGGCAGTTCCGCCCCGTGGCCACGCCGCACACCGATAACACTCAGCCCGTGGGCGAGCTGCTGGCCCAAGGGCTGGAATTGGTTGAGGAATTGACCTTGAAACTACAAAAACTCGATAGTTTAATGCTCACGGGCAAGCCGAACGAAATCTCCGAAGCGGCAGCCAGCGTCGAAGTGGCGTTGAACGATGCCGCGCCAGCTTTCGCGGAAATTGCCGAGGCTATGGGCCGGCTCGGCGCATCAAACCTCGCGGCCGCCGCCGCACAGCTCCGCCATATCGAGCAGGAAGATGAAGCTGGCTTGGCCGAAGCGTTGCGCGGCGCCCTCACCCGCTTCGCCAAGCGTTCCGTGAACGCCAGCCGCAGGGCGCAGCAGCTGAACCGGGGCTTGAGTGCCGCCCTGCGCAGCCTGCAGGCGCTGGGAGTGCAGGAGGCCGGAAGGCTGATCGCCGAAGCCTGACCACAATGCCGCAAAGGCCAGAATGCAAAAAGGCCGCCTTCTGGGCGGCCTTTGGCTTTCGCATGCTGCGAAAAACTTACTTCGTGCGCGTGCCGATGCTGGCGAAGCGCTTGTTGAACTTGGCGACCTGGCCGCCCGTATCCATCACGCGCTGCACGCCAGTCCAGGCTGGGTGCGACTTCGGATCAATGTCCAGCCGCAGCGTCTCGCCCGCCTTGCCCATGCAGGACATGGTCTTGAATTCCGTGCCATCCGTCATGATGATGTTGATCTCGTGATAGTCCGGATGAATGTTGGCTTTCACCGTATAAACTCCATGCAGAAAAAGCCGCCGATCCCGACCGGCAGCGAGTAAAACCCGGCTTTACGCGGGCACCGCCTCAGATGCAAGGGCAGACTTGGCAAAATCAGCCGCCTGGGCCAGTGCCTGCCGGGCCTCGGGCAGGAAGGCTTGGTTGATCTGCCACGCATGAGGCAGATTCGGCCAGATGGAAAGCTCCGCCCGGCCCCCGGCGGCGTTCATTTTCTCCGCCACCCGCCTGGAATCGTCCAGCAAAATTTCCCGTTCAGAAACCTGGATCAATGTTGGCGGCAGGCCAGCCAGGTCACCGTAAAACGGGGAAGCCAAGGGTGTTTCTGGCGAAACGCCTTGCAGATACAGAGCCGCCACCTCCGGGATGCGTGCACCCACCAGCATGCTCTCCCGCGCTTCATTGGCCTGGATGGAAGCGCCCGTCGCGGCAAGGTCCGTCCAGGGGGAGAACAACGCCAGCGCAGCCGGCAAGGGCAAAGCAGCCTCGCGCGCCGCCAGCACCATGGCCAAGGCAAGCCCGCCCCCGGCTGAATCCCCCGCCACTGCCAGCCCCGCCGCCTTATGTGTCGCCAGAAGGGCGCGGTAGCACGCCAGGGCATCCTCAACAGCGGCTGGAAATGGGTGTTCCGGCGCCAACCGGTATTTGGGCGCAAACACCGAGAAACCATGCCGTGCAAACCCCCCGGTAATGGGCCGGTGCGTTACAGGCGAGCAGGCAAAATAACCGCCACCATGCAGATACAGCATCACCCCGGCGAAAGGCGCCTTGCCCTGCGCCCATTCGCCCGGCACGCCGCCAATGGCGCCCGCCGTGAAGGAAACCCCGGGGGACGCTGGCAGCGGACGGCTACCAAAGGCTGCTCGCGCCTCGAAAGGCGTAAAAGCCTTCTCCAGCTTACGTTTCACGAACATGCGCAACACCGGATGCACAATGTAGGATTGCCAGCTTGGCATGGGCTTTACCTCTCAACCGGATTGTACTGCAGGGGACATGGCGTCACCCTTCTTTTACGCAAGTTTTACTGTACGTTCTGGCGAAAAGATTAATTCCTGTTTAAGTTGTATTCATGCAGAGGTTGCAATGCCTGGACGGGGTGCGCGGGATTCTGGCGATATACGTCATGCTTGGCCACGCGCTGCCCCTCACCAGCGTGCCGCCCTGGCTTGGAGCGCCCTTCGCACACGGCCAGGCGGCTGTTGATCTGTTTTTCACCCTCAGCGGGCTGGTGATCGCGGGTTCGCTGGAACATTACAACTGGCGGTTCCGCCCCTTCATGGCCGCCCGCGCCCGGCGGCTGCTGCCGGTTTATTTTCTGGCGCTGGGGGGCGCCATTCTCGCTGAAGCCCAAGGCAACCCGCTGCCTGCCCTGCCCTGGGCAGGCAGCGCCGCGCGCGCCATCGTCTCGCCCGGGTTGCCGCATCCGCTCTGGGCGCATCTACTCGCGCATGTCACCCTGCTGCACGGGCTCATCCCGGATTCATGGCTGCCCTATGGCTGGGTCACGTTGCTTGGCCCCGCATGGTCGCTTTCAACGGAGTGGCAGTTTTATCTATTGATCGGGCTTGCCGCCCCGCGGCGTATTTTCCCCTTTGCGCTGGCCCTGCTTGGCCTCGGCGCCGCCTACCACCTGCTGCCGCTGGGTGGTGAATTCTCCCGCGCCTTTTTGCCGGCCGCCGCCCCCTGGTTTGCCCTCGGGCTTGCCAGCCGTCTCTGGCTCACCACCAACCGCGTGGCACCCTTCATCATCTGTCTGGCCGGTACATGCCTGCTCTCGGCTTCCACTGGGGCAGAGAAGCTTCTCATTGCCTTGGCCTGGGCGGCCATTCTGCTCGCCCAACGGCACGGCTGGGGCAAAATACTCGCAGCGCGGCCGCTGCTTTATCTCGGCGCCATCTCCTACCCGCTTTACCTGATGAACGAGCCCGCCGAGCGGATGGCAGCACTTTGGCTCGGCCCGCTGCTGGCGCGGCACCCCGCACAATTCAGCCTGGCTTTTTTAAGCCTTTCTCTGGTGCTCTCACTTGGCGCCGCCACTCTGCTGCACCATATAATCGAACGGCCCCTCATGCAGCGAAACAGAAAATTTATATCAATAATCATTGCTCTGCCGGTCCGGCAATGAGACAATCAGGCATGGAGTTCATCTTCATGCTCACCCGGCAGGACCTCACGGTACCTGATTGCCTTGCGATCCTGGATGAGGTCGCCCCCCTTGGGCTGCGCCATATCGGCTTCAAAGATATCGGGGTGGATGAAGATGTGCTGAGGCAGCTTCATGCACGAATTAAGGAACTTGGTGCCACCAGCTATCTGGAGGTCGTCGCCACCTCGCCGGAAGCCGCGTTGCATTCCGCGCGCATTGGCAGGGCTCTGGGGGTAGACAGGCTCCTGGGCGGCACCCAGGTGGCCGAAACACTCGATATTCTGGCGGGAAGCGAAGTCGGGTATTATCCCTTTCCCGGCACGCCCATCGGCCACCCCACCAGGCTTGGCGGCGGTGAGGGTGAGGTGGAGGCCCAATGCGCCGCCTTCGTGGCGCTGGGCTGCGCCGGGGCCGATCTGCTGGCCTACCGCGCCACCCAGGCCGAGCCGCTTTCCCTGGTGCGCGCGGCACGGCGCGGGCTGAAATGTAAAACCCTGATCTGCGCCGGCGGGGTGGACAGCCCGGCACGCATCGCGGCCCTGCGCGAAGCCGGAGCGGATGGCTTTACCGTCGGCACCGCCGCGTTTGAGGGCGTGTTCGCGCCTGGCGAGCCCCTTACCGCACAGCTGAAAGCGATTCTCTCATGCGCTTGAAGAACAAGCGGGTATTCATTACCGGGGCGGGTGGCGGCATTGGCCGCGCCACGGCAGAAAAATGCGCCGCCGAAGGTGCGAGGGTGATCTGCGCGGATATGAGTGCCGAAGCCGCTACCGCCACACAAGCCGCCATACAATCCGCGGGCGGCACCGCCACCACCGTGATTGGCGACCTGACCAATGAAACCGCCTGCGCCGCGATGTTCACCCAAGGTGCCGCGGCCTTTGGCGGGTTGGATGTGCTGTTCAACAATGCCGGCATCTGCTTAGGCGATGATGCCGGCCCGGTGGAAACCCCGCTTGCAAGCTGGAACAAAACCATCGCGGCCAATCTCACCTCGGTGTTTCTGTGCTGCAAGGCGGGGCTGCCTTATCTGCTGGAATCAGGCAATGGCGTTATCATCAACAACGCCTCCATCGTCGCCCTCGTCGGCTCGGCGTTTCCGCAGATCGCCTACACCGCCGCCAAGGGTGGCGTGCTGGCAATGACTCGCGAACTCGCCATTATGTATGCACGGCAAAAATTGCGGGCTGTCGCCATCTGTCCTGGCCCCACCGCCACGCCTTTGGTGAAGGCATTTCTGGCTGATGAGGAAGCCTGGAGATTGCGCCGCCGCTATCTGCCTATGGGCAGGCTCGCCGAACCTTCTGAAATCGCAAACCTTGTGGCGTTCCTTGCATCCGATGAAGCAAGTTTCATTACCGGCTCTGCCTATACCATCGATGGCGGTGTAACCGCTTCCTATGTCATCGATGATCGTCAGATTTAAAATAACGCGGCGTTCAAGAGAAACCTCATTATCCTGAGCCGCCATACAACGACGCAAAGACCCGATTAATGCCCTCTCTTTGCCGCGATTGCGACGCGATTGTGCAAGGTTTTACCTGCAATAAATGCGGCGGCGTTCGCATCGCGCGCCATCCGGAACTGTTTTCGCTCTCTATCGCTCATATCGATTGCGACGCGTTTTATGCGGCGGTGGAAAAACGCGACCGGCCGGAACTGCGCGACAAGCCGCTGATCATTGGCGGCGGGGTCCGCGGTGTTGTTTCCACCTGTTGTTATATCGCCAGGCTTTACGGTGTGCGTTCGGCCATGCCGATGTTCAAGGCTCGCAAGCTTTGCCCGGAAGCGGTGGTGCTGCCACCGGAAATGGCAAAATATACCGCCGTTTCCCGCCAGATGCGGGCAATGCTCGAAGCCCTTACACCGCTCGTGCAACCGCTTTCCATCGACGAAGCGGCCCTCGACCTTTCCGGAACCAAAACGCTGCATGGCGCGCCACCCGCGATTGTGCTCTCCCGCCTCGCCCGGCATATCGAGACGGAACTCGGCATCACCATCTCCATCGGCCTCTCCCGTAATCGGATGCTGGCGAAGCTGGCGGCGGAACGGGGCAAGCCACGCGGTTTTACCGTGCTGGGCGCAGAAGCGGAAACACTTCTGGCACAAGAAAAAATCGGCCTACTGCCGGGCATTGGCCCTGCCCAGGTGAAGCGGATGGAGGCGCTGGGAATCGTGACGATCAACCAGCTCGCGGCTCTGGATGAAGGCGCTGCCGCGCGGCTCGGCAACGAGGCCGCGGCACTCATCGCCCGCGCCCGGTTGCAGGATGACCGCCCCATCCGCCCCGAGCGGGAAAGCAAATCCATCAGCGCCGAAACCACCTTTGAGACCGACATCGCAGACCGGACGAGGCTGGAGACGGCACTTTGGCCGCTGTGTGAAAAGCTCGGCCGGCGCCTGCACCGAGAAGAGCAGGCCGCCGCCGGTATTGTGTTGAAGCTGAAGACCGCCGATTTCCAGCTGCGCACCCGCAGCCAGCGCCTGGCCGCACCCACCCAGCTCGCGGAGACGCTGTTTGAGGCCGCCAAACCCTTGCTGGCGCGTGAGGCCGACGGCACGCGCTTCCGGCTCATCGGCATAGGTGCCGCGCCTCTCGCCGCCGCTTCGCTGGCGGACCAGGGCGACCTTGCCGACACAACGACACCCCGCCGCCGGGCACGCCAGGAAGCGATAGACCAGTTGCGCGCCCGCTTTGGCGAGGCCGCCGTGCAGCGTGGCCGCGCCTTGCGCCCGGTGAAGGGAAAGAGTTAAAAAATCCCGTGCCCGAGGAAAAACAACCGATTCCCGACATTGCCTTCGACCGTTCGGACTTCCGGGAAGCCATGGCCCGCATGGGTGCTGCGGTGAATATCATCACCACAAAAGGGCCTGAGGGCAATGTGGGCATGACCGTCTCGGCGGCGTGTTCGGTAACAGACGCCCCCGCCACCATGCTGGTCTGCATCAACCGTTCCAGCCGCTACCACGAAATTTTCAAGGCGGCGGGCATCATCTGTGTAAACGTGTTGACGCATGAGCATGAGGAATTATCCCCCATCTTCGCGGGGGTTGGAAACCTGCCGATGCAAGAGCGTTTCAGCCGTGGCAAGTGGATAAATTTGGCGACCGGCGCCCCCGTGCTGGAAAACGCAGCCGCCAGTCTGGATTGCAAAGTGAGCCAGAGCGTCGATGTCGGCACGCACACGGTGTTCTTCTGCGAGGTACGGGCCATCCATCTCGGCCAATCCAGCTCCGGCCTTGTCTACCAGGGCCGGGCTTACCATCCAATTCTGCGCAAGCTGGATTAAGCGCGGGCGCGGATTGCCTCGATTTTTTCCCAGATGGCGGCAGCGAGATTAACCCCGTCGAACCGCGCGATCTGCTGCAACCCGGTGGGCGAGGTCACGTTAATCTCGGTAAGGTAATCGCCGATCACATCGATGCCGGTAAACAGCAAACCCTGCTCCCTCAGCACCGGGCCGATGGCAGCGCAGATTTCCTGCTCCCGTGCGGTCAGCTTCGTGGGCTCCGCCACCCCGCCCGCATGCATGTTGGAGCGCGAATCCCCCTCCGCCGGCACACGGTTGAGTGCTCCCAGCGGCTCGCCATCAATCAGGATAATCCGCTTGTCCCCCTTACGCACGGCGGGCTCGTAGCGCTGCACCATCAAGGGCTCGCGGGAGGCTGTGAAGAACATGTCCAGCAGTGAACCAAGATTCTCATCATCCGGTTTGATGCGGAACACGCCGACACCGCCATTGCCGAAGAGCGGCTTCACGATGATATCCTTATGCCGCGCCCGGAAATCCCGGATCGCCCCCCGGTCCCAGGAGATCAGCGTTGGCGGCATAAGCTGTGGAAAATGCGTCACCAGCAGCTTTTCCGGCGCATTGCGCACGGCAGCCGGGTTGTTCACCACCAAGGTCTTGGGGTGGATATGCTCCAGCAGATGGGTGGCGGTGATATAGGCCATATCGAAAGGCGGGTCCTGGCGCATCAGCACCACATCCATGGTGCCAAGGTCGGCCACATGCTCCGGCCCGAACTCGTAATGCGCGCCTTCCACGGCCTGCACAGTCACGGGCTTTACGCGTGCTCTCAGCACCGCGCCTTCCAGCCACATATGCGGCACCTCGTAATGCCAGAGCTTGTGGCCGCGCGCCTGGGCTTCCAGCATCAGCGCAAAGGTGGAATCGCCGGTGATGTCGATGCCGTGCAGCGGGTCCATCTGCACGGCGATTTTCAGAGACGCCATTTCATCCTCATTTCAAGCCCGCACAGGCTATCAGGAGGACGCCCCTTGCTCCAGTGCTGCGGTGGTGGTGGGCTTCTCAAAGCTCTGCATACAGCTTTCCGGGTTGTCCCCGGCATCTGGCACCACGGCCGCTACACGGGGCACGCCCTGTGCGTCTGGGTAGAAAAACACATTCATCCCGCAGCTTGCCGAATGATAGAGCCAGACCTGTGCTGGCCCATCCACCCGGCGCAACATCGGCGCCCCAAAATCAGCATCCAAAACCTGGGGTGAGGAGCCTTTCAGGGCTTGCTCCGAGATTGGTGGCGCACCGCCAAGCGATGCGGTTTGCGCGCCCGGAGCGGCGCAGGCGCTAAGCAGACCAAGCGTGGCCACGCATGTTACGATCATGAAAGCCGGCCACCTTGCCATGAAGCCTCAAGTTTTAAAATTTGCTCATTTGCCCATAACAAATTTAAAATCTGCTGGCACGGGGGGATAACAGTTTTTCAACAATTTTTTTCACCTATTGGGCAAATTGCGTTGCCATATAAGTTTTAACAAAATGCCTTATTCGCGCCTTTGTTACGAAGCAATGTCGCGGAACTGGACGAAGCGTCCGGATTATGAAGATGGAAGGGTAAATAGATGCCTGCCAATGCTCTGAAGACCGAAGCTGAACTTCGGACCGCCGTGATCGACCGGCTGATCGCCGCCTCTTTGCATGACGGTAAGCCCGCGCGCGAAGCAACACTTGAGCGTTGGCGCTCTCTGAGCACGAGACCAGCCAACATAAGCGATAAAAACGCCGCCTGATAAAGCAGGCATGGTTTTACGGCGCTATCCCCGCTTGAAGCGCAACGCCGCCAGACCGTTTTCCCACACCCCACGGCTGGTGAGACGAGCCGGGACAATCTGATACAGGGTATCCACAAAACGGGTCGCCATCGCCAAGGGTGCCACTCCCTAACCCATTCGTAAATGCTGGTGGCGGCGATGTTCCCTTGTCTTCATTCTCTTTGTAATCTCCATTTGCTTAGGTTCCGCAAGTAGGGTTTGGTTTGGCTGGCATGGAAACTATATAAACGCCAGCCATTGCAAAGGAGAGAAAGCGTCTATGAGCGCAAGTGACGAGACCCACTTCCCATTCACCCTGCCCGATGAGGAATGGCGCCAGCGCTTGACCCCGGAACAATACGCGATCCTGCGCGATCACGCGACGGAGCATCCTGGCTCCTGCGCCTTGAACTTTGAAAAACGCGCCGGCAGTTTCAGCTGTGCGGGCTGCGGGCAAACACTTTTTGTCGCCAACACCAAGTTTGAAAGCGGCACGGGCTGGCCGAGCTTTAACGACCCTGTTGATGGCGCGGTTGACACCAGCGTTGACCGGAGCCACGGCATGATTCGTATTGAAGCACATTGCAGCAATTGCGGTGGTCATCTCGGCCATGTGTTCGAAGACGGACCGCCGCCGACCGGCTTGCGCTATTGCATCAATGGCGCTGTTCTGGATTTTCACCCCGCTTCCTGAACAGAAAAAGCCGGAAGATCAGAATCTCCCGGCTTTTTGAATCGCAGGCAATAAAAAATCTGCCTTGCAATGCAAGGCAGATTTTTCTGAACTCAACCTGATCAGGTTAGGGTAATAACGTGGCCGCTGCCGCTGACGGAGATATTCGAGGTGGAGACCCCCTTAAGCGTGATCTGCGTGCCGTCGCTGAGCAGGATATTGGTGCCACCACCGCCAAGCGCGGCCTGCATTGTATCGAAGGTGGGCGCATTGGGGCCGAAACCGGTATTATCGATCAAATAGATATGATCGCTGGCACCAAAATCGGTAATGGTGAGGGTACTGCCGCCCAGAGTGGTAAGGCCACTGCCAGTGGAAACCGCACCAAGTATGTCATAAACGTTGGATGCGCCAGTAACGGTGGAACCTGTCAGGGTTGTCGCGGCAAGATTGCCCAACAGGAAATCCTGCGCACCGGAACCACCAGCAGAAACCAGGTCGCCGACCGCTGAGGTCATACCAATGCCAACATTCTCCAGGCCAACCTGGAATACGTTACTGACACCGCCACCCATCAGGGTTTCCGCGCCAACACCGGTATAGAGGTAGTTTTGCACACCACCCGAGATCAGCGTATCGTTAGCACCGCCACCAACCAGCGTGGAGTTGCCAGTGCCGCCATTCAGCAGGTTGAAACCACCACGGCCACCCACGAAGAAGCCACCACCACTGCCGCCAAAAGCCGTAACGGCATTGGTTGCATAAATCGAACCACCGCCGGCCGTGGTGTAGGAGCCGGAATAAATGGTCTGAGCTTTGCTTGAGGAGTTAATGAAGTCCAGGCTGCCACCAGCGTTGGTAAGGAACACAACCGAAGCTTGCGAACTATCGGAGGCTGTAACGGTCGCGATATCAGCGCCGCCCACATACACGCGGGTGGTTGCGTTACCAACTGCGTTAATCACTTCGTTGTGCGTCGTTGCCGAAGCAAAGGTCAGCGTGTCATTACCGGCGGAGGTAACTGTTTCGGCCGCGTCTTTCGCGTAGACAGAGTCATTGCCGCCAGCAGCGAAAATCGACCCGGCACCACCAGAGACCGAATACGCCACATTGCTGGCCGAGCCAAACACAGCCGCGCTCGTAGACGAGCTGCCACTGATGGTCAGGTTGCCCGGCGCCTGCACCACCAAAGTGGTCGCAGCGGGATTTACACTCACTACACCGCCCAATGGCGCACCGGAAACGGTGTTGCCAACACTATCGGTATTTGTGATTTCCTCGAGGAAATTGATTCCGGCGCCACCAACGGATGCAATGGCTCCGTTGACAGCATTGTAATTCTCGAACCCTGCAGTGGCCGCGCCAACAGACCCGGAAACACCGTCCAGGTAGGTCTGCAGAAGAGAATTAACGGTCGTGCCCAGCGAAGAAGGAATGCTGAGAACACCCGAATGGATATTCGCCGTACCACCGCCAGCGACTGTTAGATATGACGTACCACTCATCAGTTACCCTCACTTTCCACCACTGGGTCGGTCTTACCGTTGCAGTGCAGTAAAATCAAGAAATAAGCCACTCCAAACCCCTTAAATTCTTATTGCAAACACTCTAAACCGTTGTAACTTTTCCGTTATTTGTTCCATAAACAATATAATGTTTCTTTTATTATGAAATATATTTTTTATGAGAAAATACCGGATCTCTGGGTCGGAGCGCAACCTTAATATTACCTGGCCAAGCTGGAATTTTTGTCTATTTAAAAATTTTATTTTATTTATTGGAGCAAATACGCCGTTACACAGTTTTATATCACAATCACAATAAAAATTGCTGCCATCTATAAACCGCGTATTTCTTTTTGGTAATCATTATATTGGCTTATTCACCAGATACTTCCCGCCGCCGCCGGTCGAGCTCCTCGTTATATCGGCGCAACGCATATTGCTCGGTAAGCAGCCCTAATACTTGCCGGGTATCCGGCCCATCCAGCACCACCAAGGCATCGGCTTCGGCGGCTTCAAAAACCGCGAGCGCTTCTTTCACCGTCATGCCCGGCAACAGAAAATGATTCTGCTGGTGTAATATATCCCGCACAGTGCGATGTTCACCTGTCACGGCCGCAGCATCAGCGGGGTGCGCAACGCCAACATATTCGCCTTCATGGTTGGTCACCACAACACGTTGCACCGCTCCCAGCGGTACTTCCTGCCGAAACACGTCAAGGCTTGTTTCCGGCCGCGCTGTCACTGGCACCGCGCGCATCATTCGCCCCACAGTAAGCGCCTGAATCCAGCCCACATCCACGGCGGAGCGTATCTGCTCCCCACGCAGATGAAACCGCCAGGTGGCGAAGGAGTAGCCAAACAGCCGGCGCACGGTGATGGTGGCAGCTATGGCGGCGGCCAGCACCGCCATGGTCACCGCGAAATTCTGCGTGCTTTCCAGCGCCAGAAAGGTCATCGTCATCGGCCCGCCGATAATTGCCGCCGCCATGCCGCTCATGCCCACCACCGCATAAAGCCCCACAGGCATTGGCGTTACGAAGGGTATAATGCTCACTATGCCCGCAAAAACTTTCCCGAACATCGCGCCCAGAAACAGCGAGGCAAAGAACAGCCCGCCGCGGAACCCAGACCCGATTGAAAATGCCGAAGCGACGGATTTTGCCAGCAGCAACCCTACTGCAACCATAAATGGAAAAGGCACATTTATATATGTGTACAAAGCGGAGTGACCAGATGACATCGCCTGCGGCGTTATACAGCCCAGCAACCCCACCACCGCGCCGCCCAGCAAGGGGCGCAGCCATATCGGAATCCCGCTGCGCCGGAACCCAGCTTCTATCAACGTCACCCCGCGCATGATCACGATGCCGGCAATACCGCAGGCAATTCCCTCGATCAAAACAATCCCATAGGCGTCGTGCGGCACATCCACCGGCAAGGTTACATTCAGGGGCGGCGCGCCAAACCCTAAAATCTGCACGGTCAGCGTGCCCAGCAGCGCCGCGATAACGACAAATGGCAGGGTCGTTACGGAATAAATACCAATAACCAGCTCAACGCCATAAAAGGCGCCGCAGAGCGGCGCGTTGAACGCCCCGGCAATGGCCGCGCCCGCGCCGCACCCCACCAGCGTGCGCAGGTCATTCCGCCTGAGCCGGAAATTCCTGCCCAGCCAGGAGGCCACCCCAGCGCCCAGCTGCGCGTAACCCGCCTCCATGCCCACAGAGGCGCCAACACCGTTGGACCATGCCGTCTGCGCGGCGACGATCAACGAATCCGTCAGCGACATCCGGCCGCCGTAAAGTGCATTGGCCTCAATCGGGTCAACCAGGGGCTTAGGCCGCAGGCGCGCCAGCACCCATAAACTTAGGCCGAGCAGCAACCCGCCCAGCACAGGCACGGCAAAGGCCCGCTCCGGGTCCAGCCGGGGGGTTTCAGAAAGCTCCATCCCCGGCATCAGCGCGAACAGATTCTGGTGCATCAGGAACGAAACTTCGTTGATCAGCGCCACGCCCAAACCGGCGCAGATTCCCACCACAGCCGCCAGCAGGGCGAGCCATACCTCATCCGCCCGCACCAAAGCGCGCAGCAGCGGAGGTATGCGCAGAAAACCAGCGTGGCCGTTTGTGTTATCCACACGCCTCTGTTGCCACGGCCGGGCATCGGCTAACAAGCGGCCATGGCTGAATTTTTATTACCGTCCTTGGCAGAGGTGGTCCGTCGTTTCGACCTCCGGGCCGATAAATCCCTCGGCCAGCACTTCCTGCTGGACCCCGTTTTGCTTGCGCGCATTGCCGCCGCTTCGGGCAATCTGGAAGGGCTGAATGTCATTGAAATCGGCCCAGGCCCAGGCGGGCTCACCCGCGCGCTGCTGGAAACCAAGGCCATGCATGTCACCGCCATTGAATACGATAAGCGTGCCGTGGCGGCCATAACCCAGCTTGCCGCCACGACGGAACGGCTTACCATCATCGAGGCTGACGCCATAAAAGCCAACCTGCCCGCCCTGGTGGCCGCCCCACGCGCCATTATCGCCAACCTGCCATATAATATCGGCACGTTGCTGCTGGTAAACTGGCTACAACAGGCGGCGGACTATCACTCCATGACGCTGATGTTCCAGCTTGAGGTGGCTGAGCGTATTTGTGCCGGGCCCAATACCGGCGCTTACGGCCGCGTTTCCGTGCTGGCGCAATGGCTGTGCGAGGTGACGATGCTGATGCATATTCCCGCCAGTGCCTTCGCCCCGCCGCCCAAGGTGGAATCGGCCCTCATCCGCCTTGTCCCCCGCCCTGAACAGCCATCGCCCGCGGAGTTGAAAACCATGGAGCGCCTGACCGCCGCCGCCTTCGGCCAACGCCGCAAAATGCTGCGCGGGGCTTTGAAGGGCCTGGGCGGCGATGCGCTTTGCGCCAAAGCGGGCATCGATTCCTCCCGCCGCGCCGAAACCCTGAAAGTCGAAGAATTCGTGGCGCTGATGCGCGCGCTTTGACCAGCCCTTACAGCCCGAGATTTTTCTTCGCGAAATTATGGTGCCCTTCCACATAGCGCACCGTGCCAGACTTTGAGCGCATGACGATGGAATGGGTCACCGCCCCCTGCCCCACGCGCCGCACACCAGCCAGCATGGCGCCCGAGGTAACCCCCGTGGCCGCGAACATCACATCTCCCTTGGCCATTTCCTCCAGCGTGTAGATATGGCTTGGGTCGGTAATCCCCATGCCCCGCGCGCGTTCAATCTGCGCCTCATCCTCGAACATCAGCCGCCCCTGCATCTGCCCGCCGGTGCAGCGCAAGGCTGCCGCCGCCAGCACACCCTCCGGCGCACCGCCGGAGCCCAGATACATATCCACCCCGCCTCCAGGCATGGACGCGGCGATAACCCCCGCCACATCGCCATCGCCCAGCAGCAGAATGCGCGCCCCCGCCTCACGGATTTTGGCGATGGTCTCGGCATGGCGCTCACGGTCCAGCATGCAGACCATCAGCTCCGAAATGTCGATGCCCTTGGCCGAGGCGAGGTTCTTCAAATTCTCCCGCACCGGTGCATCCAGCGAGACCACCCCATCCGGCAGCCCGCCGCCCACGGCAATCTTGTCCATGTAAATATCCGGCGCGTGCAGAAAATTACCGCGCTCGGCCAACGCCACGGTGGCGATGGCGTTGGGGCCGCCTTTGGCGGTTATGGTGGTGCCTTCCAGCGGGTCCACGGCAATGTCCATGGCCGGGCCGCCGCAGCCCACTTTCTCGCCAATATAGAGCATCGGCGCCTCGTCCATCTCGCCCTCGCCGATCACCACAGTCCCGTCGATGCCCACGGTGTCGAACGCCTTGCGCATGGCTTCCACGGCCGCGCCATCGGCCTCGTTCTTCTTGCCACGGCCAATCCAGCGCGAGGCAGCAATGCCCGCCGCCTCCGTCACCCGCACCAGCTCCAGCGCCAGGTTGCGGTCCGAGACATCTTCAAGGCGGCGTTCGGTCATTTGGGAACTCCCTTACTTTGGTTCGATACGGATCAGCGCCGGCGGCTCCAGCACGGTGGGCAGCGCCGCAATGTCTTTCAGCGCGGCATTCACCTTCGCCTCGCACGTCTCATGCGTTACCAGCACAATCGGCACAGATTCCCCAGGAGCGCGCCCATGCTGCAACATGCTCTCCAGGGAGATTCCATGATTACGCAGAATTGCGGTCACATCCGCCAGTACGCCGGGCTGGTCCACCACCATCAGGCGCAGGAAATAGGCGCTCTCCAGCTCCGCCATGGGCATAATCCGCGCATCCTTCAGCGCGCTTTCCTCCATGCCCCATACCGGCACGCGGATACCGCGGGCAAGATCGATAAGGTCGGCCACCACCGCACTCGCCGTCGGGCCTTCACCCGCACCCCGCCCGCGCAAAAATACGGGGCCGGAGAAATCCCCTTCCAGCAGCACGGCATTAAAAACACCGTCCACCGTGGCGATGGGTTTTTCAACCGGCACCATGGCCGGGTGCACACGCAGGGAAATGCCAGCTTCGGTCTGCTCAGCGATGCCCAGCAGTTTAATCCGGTAGCCAAGCTCCTGCGCGAAGGAAATATCCAGCGCCGAAACCCGGCGGATACCCTCGATATGCAGGCTATCGAACCTGATTCTCACACCAAAGGCCAACCCCGCCAGAATGGCGAGCTTATGCGCGGCGTCCACACCATCGATATCGAAGCTCGGATCCGCCTCGGCGTAACCGAGTTTCTGGGCATCGGCCAGCACATCGCCGAAACCCCGGCCTTCTTCGCGCATTACAGTCAGTATGTAATTACAGGTGCCGTTGAGAATGCCCGCCACACGGGAAACCTGATTCGCCGCCAGCCCCTCGCGCAGCGCCTTAATAACGGGAATGCCCCCCGCCACCGCCGCCTCGTAGGCAATGGTCACGTTGTTCGCTTCTGCGGCCCGCGCCAGGGCCGCGCCATGCACGGCCAGCAGCGCCTTGTTGGCGGTAACAAACGGCTTGCCCGCCGCAATGGCGGCTTCCGCTACCGCCTTGGCCTTGCCATCAGCACCGCCGATCAGCTCCACCACCACGTCCACATCCGGGTCATGCGCCAGGGCAACGGCATCGTCATGCCAGGTCAGCCCGTCCAGCTTCACGTCACGGTCGCGGCCACGCGCGCGCGCGGATACCGCTGTCACCATAATCGGCCGCCCGGCACGGGCCGCTATCAGCTCTTTTTGCGCGGCCAGCAGCTTCACCACACCGGCGCCCACAGTGCCGAGCCCGGCAATGCCTACTTTAAGCGGCTTCAAGATTTAGTCTCCGCCAAAACATCGGCCGGGGCTCCATTATCAGTCGCCAGGAATTGCTTGATGTTGCGTACGGCCTGGCGCAGGCGTTGAGAATTTTCCACCACCGCGATGCGCACATGGCCATCGCCATATTCACCGAAGCCAATGCCCGGCGCCACCGCCACCTTCGCCTTCGCCATCAGCAGCTTGGAGAATTCCACGCTGCCCAGATGCGCATATTTCGGCGGAATCGGCGCCCAGGCGAACATGGAGCCTTCTGGGCTCGGCACATCCCAACCAGCCCCATGCAGGCCTTTAATCAGAATATCCCGCCGTTCCTTATAGAGGGCGCGCATTTCCTCCACACAATCCTGCGGGCCGTTCAGCGCCGCCGTCGCCGCCACCTGAATCGGCGTGAATGCGCCATAATCCAGGTAAGACTTCATCCTCGTCAGCGCCGTGATAAGGCGTGGATTGCCCACCCCGAACCCCATGCGCCAGCCCGGCATGGAATAGGTTTTGGACATCGAGGTGAACTCGATGGTGATATCCTTTGCCCCTTCCACCTGGAGCACGGAGGGCGGCGGGTTGCCGTCGAAATAAATCTCCGAATAAGCAAGGTCAGAGATAATGAAAATCTCGTGCTGCTTGGCCAGCTTCACGAGATCCTTGTAGAACTCCAGCGTGGCCATATAGGCGGTGGGGTTGGAGGGAAAATTCACGATCACCGCTGTCGGCTTCGGCACGGAATGGCGCACCGCGCGGTCAATGGCGGCCAGCATCTCATCATCCGGTGTGGCGGGGATGGAGCGGACAGACGCACCGGCGATGATGAAGCCGAATTGATGGATGGGATAAGACGGGTTGGGCACCAGAATCGTATCACCCGGCGAGGTGATGGCAGCAGCCAGATTCGCCAACCCCTCCTTGGAGCCCAGCGTGGCGATCACCTCCGTCTCCGGGTCCAGCTTTACGCCCCAGCGCCGCTGGTAATAAGCCGCCTGGGCACGGCGCAGTCCGGGAATGCCCTTGGAGGTGGAATAGCGGTGGCTACGCGGGTCCGCCACGGTTTCCACCAGCTTCGCCACAATATGCGGCGGCGTGGGGCTGTCCGGGTTGCCCATGCCGAGGTCGATAATATCCTCGGCCGCGGCGCGCGCCTTGGCCTTGGCGGCGTTCACTTCCGCGAACACGTAAGGGGGCAGGCGGCGTATGCGATGAAACTCGTCGGACATTTTGAACTCGGTTGCGTGGTTGATGGATGCGCTGCTCAATACACCAATTGCACGAACCCACCAGAACCCGCCGCCAATGCACTGGTTTCAATATCACCGCCCGGCACGCCATCAGCGGTGAGCGCATCCGCGAGGCGCTGGGCCCTGGCCAGCGCCAGGGTCATCGACCCCTCGCCGAAACCGGCCACGCGCAACCGTTGGCCATTGCGCTGCCTCACTACGCCCTGAATCAGTTCAGCCTGGCTATGTGGCAACAAAGCGGAGCCGGGGGCAAAGGCAATGCCAACCGGCGGGGCCGGTGGCGGGGCTGGCGGTTTAACCGCCACCGGCGGCTGCGGCGGCGCGGGTGCAAAGCTGGGGTTGGAAAGGGCAAGGCCCGGCACATTGGGCAAAGCTGGTGCGGCGCTGGGCAAGGCAAGCCCTGCCAGCGCCCCTGGGGAAGGTGCAGAAACTCCGCCTTGCGCCTGCGCGGTAATGGCGGCCTGCGCCCCAGGTGCGGTGGCGGCTTCAGGTGCTGGCACATCCGCGAGATTCGGGTAGGGCAGACTGGCCCCCGGCGGGGGTTGCCGGTTTTGCGCAATCGCGCCACCTTCCATCTCGTGGTACAAACCCACCGACTGAGAACAACCACCAAGAGAGGCCGCCGCCAAAACCAACCATGAAGCCGCGAAGTGCCGCCCGAACATCATATCCCTCTCTATAGCCACCCTGCACGAAACACCGCGCGCCCCGGCAATGTGGCTTGTTTGCCTGAGAATCGCCGCCTCGGAAAGGATTGCCCGTCATGAACGCGCCCATGCCGTCCAAGGAGCCTGATATCAAACTGCCAGATCCTGGTGAACTCAGCCGGTCGATGGCCGATATCGCCGCGCGCAGCCAGAAGCTGGTGGCAGAATGGATGAAGCGCCAGGCCGCCGAGGGCATGGATATGGACCCGCTGAATATCAGCGGCGCCTTCATGGAAATGACCGCGAAGCTGCTCTCCAACCCCTCCCAGCTTATGGAGGCGCAAATCGGGCTATGGCGGGACTACATGACCCTCTGGCAGAACACCGCCCGGCGCATCTGGTCTGGCGAAGACCCTGAGCCCGTGATCGGCCACGACCCCAAGGATAAACGCTTCGCCGACCCTGCCTGGCGCCAGAACGAAATTTTCGACTTCATCAAACAGAGCTATCTGCTCTCCGCGCGCTATATCAACGATGTGGTGACGCAGGTGGACGGGCTGGACCCGAAAACCGCGCAGAAGGTGGATTTTTACGCCCGCCAGTTCATCAACGCGCTCAGCCCCAGCAATTTCGCGCTCACCAACCCCGAAGTGCTGCGCAAAACCCGCGAGACCGGCGGCGAGAACCTGGTGCGCGGGCTGAATAATCTGCTGAACGACCTGGAGCAGGGGCGCGGCAAATTGCGAATCCGGATGACCGATACGGATGCTTTTCATGTGGGTGAGAACATCGCCGCCTCCCCCGGCAAGGTGGTGTACCAGAACGATCTGATGCAGCTCATCCAGTACAGCCCCGCCACGGAGCATGTGCTGGCCCGCCCGCTGCTCATCCTGCCGCCCTGGATCAATAAATTCTATATCCTGGATCTGCGGGCGAAGAACTCGCTGGTGCGCTGGCTCGTCTCCCAGGGCCATACGGTGTTCATGGTGAGCTGGGTGAACCCGGATGAACATCTGGCGGACAAGAATTTCGACGATTACATGCAGGAAGGCGTGCTGGCGGCGCTGGACGCGATTGAAAGAATCACCAAGCAGCCGCAGGTCAACGCCATCGGCTATTGCCTGGGCGGCACGCTGCTGGCTTCCACTTTGGGCTACATGGCCAGAATGGGCGATGAGCGCATCGCCTCCGCCACGTTTTTTGTCACCCTCACGGATTTTTCAGATTCCGGCGAGCTCGGCATTTTCATCGACGAAGAACAGCTCTCCTCGCTTGAGGATAAAATGACGCGGCGGGGCTATCTCGATGGCGGCGAGATGTCCACCACCTTCAACATGCTCCGCGCCAACGACCTAATCTGGAGCTTCGTGGTGAACAACTACCTGCTCGGCCAGGAACCATTTCCCTTCGATCTGCTCTACTGGAATTCCGATTCCACCCGCATGCCGGCGGCGATGCACTCATTCTATCTACGAAACATGTACCAGAAGAATCTGCTCAGCATGCCGGGCGGCATCTTCATGAAAGGCGTACCCATCGATCTCGGCCAGGTGAAGGTGCCCTGCTATTTTCTCTCCTGCCGGGAGGACCACATCGCGCCCTGGATGAGCACGTATAAAGGGGCACGGAATTTCGGGGGGAAGGTGCGCTTTGTGCTCGCCGCCTCCGGCCATATCGCCGGGGTGGTGAACCCGCCCGAAGGCGGCAAATATAATCATTTCATCAATCAGCACATGCCGGAAAGCCCGGATGAATGGCTCGCCAGCGCCACCGAAATCGGTGGCTCCTGGTGGCCAGACTGGCAACGCTGGGCAACCGCGCAAAACAGCGAGAAGGTTCCAGCGCGCGAGCCGGGCAAGGCGCGTGGCTTCAAGGCGCTTGAAGACGCACCGGGGTCTTACGTAAAGGTCAAAAGCTGAGGGGAACCGCATTTGCCCGCCTCAGCGGAACGGGCTAACGGAGCCGCCATGCGGGTTCTCCAGATCATGGCCGGGAACAGAAACGGCGGTGCCGAGCTTTATTCCACGGATATCATGCTCAGCCTGCACGAGGCCGGGTTGAACCAGCGTATCGTCATGCGCGCCACGGCACCGCGCTGCGCGGAGCTGCAACAGGCAGGGCTCGCCATGGCGCCTTCGGTGCTGGCCCACCCAATCCGCCCGCTGCAGCGCTGGCGGCTCAACGCCCTCATCCGCGAGTATAAGCCCGATATCATCCATTGCTGGATGCGCCGGGCCGTCAGCCTCGTGCCAAAAGGCGCCGCCCCGGCCATCATTGGCTGGTATGGGGATTATGAGGAGCAGCAGAAGCATTTCTCCGCCTGCACGCATTTCATCGGCGTCACGCAAGACCTTGCGCGCCACGCCTATGAAAGCGGCGCCAGGCCCGGCACGGCGTTTTACGTGCCCACCTTCCCCTCGGTCGAGGCCGCCGCACCCATCGCCCGTACCAGCCTCAACACGCCGGAGGCTGCCAAAACCCTGCTCATCCTCTCCCGCTTGCACAAGGTGAAAGGCATCGACACCGCCTTACACGCCCTGGCCCAGTTGCCCGACTGCCATCTCTGGGTCGCGGGCTCCGGCCCTGAGGAAGCCGCGTTGAAAACCCTGGCGGATGAGCTGGGGGTCGCGGAACGGGCGCATTTCCTCGGCTGGAGGAACGACCGCGGCGCCTTGCTGCGCGCGGCGGATATCTGCTTGCTACCCTCGCGCTACGAGCCCTTCGGCACCGTCATTCTGGACGCCTGGTCCACCGCCACCCCCTTCATCGCCTGCGAGTCAGACGGCCCCCGCGCCACCATCCGCGATGGCGAGAACGGCATGCTGGTACCGGCTGACAACGCCCCCGCCCTGGCCGGGGCCGTACGCGCGGTGCTGGACAACCCGGATTTGCGAAACCGCATCGCCCAGACCGGCCACACGGAATATCTTGCAAATTTTACCCGTGAGGCGGTGACACGCAAAATGCTGGAAACTTACGAAGCCATCCTGGCCCAGACGAAGGCGCGTTAGGCTTTCCGCTCAGGGCGCATGCTCATCACCAGCAGCATCGGCACCCAGATGATATACCACAAGGGCGACGGACCCTTGATGACCTGAGTAAGGTCGGATAACCCGCCCACCAGCGGAATCACCATCATCGCCAACCATAGCCGCGCGCTGAACCCCCGCGCGCTGCGGCGCAGATGCCGGAACAGCTGCATCTCGCACACCCAGAACAGCAGGAACCCGATCACCCCGCTATAGAGCAGCAGCGAGAGATACAGGTTATGCGGGCTGGGATAGGCCGGGCAGAACCCGTGTGGCAGAATCGGCAACCGTGCCGACGGCCCATAGCCGACAATCGGGTTGGACAGGATCAGCTGCCAGGCCGTGCTCCAGATGGTCAGATGGCAATCCGTGCCCCGCGCCAGCAGATTTTGTTCAAACAAGGCGGCCAGCCCCGGTTTCAGCAGCCACACCACTCCGGCGGCGCACAGCGCGCACACCCCCGCCAACGCCACCCGGCGGAACACCGCCCAACTGCTGAACGCGATGATGGCGAGCGCGCAGCCCAAAGCCAGCAGCGGCGTGCGGCTATAGCTGAACAGCAGGTAGAGCAGCATCGGCACCATGGCGGCCACATAATAGCGCCGCGCCCGGCCGCCCCGGGCCACACGCTCCAGCGCCAGCAGCAGGCAGATATCCATGATCGCCGCCCCCAGCACCGGGTTCTGCGCGGCTCCCCAGCCCTTCATGCGGGTATGCAGGTCGCCGCTCAGCAAAATCATGCCCAACGAGATCAGCGCATTCACCACCCCGGCGCTGATCAGCACGGTAATGGCGCGCTCGCGGCTGCCCGGCGCGTCGGTTTCCGCCATCTTGAAACAGAGCAGGAAGGCGAAGGTGCAGGCCGCATTCAGCGCCCAATAGAAGTGGCCGTTCCCCTGGCCGGAAATATTATGGTCCCATAATATGGCAAGGCTGGACCACGCGCAGAGCACCAGCATGGCGGAAAAATTATAGTCCCGCCAATCCGGCCGCCAGCCGCGGGCCAGCCTCACCAGCACCACCGGCAGCAACAGAACATAGCATAGCAAGCCCCACGCCGCGTTGCTGGGCAGCAACAGCCCCCCCGCGAAGCTGAGAGGCATGACGACTCTGGCGGTAATCAAGGCTGGAACTTTCCACCGCCGCATCGCCAGCAGGTCGATCGTGGGCCGGGCCAAATCTGAAGACTTCATGTGGGCATGCGTTGGCCCGCCGCTCTTTGCAGTGTCAAGATAATCTTTGTTCAGTTTCCGGCCCGGGCGCGCGGTTCGTTGACTTGGCATGGGGCATTTAGTAACGCGGCATATCCCAGCGGCAGGAATTCAGGCACTCATGGTCCGGATCGTGCATATCGGCTACGCGCCGGTATCGCTTAAAAGCCTCAATCAGCACGCCACCGGCATCAAGCTCTGCAATGGCTTCATCCGCAACGGGCACCAGGTTCTGGCGCTGTCGGACCGTGACCTAGCCCGCGCCTTCGGCTTTGGCCACCGCCGCCTGGGCCGCGCCCACTTCAACAAGATGGCCCGCGATTATTGCCGCGCCCATAAGCCCGAGCTGATGGTGCTGGGCCATGCGGACATGCTGGACGCCGCCTCCATCACCGCCATCCGTGAGGATCTGCCCGGCCTGCGCGTGGTGCAATGGAACGTGGACCCGCTGTTCGAGCCGGATAATATCCGGCGGATTGAGGGCAAGCAGGGTGTGGTGGACCTCACCCTCGTCACCACCGCCGGGCTCTCGATGGAAAAACTCCGCCGCCCCGGCGCGCGGGTGGGCTTCATGCCCAACCCGGTCGATCTTTCCATAGAGCGTGGCCGGGTGGACGAAATGCAAACCCCTCCTTTCGATCTCTTCTATGCCTGCGGCAACCCGGACCGTCCGAAGCGCGTGGTCTGCGGCCAGCCCTGGAACATGGAAGATTTCATGCGCGATGTCCTGGCCCGCCAGCCCGGTTTGCGCGCCCTCACCCCCGGCCTGTTCGGGCAGGGGTTCGTGAACGGCGCGGCCTATCAGGCGGCTCTCGAGCAGGCCGCCATCGGCCTCAATATCAGCCGCCGCGTCGATGATTTCCTCTATAGCTCAGACCGTCTGGCCCACCTCACCGGCAACGGGCTGCTGGCCGTCATCGAACGCGCCACCGGCTATGACCGTTTCTTCGGCGATGACGAGATGGGGTTTTTCTCCAGCCTGGATGAGCTGGCCGAGCTGATCGCCCGCTACCGCGCCGACCCCGCCGCCCGCATGCGTGTGGCCGCCGCGGGCCGCCGCCGCTATGCGGATTTGTTCAATGAACGCCGCGTGGCGGCCTATATTCTGGACGCCGCCTTCAACGGCACCAGCGAAACCGCCTATCCCTGGCCGGATCATCCGGCCTGAGAATTCGTCACCCCAGCCATCCTGAACCGGTCCAAACCTTGCGGGATGGGGTTTACGCGTTACATCCTGTCCGCGAATTCAGATTTGTGGGTAATTGAAAATGTCCGACCTCGTTCCTGTCACCGTCCTCACCGGCTATCTGGGTGCGGGCAAGACCACGCTGCTCAACAACATCCTCACCGGCACGCATGGCAAGAAATACGCCGTTGTCATCAACGAGTTCGGGGAGCTGGGCGTGGATAACGACCTCGTGGTGGATTCCGACGAGGAAGTGTTCGAGATGAATAACGGCTGCATCTGCTGCACGGTGCGCGGCGACCTCATCCGCATCGTCGGCGGGCTGATGAAGCGCGCCCAGAAATTCGACGGCATCATCGTTGAGACCACCGGCCTCGCCAACCCCGCCCCGGTGGCACAGACCTTCTTTGTGGACGAGGACGTGAAAGCCAAAACCCGGCTGGACGCCATCGTGACCGTGGTGGATGCCAAGAACTTCCTCGCCCGGCTGGAAGACAGCCCCGAGGCACAGGACCAGGTGGCCTTCGCCGATGTGATCGTGCTGAATAAGCTGGACCTCGTAAACCCGGATGAACTCGCCGCCGTGCAGGCCAGGATCAGATCCATCAACCCCTACGCCGAGATCAAGACCGCCACCAAGGGCGATGTTCCGGCGGAGCAGCTCCTCGGTCTCGGCGCGTTCGACCTTAAGCGCGTGCTCGCCAATGTGCCGGATTTTCTGGAGGAAGACAGCCACACCCATAACGAGCATCTGACCAGCATCAGCATCAGCACGGACAAACCGCTCTCGGCGGAAAAATTCAACACCTGGATCGGCCATATCCTTCAATCCCAGGGCCAGAACATCCTGCGCACCAAGGGCATCCTCTCTTACGCGGGTGAGGACAGGCGCTTTGCCTTCCAGGCCGTGCACATGATCGCGGATGGCGATTTCCTGGCGCCCTGGAAACCGGAGGAAAAGCGGACAAGCCGCATCGTGTTCATCGGGCGGGACCTGAACCGCCCCGCCCTGCGCCGTGGGTTTGAAAGCTGCGCGGCTTAAGCCGTTTCCATGCTGTGCCGTGAGCTTGGCTGGATAGAGCCCGGCACAGCGTTCCACGCCCTGGCGGCAGATGCCCCCCTGGTGTTTCTGGACAGTGCCGCCACCGGCGACCCCCGCGCCGCAACCAGCTACATCGCGCTGGACCCGCTGGCGGTTCTGCGCGTGGAAACCGCCCAGGACCTTCCCCCCTGGCTCACCGCCGCCCGCCCGCAGGACGATATTTGCCCGCCGGACTGGCCGTTTCCCTTCAAAGGCGGCGCCATCGGCTGGCTGGGTTATGAGGCCGGATTGGCGCAGGCAGGCATCCGCTCCCGCCATGCCGCCATTCCCGGCCTTCCCCCCGGCTGGTTTGGCATGTTCGATCTGGTTCTGGGGTTCGACCATGGTGCGAAACGTTGCTTCGCCCTGGTGGCGGGCCGGCAAGGGCAGAACACCGCCGCGCGCATGGCGGAACTGGCAAGGCGGCTGGCTAAACCTATTCCCTTGCCCGCTTTGCCAAGGCTGAACTGGCATCCCGAACTGCACCGCGCCGCTTATGAGGCCAGGGTTGAAAAACTGCGCGCCTATATCGCCGCGGGGGATGTGTATCAGGCGAATTTCACCACACGCTTCTACGCGCCCCGGCCTCGGGGCTTCAACGCCGCCGCCTGCCATGCTGCCTTGCGCGCCCGCAGCCCCGCGCCGTTTGGCGCGTTTATCGACACAGGCGAAGGCGTGACCCTGTGCAGCGCCTCGCCGGAGCGTTTTCTTTCGCTGGATGCAACGGGGCATGTGGAAGCCAGGCCCATTAAAGGCACCGCCCCCCGGCACGCGGACCCCGTGCGGGACGAAGCCAGCGCCGCCGCCCTGCGCGAAAACCCGAAGGAGTGCGCCGAAAATCTGATGATTACCGATCTGCTCCGCAACGATCTCGGTCAGGTCTGCGCCATCGGCTCCGTGCAGGTGCCGGAACTTTTCAGTGTGGAGCGCTTCGCCCAGGCGCATCATTTGGTTTCCGCCGTTACTGGCCGGTTGCGCCCCGGCGTGGAGGCCGCGGATTTACTGCTTGCCTGTTCCCCTGGCGGCTCCATCACCGGCGCGCCCAAACGCCGGGCCATGCAGATTATCGACGAGCTGGAGGAAGGCCCGCGCGGCGCCTATTGCGGCGCCATCGCCTGGATTGGGCTGGATGGCGCGATGGACAGTTCCATCATCATCCGCACCATCACCGCCACGGCGGATACGCTCTACGCCCAGGCTGGCGGCGGCATAACATGGGACAGCAACCCGGCTTCGGAGTATGAGGAGATGATGCTGAAGCTCTCACCCCTGATCGCCCATGGCTGAACTGGTCTGGCTGAACGGCGCCTTGCTGCCCGCAGCACAGGCCGCCATCCCCGTTACCGACCGCGGTTTCACGCTGGGAGATGGGCTGTTTGAGACGTTGCTTCTGCGTGGCGGCGCGGCGCTGGATGTGCCAGCACATTTCGCGCGGCTTGCGGCGGGGGCGGAATTGCTGCGCCTGGGTTTGCCCTTCGATGCAACAGAGATGGCAACGATGCTGGCGCGGACCGCCACCGCCAACGGGCTGGCGGAAGGCGGGTTGCGCTTGACGCTGAGCCGTGGCCCCGGCCCGCGCGGGTTGCTGCCGCCCGAGCTGCCCGCCCCCACCGTGTTGATAACGGCGTTTCCGGTGGCTGAACCGCGGCCCGTACGCACCATTATCGCGCGCCATGTGGCGCGAGACGAGACCTCGCCGCTTTCACGGGTGAAAACCTTGAACTATCTACCGAACATACTGGCCCGGCTGGAGGCGCAAGAGCGCGGGGCGGATGAAGCCATCATGCTCAACCGCGCCGGGATGGTGGCGGGGGCCAGCATCGGCAATGTTCTGGTGCGCGTTGGCGGTTTGTGGCTTACCCCGCCGATTGCGGACGGGGCCTTGCCCGGAATCCGCCGCGCGAAACTGCTCGCCGCCGGGCTGGTAAGGGAAGCGCCCATCGACCAGGACACGCTGCAAAAAGCCTCTGCCTTATGCATCAGCAATGTGCTGGCGCTGCGGCCTGTTATTGCGCTGGAAGATGCCGCCCTGCCCGCTGTGGGCTTGGATGAGGCTGGCGTTAGCGGGTGAAGCGGCGATGGTTCCAGGAATGTTCCACGTGGAACATAAGTGGGGAATTTAGATAATAACGCTGTGTTAGCTATTGAGGGTAAAAGATTTGGCAATTATATACTTAACTAAGTAGCCTTTCGTGCTATTTTCGGCTTATGGAACAGGCATTTGACCAGGAACCGAAGACTCTTGCGGATGCAATCAAGCATTTCGCTGACCCCGAAGTGAGCTTGCTCACTATGGTCAAGCTTCGCTGGAAAGATGGCGTCTGCTGTCCTACCTGTGGGCATAAAAACCCGCGCTGGATGCCTGTTCAACGCCGTTGGGAATGCAAACTCAAACACGCGAAACGCCAGTTTTCCGCCAAAACAGGCACTATTTTCGAGGATTCACCTCTCGGATTGGATAAGTGGTTCACGGCTATTTGGCTTATCTCTAATTGCCGTAATGGTATCAGTTCGATGGAGCTGCATCGGTCCATTGGTGTGACGCAGAAAACCGCTTGGTTTATGCTTCATCGTATTCGTTTGGCGATGCAATCTGGAACCATTGAGAAATCAGATGGCGAAGCAGAAGCCGATGAAACGTTCATTGGTGGCAAAGCCAAGAACATGCACAAATCCGTAAAGGAAAAGAAAATCTTTGGTCGTGGTGCTGCTGGCTCTGGAAAGCAGGTTGTGATGGGTGTTTTGAGTCGTGGTGCTGGCACGAACAAAAGCCGCATTGTTTCTGCTCGTCGTGTGAAGGACACAACAGGCGAAGTGCTTAAAGCTGAAATCAAGAAAGCTGTTGAGACGGGCACGAAGATTTATACGGATGCCCATGGCGGTTATCGCGGATTAGCTGAGACCTATGTTCACGCGGTTGTTGACCATGCCGTGGAATATGTTCGTGGGCGTGTTCATACGAATGGTATGGAGAATTTTTGGAGTTTGTTGAAGCGGTCGATTAAAGGAACGTATATTTCTGTTCTTCCGCCACATTTGGATAGGTATGTGGATGAACAGGTTTTCCGTTTTAATGAGCGCAGCGAGAGTGATAGCAATCGGTTTCGTAAGGTAGTAAGTATGTTGGCTGGTAAGAGGCTGACATATGACGAACTCACGGGACACGAAGCAACCGCTTGATATTATTGAGGACGGTTCGACAATGGATAGGTTTATGGACTTATCCAGGCGGTTGGTTGCGGTTGACCGAGAAGAGATTTTGAAGAAAGAAAAGGAATACAAGGCTCAGCAAAAGATAAATAAAAGAAACCAGAATAAGCATAACTCTTAGCTTTTGCGCAACTGCTTTATTCCAAAGAACAACGAAAAGACAGAAGCGAGCAATACAACTACGCCTAAAACGCCATCTGTGCTACCGTCCAACGCTTGGAACGCTGGGGGGTTAGTCAAATCAAAAACACAAAAAATTGTTAGTCCAGAAAACACAAAGGCGATAGAAAAAAACAACGCTAATGCGTCTAAAAGCTCGGGCATCTTATGTTGCCACAATCCACGAACAATTAAAACGATTACAGTAATTCCAAGACTAAAAACAGAAATTCCCCTATAATCAAGCCAACTCAGCAAAAAATATCCAACAGCATTCATGTTGTTGTCCACGTCTCTTCACCTAAACGCTGTCAGTCTTCTTTTTTGTGTCCCAAAAAGTGAAGGGCTGCCCATCCTCCCGTAGCACCAAGAGCAATCCCACTTACTGCTCCAACAGGTCCAAAAGCTAAAAACCCTGCTGCGCCTCCTATCATCGCAATTGAAGTGTTCGCAGCAAGCTTAGTGTATTCTTCCCTCTCTTCGTGCTCGATTTGCTGACGAGCTTCCTGTAAAGAAACTTTTGCATCTTTGGCAGAAGAGACTTCATTTCGGGAAGGTGGGGTAGCAATAGTCGTCATAATTTATATTCTCACAACTGCATATATTTATGCAACTATTTAGTGCATTACGGGATATCACCCTCACATCTCTCGATAGTTCAGTCTTAATTTTGAGATGAACGGCTTTTTGAGGCAGCTTAGCTAAGTATATAATTGCCAAAGATTTTGGTTTTGCGGGGAAATTGGTTGACATGACTTTGGTTTGAAGATGGAATGTTTTGATGTGAAAGGCGTGGTCTATTTGCCATGGGCGAAACCCCTAACCCCCCACCAGCGCCTTTGCGAATTCAGTCGCGTCGAAGGGCCGCAAATCAGCAATCTGCTCGCCGGTGCCCACCGCGTGAATCGGCAGCCGGTATTTCTCCGCCAGTGCCACCACAATGCCGCCGCGCGCCGAGCCGTCCAGCTTGGTTACAATCAAGCCTGATAAATCCACCATCTCTTTGAAAATGCCCACCTGCGTCACCGCGTTCTGGCCTGTGGTGGCGTCCAGCGTCAGCAGCGTGGCATGCGGCGCGGTGGGGTCCAGCTTGCGGATGACGCGGATGATCTTCCGCAACTCCTCCATCAAGGCGGTTTTGTTGTGCAGCCGCCCGGCGGTGTCGATCAGCAGCACATCCGCGCCGGTTTTCTGGGCCCGGCTCAGCGCGTCGTGTGCCAGGGAGGCGGGGTCTGTGTTTGCCGGTGCCGTAACGACATCGCACTCCGCGCGGCTGCCCCAAACCTGCAACTGCTCCACGGCGGCGGCACGGAACGTATCGCCCGCCGCCAGCAACGGGGTCAACCCCTGCTCACGGTACAAAGAGGCGAGCTTGCCGATGGTGGTGGTTTTGCCAGCGCCGTTCACGCCCACCATTAAAATCACGTAGGGCTTGTG
>JAGXAO010000102.1 GCA_018971565.1 Rhodospirillales bacterium
GGCCTGCCGCCGGGCTTCAAACCGCGCCCGGGCATCCGTGCGGGGCAAACGGCGAATGCGGCGCCTATTCTGGCCGCCAGCGCCAAACTCACCACGGATCTGCGTAACGCGGGCTATGGCTTCGCAACTGTAACTCCACCTTACGCGGCAGCCAATCTGCCCAGCCATACGATTAATGTTACCTACACCATTACCGCCGGGCCGCGGGTGGATATCGGCCCCGTCTCCTTCTCCGGGCTGACCCGCACAAACCCCAATTTCCTGCGCCGCCACATCGCCCTACGGCCCGGCCAGCGTTATTCGGATACCTCGTTACAAAGCGCCCGGGATTCCCTGCTGGGGCTCGGCGTATTCTCCTCCGTTACCCCTGTTCCCGCCAATTCCGCCACCAATGGCCAGGTGCCGGTTATGTTCCACGTGGTTGAACAAAAACGTCACGCGGTTTCGCTTTCCGGCGCCTACGCCACGGATACTGGTTTTACCATTGGCACAAGCTGGGAGGACCGCAATGTTTTCCGCCATGCGGAAACGCTGACACTCTCGGTTGCCGCAAATGGGCTCGGTGGCACCGGTACCACCGCACCGGGTTACGATGTGAAGGGCGTGTTCACCAAGCCGGATTACTATGCGCGCGGGCAGACCCTCTCTCTCTCCGCCGAGGGCTTGAAACAATCCCTCATCGCCTATGACCGCACGGGAATTATTCTCGGCGCGGCGCTCTCCCGCCCTATCACCAAAACCACCACCATCACCTACGGCCCCAGCTTCACCAGTGAACGCGTGAAACAGGAAGGCACCGTTCGTACCTACGTGCTGGTGCAGTTTCCTATTAATTTCGCATGGAACACCACAAACAGCCTGCTGGAGCCCACACGCGGCCACAGCCTGGCGCTCACCGTAACGCCTACTTATCCAGTGGTCGCCACTAAACACAGCCCGTTCGTCATTCTTCTGGGCACCGGCTCGGTCTATTTCCCTGTCGAGCGCAAGGCCTGGGGCGTGATAGCGGTGCATGGGGTGGTGGGCAGCATAGAGGGCGCCACACAATTTGGCGTGCCGCCGGATCAACGGTTTTATGCCGGCGGTTCCGGTACAATTCGCGGCTATGCCTACCAGACCGTTGGCCCGCTCTTTGCCGACGATAAGCCCGAGGGCGGATTGGCGATCGACGCCATAAATTTTGAGTTTCGCCAGCATATTACAAAAACAATCGGCATTGTACCGTTTGTGGATGCCGGGCAGGTAAATGCCGGTTCCACCCCATTCAAGGGCAAGGTGAGCATCGGCTATGGGCTCGGCGCGCGCTATTACACCTCCATTGGCCCCATCCGGGCGGATATCGCCTTTCCCGTGAAACGCACGCCCGGCAGCGGCGGCTTCGCGCTCTATCTCGGGCTCGGGGAGGCGTTTTAACCCATGCGCTGGCTGAAATATATCCTGCTGGGGCTTCTGGCGCTGGCGCTGATTTTCATACTGGCGGTGCTGGGTGCTTTTGTCGCGCTCAACAGCCAGAGCGGACGAAATTTCGCAGTCAACAACATCAATAAATTCGGCGAATCCTATGTTCATGTCGGCGGCCTTGGCGGGCATTTTCCGTCGGATATCAAAATCTCCAGCATCCAGCTTGTGGATACGAAAGGTGTATGGCTGAACGGGCAAAGCCTGGAGCTCAAATGGTCACCATTGGCGCTGCTGCACGGCAACCTCTCGGTGCAGGTGCTCACCGCGCGGAGCATCAGCATGGCGCGCAGCCCCGCCTACCCGGCCAGCAAAAAAAAGGGCAGCAGCAATTTCAGCCTGCCAAATATGCGCTTGAACCTGGATAAGCTCGAAATCGGCGCGCTGCACATAGCCCCTTCTCTGGCTGGAGAGGATATCACCCTGCATGTCACCGGCAGCACGCATCTGCGTGATGTCCAGCATGGCGAAATCGCGCTGAAAGCCACCACACCCAGCGGCAACGCATCGTATATCCTCAATGCCATGCTGGACCCGCAAAATGTAGCGATGAAGCTGCACGTGCAGGAGCCGCCAAACGGGCTGCTCGGCCATTTTGCCGGCCCGCAGGTGCAACAGCCTTTGAACATGGAGATTGCCCTTGCAGGCCCGCGCAGCCGCGCGGCGCTGCAAGCCAAAATAGCTTTGGGCTCCGCAATGCTGAACATGAGCGGCGCCGTGGGGCTGGACCCGCCGGACCCCTTCGCGGATGTAGTCCTCACCATCCCCGCCCTCGCTCCGTTCGGCGCATTAACACAGCAGGCTTTGAGCGGGGACACGCAACTGCACCTGCTCGTGGCACAGACCGCCGCCAAGAATGGCGCAACCCTCTCCCTCCAGGGCCACGTGGCGCTTGATCAAGCCCCCGCCGGGCTGAACAGACTGCTGGCCGGGCGAACGAATATCTCCTTGTTCGCCAGTTTGCAGGGCAAAAACGTCACGATCGGCCAATTGGCGCTGAAAGGCCCGCAATTTGCCCTGAACGGCAGCGGCATGCTGGGCCAGAACAAGCTGGACCTGACCACGGACGCGAAGCTGAGCAACCTTGCCGCCCTCGCCCCGCAGCTTGCCGGTGCGGTGCAGGTGCAAAGCCACATCACCGGCAACCCGAAAGACTTTGCGGCGGATGCGGAAATTACCGGCCAGATGACCGTGCCGGGCGTGCCCACCGGCCCATTCAATATCACGTTGCACGCCGCCCATCTGCCGCAGGCCCCGGAAGGCAGCCTCACCGGCACCGGCATGCTGGCGGGCGCGCCGCTGGCCTTGAACGCCGTTTTTGTCCGCAATGCCCATGGCGCCTCCAGCGTGAAGATCGCCCAGGCGGACTGGAAATCCCTCACCGCCCAGGCAGACCTCAACCTCGCCGCCGGGGCCAGGCTGCCCACCGGCACGGCCCATATTGCACTTGGTTCGCTGTCTGATTTCGATGCATTCACCTCAGGCCACATGCACGGCGCGGCGATGATGGATTTCGCCTATCAGAACAACCAGAACCTTACCCTGAACGTCACCGCGAAGAATATCATCGCCACCCCGTCCGTCGGCTCCATCAACGGCACTGTTTCCGCCCAGGGCCAACTTACCGCCCTGGCCATCCAGGCAGATGCCACCATCGCCCGGCTAATGTCCTACCCCGCCAGGCTCAGCCTCGCGGGTGTTTTGAACACGCAGACCAAAAGTGCCAGCATCGCCAGATTGAACGCGGACTGGCACGGGTTGGCGGCCAGGTTGCGCGGCCCCGCCGATATCGAATCCCAACCAGATGTGGCTGTGCATCATCTGAACCTCACCATCGGCAAAACCAGCGTGGCGCTGGATGGCACGCTCTCGCCCACCCTGAGCGCCAAGGCCAATGTTCAAAATCTGGACCTTGCGATGGCCAGGCTGTTTTCGCCCAAGCTGAACGCGGCGGGTGTGGTGAACCTCACCGCTGCCCTTACCGGCACACTGAAGGCCCCAGCCGGAAAAGTGGCGCTGAACGCCACCGGTCTGCGCTATATCGACAAATCCACCACCGGCATTCCAGCTGCCAGCCTCTCCGGCACAGCAGACCTCCAGGGCAACAACGCCAACATAAACCTCGCCGCCAGCGCCGGGCAGGATGTAAACCTCACCGCGCGCGGCCTGGCTCCGCTTTCCATGGCGGGCGCCATGAAACTGGTCATAGCCGGACGGCTGAACATGGCCATGCTTAACCCGCTGCTGGCTAAGATAAACACCAGGCTGAGCGGGCTTGTTACCACCAACATGCAGCTCGCCGGCACACCCAAAGCGCCTACCGGGCAGATCACTCTCACCGCCCAAAAACTGCACGACGAATCCGGCCCCGCTGCCTCCTTGCCCCCGGCGGACATCAACGCCAAGGCAAACCTGAAAGGCCGCGCGGTGGATGTGAATCTCGGCTTGAATGCCGGGCAGAATGTGAATTTCACCGTGAACGGCACCGCGCCGATGGCAATGACCGGGGCGATGAACCTGAGCGTGGCGGGGCGGCTGGATTTGAAACTGTTGGACCCCATTTTAGCCGCCAATGGTAACCTCGTACGCGGGGTTATCACCACCAATCTGCGCGTGAGTGGCACACCCAAAACCCCCACCGCCAATGGCATGTTGAAACTGGCCGGGGGGTCGGTGCAGAACATCGCCTCCGGCCTCAATCTCGTTGCCATCAACGCTGATGTGGCAGCCGCGAACAGGCTTATCACGCTGCAAAGCCTTTCGGCCAAAGCCGGCCAGGGCACCATTTCAGGCCACGGCACCATCAATCTCGGCGCACCCGCCATGCCGGTGGATTTCACCCTGAACGCGGATCATGCCACGCCCATCGCCTCCGACCTCGTTACCGAAACGCTGAACGCGGCGCTGAGCCTGAAAGGCGATATGAAAGGTGCGGCCAGGCTGGGCGGGCGGATCGATATTCTGAAAGCCAACATCAACATTCCGAAATCACTGCCGCCATCGGTCGCCAATCTGCCAATCCATAACGCCAGCGCGCCGCCTGCCTTGCCCAAAAGCGCGGTACCGCCTACCCCGCCTATCCAGCTTGCCTTGGATGTGCACGCCAAGAACCAGATCTTCATCCGTGGCGACGGGCTGTTCGCCGAGCTTGGCGGGCATATCCGCATAGACGGCACCACCGATAATCCGCAGCCCTCCGGCGGGTTCACCCTCATCCGCGGCTATTTCTCGCTGGCGGGCAAAACCCTGCAATTCACCTCGGGCAAAATCGATTTCAACGGCGGCGGCTTCATTCCGGCGCTGGATTTGGAGGCGACAACACACACCAGCAATAACGGCACCGCGACGCTGGTGGTTGGCGGCACGGCGGCAAAACCGCAGATCAGCCTGAGCAGTTCGCCGCCGCTACCGTCGGATGAAATTCTCTCCCAGCTGCTGTTTTCTCAAAGCACCGCCAACCTCTCACCGTTCCAGGCGGCCTCGCTGGCGGCGGCACTGGCGCAGATGTCGGGCATCGGCGGCGGGGCGAACCCGCTGGATTCCGTGCGTAACGCCCTGGGGTTGGACCAGCTTTCGCTCGGCAGCTCCGCCACCGGCGCGCCCTCGGTGCAGGCCGGGCGTTATATTGCCCCTGGTGTATATGTAGGCGCCAGCCAGGCCGCCAGCGGCCAGGGCACCGCCGCAAATGTCGAGATCAACCTGTATAAAGGCTTAAAACTGCAAACCTCCACCGGCACCAATAGCACCGGCCAGAACAGCAGCAGCGTGGGGCTGACCTACCAGTTTAATTACTAGCGCCGGATGGTGTCCATGGCTGGAGGTTCAGCGCCTTCAGGTCCAGCGTCTTATTCGTCGCAACACGCAAGGCCGTGCCCGGTATTTGCAGGAAATTTGTCAACCCTGCCCTGGCGGCCAGTTTCAGGGCTTCGCCAGTGCCCGGCCCTGCGGTGAAGAAAATCACCGTATCGGGCAGTTTTGATTGCGGATTTAAAACCCATTGCGATTGCAGGAATTGATTAGGGGCAAGCGCGATCACGCTGCCATCCACCGCCACACGGCCAAGCGGTGCTGCGGCAAGAGCACGCACGACCTGCTCCGCCGCCATCTGGGAGGACGCGCTGGGGATGCCAAGGAAATCACGCGGGAAGCGAAGGTTCAGAGGGTCTTGCATGCCCCACAGCCCAACAAAGCTGGCCAGCAGCATGGCCATGAAGGCGCATAACACCCAGCGGCGGGGCAAGACCCGCACCGCACCCATCCGCTCGGCGAAATCCTGCGCGGCCAGGGGCCAGAACAAGCCGAAGATCATAGGGAACGGGTAGTAGTTGCTCAGCGTTCCGGCAATCGCGCTCACAGCCAGCCAGTTCAGCCCCAGCCATGGCAGACAGGCGGCAAAGCCGGCGAATAACCCTGGCATCCGCCAGCGCTCCGCCAGAATAACCGCGATAGCCAGCGGCAATACCAAATAAAGGCGGTAAAAAAGATAAAATACCAGCCTCGTGGCGAGCACGGCCGGCGTTAGCGCGGCAAATGCCGGTTTGCCCAGATAAACCCGGGTGATGGCATCGCCACCGGGAAACGCCACATGCTGGATCACCACCGCGGCGGCACTCCAGCACAGCGCGGCGGCGGCGTATGCCAGCAAAGGCCGCAGCTTCACCCGGTCCACGCCTTGCCAATACAGCCCCAACCCGCCTGCAAGCAGCAAGAATCCGAGGTGAAACCCCGCATCCTCCCGCGTTATCAGGCAAAGCAAAAACAACCCGCGCGCCAGCCAGACCCGCCCGCAGGCCAGTGCCGCGAGGAACGCCATGCCCGCGGCCACGATCAGCAGCTCGAAATGCGGGTTGCAGCTCGCCGCGAGCACCATGCCGTTAAAAGCGAATAATACCGCCAAAACCGCCGCCCATGGCCGCGCCACGCCCAGCCGGACCAGCAGCACATAAACCGGTAAGGCCATGAACGCCTGCACCGCTCCCAGAAAGAGCGCGAAAAACTGTACCCGGCTGAAAGGCAACAGCCAGGAGAGACCCGAGGTTAGCCAGAACACCAGTGCCAGATGCGTGGCAAGATAACTTTGCCCGCCGGAGACCAGCGGCGTCCGCAACAGCCAGCCGCTATGCCAGATCAGCGAAGCCAATATTCCGGCATCG
>JAGXAO010000016.1 GCA_018971565.1 Rhodospirillales bacterium
AACAGGTCCTGATACACCTTGGATTCTGTGAGCGCCTGGAGCGAGAGCGGAGTAACGAATTGCGCGCCGGATTTGGTGAGAACAGCGGTGACGCCGATGCCCGCCTTGGTGGCAAGGCGCACAAGTTCGAGCGCCTTATAGGCCGCGATTCCGCCCGCGACAATGAGCAGGATGCGCTTCACAGCTTCCAGCCGGCATGGATGGCGGCGATGCCGCCGGAGAGGTTGCGGACACTCACACGCTCAAACCCCGCCGCCTCGAACATGCGCTTCAGCTCCTCCTGCGGCGGGAACATGCGGATGCTTTCGGCGAGATACTGGTAGCTGGCAGCATCCTTGGCGACGAGCTCGCCGATTTTGGGCAGCGCCCGGAAAGACCACGCATCGTACAGCTTCTCCAGCCCGGCGATTTGCAGCTTGGAGAATTCCAGCACCAGAAAGCGCCCGCCGGGGCGCAGCAGGCGGAAGGCTTCCTCGATCACCTTTTGCTTGTTGGTGCAGTTACGCAGGCCGAACGCCATGGAGACACGGTCGAAGCTGCCGTCCGGCAGTGGCAGATTTTCCGCATCCGCCACTAGAAATTCGATATCGCCCAGATAGCCGTTGGCGGTGGCGCGGTCCCGCCCCACGTTCAGCATGGCGGCGTTGATGTCCGACATCACCACCTCCCCGCCGCCGCGTTTCAGCCAGCCGAAGGTAATGTCCCCTGTGCCCGCCGCCAGGTCCAGCAGTTTGTAAGGCGGGCGCGGGTCCAGCGCGTTGAGGAACTCTCGCTTCCAGAGCCGGTGAATGCCGAGCGACATCAGATCGTTCATGATGTCGTATTTGCCCGCAACGGAATCGAACACCTCCCGCACCAGGGAGCTTTTCTCCTCCCGGGGCACGGAGCGGAAACCGAAATCGGCGGTATCGTCTTCATTGCTCTGGCTCATGAGCGCCTTTATAGCCTTGTTTTGCCATGCCGGAACTCCCCGAGGTTGAAACAGTGATGCGCGGGCTGGATGGTCACTTGACCAACCGGCGCATTACCCGTGCCACGCTGCGCCGCGCGGATATCCGCTGGGCCGTGCCGCCGGAGCTGCCGCGCGTGCTAACTGGTGCCGAGGTGCTGGGCTTCCGGCGCCGGGGCAAGTTCGTGCTGATGCGGCTGGATAATGGCTGGTCGATGCTGATCCATCTCGGCATGTCCGGCCGGATGCTGCTGGACCAGCCAGAGGCAACGCATGAGCACCTTACCATCGAGACCGGGGATGGCGGGCGCGTAGGGTTTGTGGACCCGCGCCGGTTCGGCGCACTGGACCTTGTGCGCACGGTGGATGAGGACAGCCACAGGCTGCTGGCGGCCATGGGGCCGGAGCCTCTGGGCAATGAATTTTCCGGCGCGTACCTGGCCGGGGTGGTGAAGGGGCGCTCAGCCCCCATAAAAGCCGTGCTGCTGGACCAGCGGGTGGTGGCAGGCATCGGTAATATCTACGCCAGCGAGGCGTTGTTCCGCGCCGGTATCTCCCCCACCCGTGCGGCGGGAAAAATCTCCCGCCCCAGGCTGGAGGTGCTGGCGGCCGAGGTGCGCGCCACGCTGGTCGAGGCGATCGCGGCGGGTGGATCATCCTTGCGCGATTATGTGCAGCCAAGCGGCGAGCTGGGTTATTTCCAGCATGCCTGGAAGGTTTATGGCCGGGCCGGGCAGCCCTGCGCGCATTGCCCCGGCCTGCCCGCCTGCGAGGGCATACAGCAGATCACCCAATCTGGCCGCAGCACGTTTTTTTGCGCCAGAACGCAGCGTTAAGCCCGCGCGGAACCTGCCACCGCATCCTCTCGCAGCTTGCCGATAACCACCTTGTTACGTCCCGCTGCCTTGGCCCGGTACAGCCCGTTATCAGCGGCAAGCACCAAGGCGCGCGCACCGGACTCGATATCCAGCCGGGATACCCCGATGGAGAGGCTGAGCTTACGATATGGGAAATCCGACGTGGCAACCAGGCTGCGCATACGCTCGGCCACCATCAACGCGTCTGTCAGGTCGGTAGAGGGCAGGATGATGGCGAATTCCTCGCCACCATACCGCGCCAGGAAATCATAGGGGCGCAAAGCGCCGCGCAACAGCCTGGCCACGCATTGCAATGCCGCGTCCCCCGCCAGATGCCCGTACTCGTCGTTATAGGTTTTAAACTGGTCGATATCTGCGAGCAGCAGGGAAAGCGCCTCGCCGGTGCGTTCAGCGCGGGAGACTTCGGCGGCCAGTCTGTGGTCGTAAGCGCGGCGGTTGGGAATACCGGTCAGCGCGTCGCTCATGTTCTGCTGGCCAAGCCGTGCATTGGCTTCTGAAAGCCCCACCAGGGTGCGGCGAAGCTCAAGAAGCCTCATGACCTGAGAGGCGAGTTTTCCGAGTGCTTCGCGTTGGCCATCCGCCAGGGCGCGCTCACGCCGGTCCAGCAGCAAAAGGCTGCCGAGCACCACCCCGTCCGGCGTGGTGAGCGGAGCGGAAGCCAGGATACGAAGCTTGATGGCCGCGAGGGCTGGTTCCACCATGCCGGTTTGCAGCAGGATATTATCATTCCCGTGCAGGCTCGAGTCGTACAGCCTGGCATGCCGCGGCAAATTCTCCACGCGCATTGCATGCGCGCTGCCAGCCCAACTGGCTTTTATCCATTGCCCGGCGGGTGTAAAAAAACAGATAAGTGCCGCGGCCGCATTACAAAAACTGGCGGCAAGATAAGCAAGGTCGTTAAACGAAGCTTCGGGCTCGCTGTCGAGTATATCGTAACACCCGAGGCTGCGCGCCCGCTGCTCATCCAGCCATCGGGTGCCATGCAGACCGGTATCGGAATGGTCTGTTCCGGAGGACAGGGCTTCAATCAGTCCGGACATCGTTTCATGAACCTTTTTCCATTGTAAGTTCATCATCAACCCGGAATATTAACGGCACGTAAAAATCTGTACTCCCATCCGATTTTTTAACACATTGCCAAGTGAAGCGGCGCGTTCAGCCCAGCGCCCGTACGGCCTTCAGAACATCATCGGCATGGCCTTCGATCTTCACTTTCGGCCAGATTTTTGCAACCTTGCCCTTGGCATCCACCAGCACGGTGGAGCGCTCGATGCCCATGTATTTTTTCCCGTACATGGATTTTTCCTGCCAGGCGCCATAGGCATTGATCACCTCGGCCTCCGGGTCGGATGCCAGCGGAAACTCCAAATCAAATTTCTCAGCGAATTTTTCCAGCGCTTTCATTTTATCCTTGGAAACGCCTATCACCGTTACGCTCAGGCCAGAGAAATCCGGCAGTCCGGCCTGGAAGGCGCAGGCCTCCTTGGTGCAGCCGGGTGTATCCGCGCGGGGGTAAAAATACAGCACGAACGGCTTGCCCTTAAGGCCGTTGAGCGAAACAACACGCTCGCCGGTGGCGGGCATGGAGAAATCCGGCGCGTTCGCACCTTCGGTGAGGCTCATATAGTGGCTCCTTCTATAACCAACCGCGTGAAAATTTCATGCGCGGCTTTTGCTGTATCGTTGATTTCGCTTTCCAGGCCAGCAAGCGTTTCAAAACCCGTGGCGCGCAGCAGCGGTTCCAGCATGGCGGCTGGCGGTGCTGTGGCGCGGCTGGCCAGGCCGGTGATGCGGTTGATGCCCTGAACCGTCCGCCACAAAAAATCCGCATGGATGAGGGTTTCGGTCTCGTTCTGGCGCAGATGCCCGGCCTGCGCCAGGGTTTTCAGCGCGGCGGCGGTGTTGGGCTGGAACAAGGCTGGTTCGGTGGGCCCGTGGATAAGCTGAAGCGCCTGCGCGATAAAACTCACTTCCATCATTCCCCCGGGAATGGCCCGCAGATCAAACGGCCCGCGGGCGGGCGTGTCCGTCGCAAGGCGGGCCTGCATGGCGGCAGTGTCGGCCAATATCTTGGCGCGCGGTTCCGGGCGGCAGAGCGCGTTTAAAACCGCCTCGCGCACGGTGGCGGCGAAGCCGGGTGTGGCGGCCATCACCCTGGCGCGGGTGAGTGCGAGGCGCTCCCATGTCCAGGATTCACGTGCGTGGTAGTTCCGAAAGGCGGCGAGCGAGACAGCCACCGGCCCCTGGTTGCCGGAAGGGCGCAGCCGCATATCCACATGATAGAGCGGGCCGCCCGGCCCCTGTGCAGTAAGCGCGCCGACAAAACCATGGCTGAGCCGCACGAACCATTGGGTGGGGGCGATGGCGGCGGGGGCGTGGTCGTAGATCAGCATGAGGTCGAGGTCCGACCCGGCCAGCATTTCCCCGGCACCGGCCTTGCCCAGCGCCAGCACCGCTACCTTGGCGCCGCGCACATTGCCCTGGCGTTGCTTTTGCGCGGCGATGACGAAAGGCAGAAGCTGCGAGAGTGCGGCCTCGGCCAGGGCGCTGCGGGTGCGCCCGGCCTCGTTTGCGTCCAGCCTTCCTTCCAGCGTGGCGACGGAGAGATGAAACTCCTCCTGCCGTACGAATCGCCGTGTGGCGGCAGCGGCATGTTCCAGATCCTCGGCCTCTTTCAGCAAACGGCGCAGCAACGGGCGGGGGGCGGCAAAACGCGCCTGCGGGGCCAGCAAACCTTCCAGCGCCTGCGGGTCGTCGGCCAGATAGTCTGAGAGTGCCGGTGCAGCACCAAGCACGGCGGCCAGGCGCTTCAATAAAGCTGGGTTACGGGTGAACAGCGAGAGTAGTTGCACCCCGGCGCGCTGGCGGCTGAGCAATGTGTCGAAATGCGCGAACACTTTATCCGGTTCTGGCTGGGCGCCAAGGGCCGCGAGCAGATGCGCCAGCAGCCCGTTCAGCAATTCCCGCGCCCGGGGAGAGCGCAAGGCGGGCATGGCGCCCGAATCCCACTCCCGCAGGCGTTCGGCGATGTGCTTGTCGTCCTTGAAGCCAAGCTCGTGCAGCCGGGCTGTGAACGCAGCAGGTGGCGGGCCGTCCTGGCCGGGGTCCAGCGCGCCTTTTTCCGCTTCCGTCCCGGCATCGAAGAAATCCAGAAAATGCTCGTGCACGCGGTTCAGCAGGCGGGGGAAGTCGCGTTTGAAGTGCCGTGCGTTCAGAAAGATGCAGAAAGCGGCCAGCGCAGCATCAGTGCCGGGCAGCGCGTGGGTCTGGCGGTCCGCCACCATTTGCAGCCGGTGTTCCACCCGGCGCAGCTCCCGGTAATCGGCGGCGAGCTGGCGGGCATCGCGTTCGGGGATATGCCCGGCGCGGGCCATGGCGGGCAGGGCTTCCAGCGTGGCGGGAATGCGCAAGCCCGGGTTCTGCCCGCCCCATACCAGACCCAGCGTCTGCACGATGAACTCGATCTCGCGGATACCGCCGCGCCCCAGCTTCACGTCGAACCCGCGCAGGCCGTTGGGGGTGTGCTGCGCGTCAATCTGGCGTTTCATCTCGTGAATGTCGGAGATGGCCGCGAAATCCAGATATTTACGCCAGATGAACGGGCGGATGGCCGAGAGAAACTGCTGGCCGAGGGCAAGGTCTCCCGCCACCGGCCGGGCCTTGGAGAAGGCCGCGCGCTCCCACGTGCGGCCATGGCTTTCGTAGTAAGTTAGGGCGGTGGGCAGGGAAACCATGGGCGGGGTGGCGCCAGGGTCCGGGCGCAGGCGCAAATCTACCCGGAACACGTAGCCTTCCTCGTCCCGGGCGGAAAGTAATGTGGTGAGGTCCCGCGCCAGCCGGGCCATTAACGGCTGCGAGTCGGGTTTGTAGGGGGATGCTTCGGGGTCGTAAAGCAGAACGAGATCGATATCTGACGAATAATTGAGCTCCCGCGCGCCGAGCTTGCCGAGCGCCAGCGCCACGAAGCCGCTTTCACGTTCTGGCGCTTCCGGGTTAGGCAGAACGATGCTCCCGGCCTCGTGCAAGGCGCGCAGAAGGTGGCGCGTGGCGGCGCGCAAAGCGGTTTCGGCGAGTTCGGAAAGTGCTTCGGTTACCTGCCCCAGGGTCCAGATTCCGCCTATATCCGCAACGGCGATGGCCAGCGCCATCTGCCGCTTGGCCCGGCGCAGCAAGGCGCTCAGGCTGGTGCGGGGCAAGTTGGGGCAAAGTGCCTCCAGCCCGGCCAGAACGGCTTGGGCTTCGGCCTGCGGGCCGGTTTTCAGGCAAGCGATAAGCGTGGCCGGTTCACGGCAGGCAAGCTCCGCCAGAAAAGGCGCATTGCCGCCCAGGGCGGCCAGCAGGGCGCAACCCGATTCGGTGGAGGCAAATTCCGCCTCGCGCGCGCCAAGGGCGGCGAAATCCGCGCATAGTCGCTTTGCGGCCGCTGTGTCCGCCGGTTGCGGGAAGCATGGCTTGTGAAGGTCACTGGGCATCTGGCAAGCAGAACAGGATGAAGTCACGCAGAGGTCAAGCGGCCTGGATTATTGTTGAAGCGCTGCACCAGCTTGGCCGTATCGCCACGCTGCTGGTTCTGCTCGTTCTGGTCTCGTTCGGGCTGCTGGCCTACCGGCTTTCGCAAGGGCCGGTGGAGATACCGGAGCTCGCCTCACGCCTTGCCACGCGTGTAACCGGCGAGGGCGTGGCTGTGCATATGGCCAAGGCGGAACTTGCCTGGGCAGGGTACCATAAAGGCGGTGCCATGCCGCTGCTGCTACGGCTTGCGGATATTCAGGTGGTGACGGATTCCGGCGGCACGCTGGCGGATATTCCGTATGCCGACCTCTCCCTGCCAGTGGCCGATTTGTTCGGCGGGCGCCAGCCGGTGCTGCTGAGCGGAACGGGGGCGACATTTCCTGGCGGCAATGTGCCGGTTTCCTGGTACGCGAATCTTTGGCCAGGGGCAGCGTTCACGCTGCAGCGTGGCGCGGTTTATGTAACCGTGGGGGCTGGCAGTATCGGCAGCGGCGAAAACAGCGTGGCGCTTAGCGCCGCCCATTTTGTTCTCGCGGTTTCAGGGGCCGGCAACGTGGATGTTACCAACGGCATGGCGCAACTGGCCCAGCGCGGGCAGAGCGCGCCACGGCTGACCTTCAGCTTCCATGCGCATCGCGACAGGTTGTGGCTTGGCCAGTTAAATCTCCACGCGGATGCGGTGCAGGCGCAGGATTTGCCGGCCCTGTGGCCACCCTCCCTGCTGCCGGACACACGAAAATGGGTGACGCGCAACATCACCGCTGGCACCGCGCGCGATGCGCAATTCACCTTTGAGATGTCAGCCAATGGTGATCTTTCGCATTTTCAGCTTCAAAACGCGCAAGGCTGGTTCAGCGGCGATGGTCTTACGCTCACCTGGCTGCGGGGCGCTGCGCCGATTGAGCATTTGAATGGCGTGTTCACCTTGCCCGGCGCGGATACCGCAGTGATAACGGCAAACGCTGGCGAAACCGGGGGTGTGAACCTGAAAAGCGGCAGCCTGGTGATTACCGACCTCACAGCCAAGGACCAGTTTGGCGATCTGAAGCTTGATCTGGCCGGGCAGGTGCAAGATGTGCTGGCGATATTGGCGGCACCTCCGCTTAATCTTCTGAACACCACGGCGCCGGAAATAAAGGGTGCCACCGGCACCGCAAGGGGAAGCCTTGGCGCAATAATCCCCTTCAAGAAAAACCTGGCCATGGCGGATGTGGCATTGGGTATTCATGCAGACCTCACCAATGTGCAGATGGCCACACCTATTCCTGGAATCAGCTTCAGCAAAGGCACGGTGAGCCTGACGACGGACGGCCACACGCTGAATGCCACCGCCAAGGCTGATCTTGGCGGCGAGCCCGCCAGCGTTACGATGAACCAGAACTTCAGCAATAACGGTGACCAGGCGCTGGCCATTAAAGGCACTGCCGGACCAGCATTTTGGCACGCCTTTGGGGTGGATACGCCAAGCGATGTCAGCTCAGCTGCGCAAGGCTCGGCGCCGTTTGAATTCTCGGTGAGTGGACCGCCCAATGGGCAGCAGGAAGCCGAGCTGAGGGCGAACCTGACGCCGGCCGGCTTGGCGTTGCCCCTGCTGGGTTGGCAAAAAATCCCCGGAAGCGCAGCAAGCCTTGAGGCATTTTTCACCCTGTATAATGGGGATCTGGCGGATATTCAGAGCCTGGACATGGAAGCCCCGGCGCTTTCTGTGCAAGGGCAAAGCCGGGGGCGGCTGTTCACGTTGCGAAATGCGCGCATTGGCCGGTCCCAGGCCAGTGGGACGCTCATTGCCCCCGCCAAGCCCGGCGCGCCATGGGTGCTGCGGGCCAGCGGCGCGGTGCTGGATTTGCGGCGGAACGGCCTGAAAAGCAGCCCGGGCGCGGCGGCGGCCAAGCCGGCTGCGCCAGGGGCGCCCTGGCAGGCATCGCTGGCGTTTCAAACGCTGTATGTCGCTAAGCCGCCCGCACCGGGGTTTGCCGATGTCAGCCTCACGGCTTCAGGGCGGGGATATACTCTTGCCCATGCAACAGGCACGGCGCAGGGCGTGAATGTGCTGGTGGCTCCTGTTTCAGGCTCTCGCCGCAGTTTGAACATGCAGGGCGATGACGCGGGCACATTGCTGCAGGCGCTGGGCGTTTATGGCGGAATGCGCGGCGGCAGGCTTAACCTGCAAACCGAATATGGCGACGGGCCCGCCAAGGGCGTTTTGAAGCTTAGCCAGGCACGGCTGGTGAATGCGCCCGGATTTATCAAAATTTTGCAGGCGGCCACCCTTTATGGCGTGGCGGAAGCTGTCTCCGGCCCTGGCCTGCTGCTCGACCACGCCACCTTTCCGTTTACGCTGGATGGCGGTGTGCTCACTCTACATGGCGCTGATGCCTATTCTGAATCGCTGGGTTTTACCGCCAGCGGCACGGTGAATACCGGCACCGGTATCTGCAATCTCGACACCACCATTATTCCGGCCTACGCGCTCAACGCCTTGCCGGGAAAAATCCCGCTGTTAGGCCGTCTGTTTTCGGCTGAGAAAGGCGGCGGGCTGATTGCCATGCGGGCGCATGTGCAAGGCCCGCTAGACAGCCCGCAGGTGCGGATGAACCCATTTTCGGCGCTTACGCCAGGATTTTTGCGGGGCGTTTTCGGGCTTAGCGGGGCAAAGCCTTCAAGCGTTGCCCCGCCCAGAAATTAATTTTGCGCGGGGGCCTTGGACACAACCACCATGGCCGGGCGTAGCAGCCGGCCATTCAGTTGCCAGGTCTGGCTCCACGCCTGCAGCACCGTGCCCGCGGGATGCTCGGCACTTTCCTGCTCGGCCATGGCCTGATGCAGATTAGCGTCGAATGCCGCACCTGTGGGGTCACTGCGGGTGATGCCGTTGCGTTCCAGAACACCGATGAAGGAGCGTTCTATCCCCTCGAAGCCGTCGCGCAGTTTGGCCACCAGCTCGGGCTCGTCCTCAGTTTTCCTGGGCAGGCTGTCGATGCCGCGCTTCAGGTTTTCGGCGGCTTCCGCCACGTCCTTGGCGAATTTCTGCACGGCGTAAAGCCTGGCGTCCTCTACTTCGCGTTTAGTGCGAGCGCGCAGATTGGCCATTTCGGCCTCGGCGCGCAGCCATTTGTCGCGCATCTCCTGCAATTCCTGCTCAAGCCGGGCAATGCGCTCATCCGGTGCCTCCGGCAATTTTTCTTCTTGCAGAGGGGCCTGGTCTTCGGGCGTCATATTCTCATTTTCGGTCATGGCGCGGAATTAGGAGATAATTTGGCTTCAAACAAGATCAGCAGCGCAATACCAGGCTCGCTTCTGCCCCTGTTTCATCCAATCGGCGGTGCACCAATGCCCTCGTTTCCGGTGGCGAAACGCGCTAGGAATTTATTATGAATATTTTGGCCCCCATCCCGGCCGGGCTTGTGGTAGAGGTCGTTTTCGATTTCGTCTGCCCCTGGTGCTATTTGGGGGTGAGGCGGCTTTCTTTTCTGCTGGCGCGCCGGCAGGAGCTGGACGTGCAGCTTAACTGGCGCCCCTTCCTGTTGAATCCTGATATGCCGCGCGGCGGTATGCTGCGTGCTGACTATATGATCCGGAAATTTGGCGCGGAAGAACGGGCAAGGCGGCTTTATGCCTCCATCGCTGAACTTGGCGCTTCAGAGGGGATTGATTTTAATTTCGCCGCCATCCGGCGTACGCCGAATAGCGTGGACGCTCATAGGCTGGTGCGGGAAGCAGCCCGGGTAGGGCTGGCGCACCGGCTGGTGCTACGTATTTTCGCTGCACATTTCGTGGAGGGGCTGGATATTGGCGCCCCAGCCGTGCTGGCGGCGCTGGCCGCGCAGGAGGGAATGGATGCCTGCGCCATTGAAGGATTCCTTAACTCTGGCGAATGCTCGGAACATGTGCACGCGGAAAATCTTCACGCGCACCGGCTCGGCATTAATGGCGTGCCGTGTTTTCTGGTCGATGGTGAGCACGCCATAGCGGGCGCGCAGGAGAGTGAGGTGCTGGAGCGATTGATCGATCTGGCATTAAGCACCGCGAAAGAGCGTTAGCGGCGATGACTTCGGAAGGGCTTATGGCACTGCAAAGCCTCGGCCAGCGCGATCATATTTTTTTGTTTCTGGAGCAGAGGCTTTTTTTTCCTTGCGGCTGCGCTACATCTTGCGGCTGTGTAATCCGCTCTGTCCTGCCGGCAAAGGTTTGATCCTTGTGAAAAAATATCTGATCGCCACCAGTCTTACCGCGCTGGGCGCGGCTGCGCTTGTCTCCTGGCCCGCCGCTGCGGCGCAGCTTCCCCCGGAGGATCCGCATAGCATCGTCACCATCCAGCTTGAAAATGACGCGCTTTCCATTCCCGGCACCGACAGGCTTTATACCTCTGGCGAGCGGCTGGGCTATGTCGGCCCCACGGGCGCGGTACCGGGGTTTATTTCAAGCCTTGGCCACGGCCTGTTTGGTGCGGGCACGCAAAGACTGGAGATGGATCTTCAGCAGCAGATATTTACCCCGACAGATACCCAGGTTTATAACCCCAACCCGCACGACCGCCCCTATGCTGGGCAGCTTTCGGCACGGCTGAGCTTGATCCAGGACACGGCACTCACCCGCTCCATCGCCGGGGCAGCGGTGGGTATGGTGGGGCCGGCGGCACTTGGGCAGTCCGTCCAGAACGGATTTCATGAGATTATCGGCCAGACTCCGAACAAGGGCTGGCGCTACCAGTTGCATAACGAGCCGACGCTGGATTTTTTCGGCGGGCGCATCTGGCGGGAAGATGTGGCGAATTTTGACGGTATCGGCGTGCAGGTTCTGCCACAGGTTACCGGGCAGGTGGGCAACACCGAAATCTACGCACAGACCGGCGGTATCGTGCGCTTCGGCCAGGGGCTGGATTCAGATTTCGGCCCGGCAGTGATGCAGCCGCAGCTTTCCGGCACGGATGCCTACACCCCCACCCGGCCTTTCGTCTGGTATGTGTTCGGCGGCGCGCTGGGGCGTTTTGTGGCGCATGACATGCTGGTCCAGGGTAATGATTTCCGCTCCAGCCGGGGTGTGGGCCTGACCCATTGGCAGGGCGACCTGGAATGCGGCGCGGCGGTAATTGTAAACGGCGTGCGCGTTTCGGCGGTGGAAACCTTCGAGACGCCGGAATTTCACCACTCCGCCCCGGCGTTCCAATATGGCTCGGTGGCGGTTTCGTTCAGGTTTTAACGCTCAACGGCGCGCAAGAAAGGCGCGGAAAGCAGCGAGGGTGGCAGGCGAGATGTAATGCTCGATACCTTCGGCATCTTCTTCCGCCGCTTCTCGTGGCACGCCGATGGCGGTAAGTACCTCTACCACCAGGCGGTGGCGTTCCCGGCTGGCCACAGCCAGTTCCCGGCCCGCATCGGTCAGCGAAACACCATGATACGGCACGGATGTCGCCAGCCCCTCGCGCTTCAGCCGGCCGATGGTTTTGATGGCAGTGGCATGGGAGACGCCGAGGCGGCGGGCTATGTCTGTCGGCCGGGCGCTGCCCGTGCCGGTGAGTAGATCGTCGATCAGCTCCGCGTAATCCTCCAGCGTGGCGCTGGATTGCGCGGCGCGGGCTTTGCCGAAGCGCCTTGCCTGTGTGGGCTCGGTGGGCAACGGGGCGGGCAAGGTATTTGCGGCCATTTTATGGCGAACTCCGGTATGCTGGCATGAATTGCGGGAAAAGCCCCATGCTGGCAAGTCTGGCCGTTGGTGTTGTCGCGTTGCACAATCTCGCTATATCTAAAGCTAGCGGCATGCGCCACGCAGCCGCTTAACTTGAACTTTTTATAATGGACTCAATCACTCGTCCGGAAAAGCGGGCGACAAAAACACAAGGGGTATCGCCGTGGCCAATGACAAATCTCAGAACGTGCAGGACGTGTTTCTGAACCATGTCCGCAAGAGCAAGACGCCGGTAACGGTGTTTCTGGTTAATGGTGTTAAGCTTCAGGGCGTTATCACCTGGTTTGACAACTTTTCCGTGCTTCTGCGCCGGGATGGACATACGCAATTGGTGTATAAGCACGCCATCAGCACCGTGATGCCTGGCGCGCCGATTATGCTGTTTGAAGGCTCCCGCGCCGAGGCTGGCACACAAGGTGCCGAGGGTGCCGCGAGCACCCTGAAGTTGAACCGCACGCCAGAGCCGCAATACGACCCTGAAATTGAGGATTGATGCCGGGATTAGCCGGATGAAGGACACCGCACCCCCGCCGAGCCGTGCGGCGATTTTGTTGCCGTGGGACAGGCAAATGGCATTCGCGTCTGGCCAGATTCGCTCTGCTGAGGCGCGCCTTGCGGAAGCAGTGGGGCTTGCTGCCTCCATTGGGCTGGTGATTGTGCATGAGCATATTTTCCAGCTTCGTTCCGTTACCCCCGCCACTTTGCTTGGCAAGGGCCAGGTGGAGCTTGGCGGTGCCGCCATGCGTGAAGCCGAGGTGGATGTGGTGGTGGTGGATGCCTCGCTGACGCCAGTGCAGCAGCGCAACCTGGAAAGAGCCTGGGGCACCAAGGTGATAGACCGCACGGGCCTCATCCTCGATATTTTCGGTGCACGGGCCCGCACGCGTGAAGGCGCGTTGCAGGTTGAGCTGGCGCATCTCGACTACCAACGCTCCCGGCTTGTACGCTCATGGACTCACCTTGAACGCCAGCGCGGCGGCTTCGGCTTTCTGGGCGGGCCGGGTGAAACACAGATCGAGGCTGACCGGCGCTTGATCGGTGACCGGATTGTACGGTTGAAGGCCGAGCTTGAGGATGTGCGGCGTACCCGTGGCCTGCACCGTGGCGCGCGCAAGAAGGTTCCGCACCCTGTTGTGGCGCTGGTGGGCTATACGAATGCCGGTAAATCCACCTTGTTTAACGCGCTTACCGGTGCCACCGTGGTGGCGGAGGACCAGCTTTTCGCCACGCTGGACCCAACCATGCGCGGGCTGGTCCTGCCATCCGGGCGGAACATCATTCTCTCGGACACTGTGGGTTTTATCTCCGAATTGCCGACCGAACTGGTGGCCGCCTTCCGCGCCACGCTGGAAGAAGTGGCGGAGGCGGATCTGCTGCTGCATGTGCGCGATGTGTCGCATCCAGACAGCGAGGCGCAGGCGAGGGATGTGCGCAATGTGCTCAACCGCATGGCGAAGGACGGTGCAGTGGGCGAGGATTGGCCCGCCCGCACGCTGGAAGTGCTGAACAAGGCGGATGTGCTCGGCGGGGTAACGCAAGTGGTGCAGGGCGAGGGCATTGCTGTCTCGGCGCTTACCGGTGAGGGGCTGCCGCATTTGCTGGCCGAGATCGATGCCCGGTTGTCCGCCGCGCAGGAGGTATTTGTACTGGATTTGCCTGTTGCCGATGGCGCGCGCATCGCCTGGCTGTACCGCCATGGGGAGGTGCTGGCCCGTGAGGATGGCGAGACGCATGTCAGGCTTGAGGTCCGGCTTGCCGCTGCCGATAAGGCAAGGTTCGAGGCTCTGTGAGAGAGTGTGAGGCGCAATCCGTCGTCGATCTGCTGCGGCATGTGGCGCGGACAGAGATTCTCTCGCGGTTCAAGAAACTGGCGCCGGGAGATGTGCGAACCAAGGCAGGCCCGCTGGACCCGGTGACCGTGGCGGACGAAGCCGCGGAGGCAGCATTGATGGCTGGGCTGCACAGGCTGTTTCCGGGTGACGACGTGATCGGCGAGGAAGCCGTGGCCAGCGGTGCGGCGCGCATTGAGCGGCTTGCAGAGCCAGGGCGGGTGTGGATTCTTGACCCGATAGATGGCACCGCGAATTTTGCCTCCGAGTTGCCGTTGTTCGGCGTAATGGCCTCTCTGGTGCAGGAAGATGAGATTTTGGCCGGCTTCATCTACGACCCGTTCGGGGATGATTGCGCGGTGGCGCTGAAGGGCCAGGGAGCCTGGCTGGTGGCGGCCGATGGCACGCGCCGCAGGATGCGTGTGGCACCCCCTGTGCCGGTTAATGAGATGGTGGGCTCCATGTCCTGGCGGTTTATGCAGGAGCCTTTACGCACCCATGTGCTGCACCGGCTGAACAAGTTGGCGGCGGTGACCGACTACCGCTGCGCCGCGCACCAGTACCGCATGTTGGCCAGCGGGCATTGCCATGTGCAGATGTTCCGCAAGCTGCTGCCGTGGGACCATGCGGCGGGCGTGTTACTGCACCGGGAAGCGGGCGGCTATGCACGGCATTTCGATGGTACTGAATATCTTCCATCAGAGACGGACGGCGGGCTGTTGCTGGCGCCGGACGAGGCAAGCTGGAACGCATTGGCAGATACGCTGCTGCGCTGACTTTCAGGCTGGCGCCTTGGCGCTGCGGGTGCCCAGGCGCCGTACGATTCGGCGGCCGGGCACTTCCACGAAGTGATGCAGGATGAGGGCAACGCCGAGGATTGAGGCAGCCAGCCCGAAGGCGATGAGCGTTTCCGCCACCCAATGCGGCATGAAATGCGGCAGTGTGCTCCGTGCCCAGTAGAACAGCCCGATCCAGGGATTGTGAATCACATAGATGGTGTAAGAGAGCACGCCCGCCTGGAACACTGGCCCCCAGGCAAAAAACCGCCCCAGCGCCCCCTGGTTACAGGCCAGCGCCAAAACCAGTGGCGGGAAGGCCGCGCAGAGGGCAAGGTCTGGCCAGTGCAGCAACATGCCTGCCAGCAGATAAGCGCACACAAGCGCGCCAAGCCAGCCGCTCGCCAGCCGCCGCGCCGGGGCCCAGAGATAAAGCCGGTAAACCACCAGCCCCAGCGTGAACCCGCCCAGGCAGCGCAGCATTGGCCCGGCGGTGCGGCCGTCATAAGCATCAAGCGGGCCGTTATGGATGGTGCCGTCATGCTGCGTAAGCTGCGTAACCAGCACCAGCAGCCCCACGGCAACAAGGCTTGCCAGCCAAGCCTGCCAATGCTTGCCATAAAGAATTGCGGCCACAATGAAGGGGAACAGGAAATACGCCCCCCATTCCACGCTGATGGACCAGGTGGGATTGGTGATGGCGGTGGCGATGCCCCAGCTCTGGACCATGAGCGCATTGGCGAGCAGCGAAACCGCCGGATGCGGCAGATCCACCGCAAACCAGTAATTCTTCACATGCAGGCTGCCATAAGCCAGCAGCGAATAACCCACGCGCAGCGCCAGGAACACGATGTAAAGCGGGTAGAGCCGCGCCAGGCGGCGAAGCATGAAAGTGCCGAAGGCAGGGGCTGAAAAACCATTCTCGAACATCTTTCCGTAATTCAGCGCCATCACAAAGCCGCTGAGCACGAAGAACACATCCACCGAGAGATAGCTGCGTGAAATGATCTGCCGCAGCCCCCAGGGAAAATCCGTAAAGGGGTAAATATGGTAGATGACCACCAGCACCGCCGCCACGCCACGCAGGCCGGTAAGGGCACCAATCTCGTCCTTGCCGGTTGCGGTAATCCGGTCGTCACGGATGGTGCCATGGGCGGCGGGCGGAGAAAGGGGCGTCAGGTCCATGCGCATGCGCTGCCAGAGCTTCGTGGCAATTTTGAGAAGCGGCTTATGAGCAGAGCCGGGCGAGCCGGACTGCCGTATGGCCGTGGCTCACTTTAAGGCTCGGCATGACCATGATTAGATTATCCTCCGGCGTGCGGATTTCCTCGTCCCCGTCATGGGCGATGAGCGTTCCCGCCCGGGCGATGATTTCGCCGCCACGAAATTCACGTACGAACCCAAAACGATTGGTTCGGGCGGTGATGAGCTTCACAACTTCGGCAAAACGGCCTGGGGAGGTGGGGGCAGCACCCGGCATCATCCCCGCCATGCGCAGCACGGCGCAGATGGTGGCGCGGCTTTGCTCCACCGCTTCTTGCCGCCAGTGTTGCCCGGCTTCCACCAGCAGGCAGGCCGCACCCTGGGGCGAGCCTTCAGTGAAGCGCCCGTAATCGATCAGCCTTTTGCCGCCGGCATGGCCGGTATCGGCCACCACCAGCTCCGGTGTGCCCACGGCCAGCCCCAAGGCCCGCCCGCGCGGGCCGCCGCCGCATAGCAGCACCGGGTCGGCGGGCCAGAGCATTGAGTGCAGGTCCAGCAGAATATCGGCCGAATCGATAATGGGCTTAATTTCCCGCGCCCGCTCAAGCTCCGCCGAACGGCGCATGCCAAACAGGGCGTAGTCATCCCAGACCCGGTTCATATCTTCTTCCACGAAGCGCGAGGCGATGGGATTTGCGGCATCGAACCGGCCATAGGCGGCAAGGTTGGCGAAGCCGAGCGTGAGCTTGCCGCGCAGGGGTTGAAAGCCGCTATCCAGCAAGGCTTTCAACACAATGGCGCCGGCGAATTCGTTGCCATGAATTAACGAAACCAGCACCACATGCGGGCCGGCCAGCCCCGAATCCAGGCAGGTGAAACCGGGAATACCGGTATTGCCCGCGAGATAAAGGGAGAGGTCTGGCGGGGCGATTTCCACCGCAAACACCGGCAGCCCCGGTTGCGGGGCAAGGGAGGGCGCGGCGGGCGTGAAGCCGGAACTCATACGCGCCACTCTAGCGAAGCCATGGGGCTGCGCAATCCGCCGGGTTGACCTGGCACCTCGCTCAACGCAAAGCCGCTACATCATGATTGAAGCGCGTATTATCTGCACCGATCTCGCGGGGCTGCGGGCCCAGGCGCTGGGGCTGGCCGAAGCAGCTGGTCTGGCCCCGGATTTCCGGCCTTTGGGCTTTCGTCCGCTTTGGCGGCATATCCCCACCAATTTCTGGCTCAATCCGCGCTGGGCGGTGGATGATGCCCTGTTCGCGGCCCCATTGCCGCCAGTGGTGATTGGTGCGGGCGGAGCGGGCGCGCGCGTGGCGGCAGCACTGCGGGGCGTGGATGTGAAGGCCGTGGCCATTCAGCACCCGCGCATGGCGCTCTCAAAATTCGATGCGATTCTGGCCGGGAGGCATGATGGCATCGAGGGGCCGAACGTGATTATCACCCGCACCGCCCTGCACCGCGTCACGCAGGCGCGGCTGGCGGCGGAGCGGCAAATCTGGGCGCCGCGTTTGGCGCATCTGCCCCGCCCGCTGGTTGCGGTGCTGCTTGGCGGCTCCAACGGGCGTTACAGGTTTGAGGCGGCGGAAGCGAAAGTCCTGGCGGCACAGCTTGCCAATGTGATGCGCCAGGGGGCGGGGATGATGATCACTCCCTCTCGCCGCACAGCGCCCGAGGTGGTGGCGGTTCTGCGCGCCGCATTAGAACCGCTGGGCGCCTGGATCTGGGATTTTACCGGCGAGAACCCCTATTTCGGCATGCTGGCCTGTGCGGACGCCATTATCGCCACGGCGGATTCAGTTTCCATGGTCTCCGAGGCCGTGGCCACCAGCGCGCCGGTGTTTTTGGCGCGGCTGCCGGGTAAATCCGCGCGCATCGGTGCTTTCATGGATGCGCTGGTGCAAGACGGCCGGGTGCGGGATTTTGCCGGGCGGCTGGAGCTGTGGGATACAGCGCCACTGGATGACACGGAATGGGCGGGGCAGGAACTGCGCCGCCGTTTGGGGCTGTGAGGGCGCATGCTGGATATTGAAACCTTCGACAATACGCGCGGTGGCAATGTGGTGTACAAGGCGCTCTCCCACCCGCTGGCGGCGCGTGCGCTGGCGGCGCTGGCTGAGCGTGCCGGGCCAGTGGCCTTATTTGACCCGGACGGTATCGCCGCTCCCTTGCTCGCCCTTTGCCCGTCTCTGGAGATCGAGGGGCTTTATGTGCAGGACACGCAGGCCATTGGCCAGGTTCGCGCCGGGCATGTGGCCCGCGCGTTGCTGGACCTGCCACATGCGCGGGTTGGCACCGTGCTGATGGCTGCTTTCGATGCCGGGCGCGTGGCGCAACATTTGCGGGGCCTGCTGCCGCCAGGGGCGGAGCTGCTCACGCTGGATGAGGTGAAGTTACCAGAAGCCTGGCTTACCGTGCAGGGGCGCTATCTGGAGGCGCGGAACTTTGCCACGAATTTCGTGTTTTTCCGCGATGACGGCCACTTCGCCACCCGTCTCACCACCGCCAATTACTGGGCGGGCTATGGCGCGAAAGCTGTGCTGTTCCAGCATATCCTGTTCGGCCGGGGCGGGCAGGTTCTGGCGGAATGGGCGCAACCCGCCCCCGCTCAGCCCGGCGGCTATGTGCTGGACAGCCAGGAGATACGCGCGCGTTTCGGCCTCAAGCCCTTCACCGGCCAGCTTTTCATCCACGCCATCGGCGTCGCTGGGCATGATGTGGTGAAATATGCGCTGGATACCTACGCCACGGATAACGGGGCCTCGCTTTCCTGCACGCATGACGCCAATGCTTGGCCCTCCGCGCGCTTTGCCGGGCTGCCCGCGCCGCGCGAGGATGAGCGTGTGATCCTGTGGGTGCAGAACAGCCACGGCGTCTCCATCCCGCCCGGCGGGCTGGCGCTGGACCGCATGGGCGCCGACAGCCCCGTGGCGCTGGAGGAGGAAATCCCTCCCTTCGCCACTCGCGCGCTGGATGTGGCGGAACTGTTCCCCAACCTGCGCTGGCCCGCCCAGTTGGAGGTGCGCTCGGGCATGCACATCGTCCGCCCGCGCTACGAGGTGGCGCAAAGCGGGCGTACGCGTATCGCGCATGTGAACGTGGAGCGCGCCGACCTGCAGCCGGACCCCGGCATCCTGGCCCTGCACCCGGCCATGGGGCGCGGCTACCTGTTGCCATTTCCTGTGCTGCCGCGCGGGCGTTTCAAAACCACAGCCCTTCCCACCCCGATGGTGGAGACCGAGCGTGACATGCCGCTACGCATGGATGTGTTCACGCCGGACGGCGAAAAGATCGTGGAAAAATTCCTTGGCCGCCTGCCGCGCAACCATGATTGTGCCGTCGATCTTGACGATGTGCTGCCGCAAGACGCCCTGCCCGATGGCGGACATGCAGAGCTCGCCTATGATTTCCGCGAGGGCGGCGAGGCGGATGGCTGGATGCACGCGCTGTTCCGTTATGAGGACCGCGCCAACGGCCACGCGGCGGAAAGCAGCTTCGGCGCGCATATCTTCAACACGTTAATGACGTATAAGAACGAACCGCAAAGCTATACCGGCAAACCGCCGGGGCTTTCCACCAGGCTGTTCCTGAAGCTCGGCTTCGGTGGGCGGGAGAGTTTTTGCGTGCTTATTTATCCCACATCAGCACCATGGGTTGAAAGCTCCAGCACAGACTTGGAACTTTACGATGCCGAGGGCACGCTGTTGGAAACGGCCCGCATCCACATTGCCTGCTCTGGTTCAAAAATCGTCAGGCCTGCGCAGTATTTTTCGCCATCCACGTTGAAGGTGGCGGGAGAGGCGGGGTATGTGCTGATCCGCGATACCACCTGCCGTCTGTTCGGGTTTCACGGACTTGAAAACGAAGCGGGCGGATTTTCGCTTGACCATATGTTCGGGTTTTAAAGAGTAATTTTTTATTTAAAAAACTTAAGTATTCACCGGGCGCCTTAACAAGCTCGTGTCATTATCTTTATTTTCGCCACGCAGGCTTGAAGTGTTCGCACTTTCCTCAAAATCCTCCTGGGTAATGAACATTTCTCGGGAGGTTTAAAATGCCGTATATCTTGCTCTGGCTTCTGGGTATTCCGCTGCCGATCATTATCATTCTGCTGCTGCTGTGGCATTGAGCGGAGATCCGGCATGAGCGAGATAGGTTTATCGCCAACCGGCCGCACCGGGATGATGGCTGGCGATGCTCCGGCGCAATCGGCGGTTGCCTGGGGTGCCGTGTTCGCCGGTGGTGTTGCCTGCGCGGCACTGGCCATCATCCTCTCCATCCTCGGCGTGGGCCTGGGCCTCGCCTCCCTTTCGCCCTGGCGGGGCGAGGGGCTTTCCCCCACCGGCTTTACCGTGTGGGCGGCGGTATGGCTGATTATCGTGCAATGGGTCTCGTCCTTTTTTGGCGGGTTCATCGCCGGGCGGCTGCGGACGAAATGGGTTGCCGTGCATACTGATGAAGTCGGCTTCCGGGATACCGCTCACGGCTTCCTCGCCTGGGGTTTGGCATTGCTGTTCACCGCTGGCGCGCTGGCTTTGGCCGGTGCGGGGGCAACGGGCATTGGCGGCCAGGTAGCGGCGAAAGCGGCTAGCTCCGCCGGTGCGGAGAATTATTATGTCAGCGAGTTGTTCCGCCCCGTGCCAGGTGTGGCCTCGGCCAATGGCGTGTCCATGCCGGGCGTAACTTCGATGCAGCTTCGCGAGGATGCCACGGCCATTCTGGCGCGCGCCGCGGTAACGGGCAGCGCCTCGCAAGCCGACCAAGGTTACCTCACGCAGCTTGTTGCGGCCGGAACCGGGCAGGATGCCGCCACCGCCCAGGTTCAGGTAAACGACGTGCTTAACCTTGAAAAAGCTGACCTTATCAAGGCCAGGCAATTGGCGAACGCGGCACGCAAAAGCGCCTCTGCTGCTGCAATTTACACGTTCTTCTCGGCCTTGGTGGGGGCGTTCATCGCCGCCGTGGCCGGATTGATCGGCGGGCGCATCCGCGACCGTTATTAGGGTGCAATTCTAAAAAACCGGCGCTCGTAAGGGTGCCGGCTTTTATGGTTGTTTGGTGATAACCAGAAGATCCGTATTGTAACCCAATGCCGCGGCACGGTTTATCAGAACGCGCAGATCAATATCACTAAGTTCAGGTGCGCGGGATAAAATCCATAAATATCGCCCTGAACCTTCACCAACGATAGACCAGCTATAATCCGGCGAGTGGTCCAGCACCCAGTAATCGCCAAGGTAAAACGGCCCGAAAAAGCTGACCCTGAATTTGGCGCCGCCACTGCCGGGCGTCAGCTTCGCGCGGCCATGGCTTGCGCGTGTTTTACCGTTTGCGCAGCGGCAGGTGTTCACGATGTCTATTTTGCCGTCTGCGCGCAGGCTGTAATCGGCGGTGACACCCTCACAGCCTTTTTCAAACGTCTGGTCATAGCGGGCTATCTCGTACCAGCGGCCGAGATAATCCTGCAGCGAGACGGTGCGCAGGGGTTCGGGCACCAGTGGGTTGCCCACGGGGTGGCGCCTGGCCAGCATCGCCCCGTAGGCGATACCCGCCGCGGGCAACGAAATTGCCGCCGCGCGAAGCAGCGTGGAAGAAATGCCTTTGGAAGCCGCCACAACAGCTACCTTTCAGTTTTACACTGGAGATTAGATGGTGGCGGGCAGAGCGGCCTTCCAGCCCCTTCAGACCGATGCTGAAATAAGATCAGATATGGCGGGGGCAGGCTCGCCGAGCCGCCGCCATTGGCCGCCGCGTAGAATTTCAGCAGAGCTGAACTTCGCCTTATAGGCCATCTTTCGGCTCTCCTCGACCCAGTAGCCGAGATAGACATTCTCCAGTTCCAATTCCACGGCACGGCGCACCAGCCAGAGTATGGCGTAGGTGCCGAGCGAACGCCGTTGCATATCGGTATCAAAAAAACTGTAAACGGCGGAAACCCCGTCTCCCAGCCGGTCTGTCAGGCAGGCGCCCACAAGCTGGCCTTCGCCAAGGCGGAATTCCACCATGGAGGTTTCAATTGGTGTATCCTCCACCATCGCCCGGTAGTCGTAAAAGCTCATGGTGGACATATCGCCCTCGCCATGGCGGGCCTGCTGGTAGGCCTGGAACAGCCCATATTGTTCCGCCGTGGCGCGCGGCGGCATTTCCTGCACAATCAAATCCGTGTTGCGTCGCTCGATGCGTTTTTGTGTCCGGTCCGGCACAAAGTCCCGCGCGCGGATGCGAATGGGCACACAGGCGGTGCAATTGGGGCACACAGGGGCGTAGGCAATATTGTGACTCCGCCTGAAACCGCCGCGGGAGAGACGGTCGTGCAATGTTTCGGCGGAAACGCCCGCGAGTTCGGTAACCACCTTACGCTCCGTACGCCCTGGCACATAGGGGCAGGGCAGGGGCGAGGTGGTGTAGAAAAAATGCGGTCTGCGGGCGGGCTTGAAGCTCATTCTAAGCCCTATGTTTGGGGCTTAGAGGCCCGGCGTCAATAAGGAAATTGCGTGGCGCGCACAATGGTGATGCCGGAGAGCATGTCATGCGCGGCCCGGTGGCGCGGATTCACGAAAGCCAGCAGGAACGGCAAGCCCGCAAGTACGAAGCTGAGCCATAGCAGCAAGGTCCACACAAACGCTTGAGCAAGCGTGGGGAGTTCCAGTGTCGCGTCCTGCCGCACGGCTAGCCCGGCCAGGCGCTGGCCTGGCGTGGCGCCGGTGCCGCCGATCAGCAGCGTGTAGTAAAGAAGCGGCAGCCACGGGAGAATATGAAAGGCCAGCCAGCCGAAACCCAGCGTCAGCACGCCGAAAATCGCGATGGCAAACGTCATGGTCCAGAAGAACAGCGCGATGCCGATCATGTCGCAGATAAACGCGGCGCAACGGCGGGGGATCACGCCGTGGGAGAGTGCGCGGTCAGGTTGCGGCGGGGGGTAGAAGACGGTTTGGCTCATGGCCGGATTCTGCGCTTTTTTGTGCCGAAAGCGCAAGAGCGGTGATGGTTGCCAGGCATGCCGCCAGCAGCGGGGTATATAAAAACCAGTGAGACGCAGGAGAAAGCAGAAGCCAAGGGGCAAGGTAAGTTGCGATGCCAAGCGCCAGCGCGCGCGGGCCGGGCTGCACCTCTGCGGCCAGGGCCAGGGCGGCAATGGCGGCAATGCTGTCATAGGCATAGGCGTGCGGCTGGGCGAGGAAGGTGGCGATGAGCGTAATGGCCACAGCCATCCGGTAGGGTGCACGCCTGGCAGCCCAGATGGCGAGCAACACCATGGCAATGCCGCAAATGGCCTGAGCAACCCATGCCACCTTCTCGCTTGCGCCCAGCACCACAAGGTTGGCGGCGGGGGTGATAATGATGTTGAGATTCAGCGCCTTCGCGGCGTGGAAATAGCTGCTCTGATAGGCGGGCAGAGTGTGCCACCACAGCGCCCATAAATTTGCCGGGAGAACCAAGCAGGAGAGCCCATTCAACAATATGGCGGTGGCGCAGGTGAAAAAGATCGCACGCCATTCTCCCCGTGCCAGCAGAAAAAAGGGAACCAGCACGCCAAGCTGGGGTTTCAGTGTAAGCAGGCCAAACCACAGCCCCGCCAGCGCGGGGCGTTTAGGCAGGCAGGCAAAACCCGCAAGCAGCAAAGCAGTGGTAAAGAAAGCGGTTTCCCCGGTGGAGGCACAGATGAGCGCCGCTGGGCAGGCCAGAAGCCCGGCCAGCACGGCCCAAGGCTTGCCTGGAAACATGGCGCGCACGCCAACGGCAAGCGTAAAACAGCCGAGCAGCGACCATAATATTTCCGCCGGGCCGTAGGGCAGCAGCTTCAGCCAGGAGAGCGGCAGTAGCAGTGTTGGTGGGTAGAGATAGGGGTAGAAGCTGTGAAAACCTGGATAAAGCTGATGCTGAAACGCGGTAAGCGCCGCCGCATCGTAAAGCTGGCGGGGCGGGTGCGCCGCGATAAAGCGTGGAAAAGACCAGAACGCCATGAAATCGCTGTTCAACAGGATACGGGCGTAAAGCAGTGCCGCCAGCATAGTCATATTCAAAGCGAGGCTTGCGGCCACCAGAATGGTGAGCATCTGCCCGGCGAAGCTGGTTGTGGCGCGTTGCGGCATCATCTATGGCCATAAGCCAGGATTTTCGTGTGGTCGAGAGAGGAAGTGGTTGATGGCGCGTGCAGGGTCGGTCAATTATCTGTTTGGCACGCGCTTCTACAAGATGGCCTTTGTCGAGTTCGGCAATCCGGCTGCTCCGGCGGTGGTTTGTGTGCATGGGCTCACCCGCACCGGGCGGGATTTTGACGCACTGGCCGAAGCATTGGCGGACCGGTTTCATGTTATTTGCCCGGACCTTCCAGGGCGCGGAAAGTCTGACTGGCTGGCCGACGGCTTGGCCTATCAGCCGCCCACCTATGCGGCCGCGCTGGCGCATCTGCTGGCGCAGATCAACAAGCCGGTGGCATGGGTTGGCACGTCGCTGGGGGGTATTTGCGGCATGATGATCGCCGCCGCGCAAAATACGCCAGTAACCCGGCTGGTGCTTAACGATATCGGCCCGCATATACCCGCCGCGGCACTGGCCCGCATCCGCGACTATATGGTGGCAGCGCCAGAACGTTTTGCCTCACTCGGGGCGCTGGCAAAGCATTTGCGCGAGGTACACGCGCCGTTCGGAAATCTCTCGGAGGCCGAGTGGGCGCATCTTGCCCGGTTTTCCGCCCGGCAGGTTATGGACCCGACAGGCGAGGGCAAAACCCTTGCCATGCATTACGATCCGAAAATTGGGGAGCCCATTCGGGCCACTGTGCCGCTGGATGTGGATATGTGGCCGATCTGGGATATGATTCACCAGCCCCGGCTGGTTATTCGCGGGGCTGATAGCGACCTGCTGCTGCCGGATACTTACGACCGCATGCAGGACGAAGGTGCAGAGGGCTATGTGGTGGCCGATGCCGGCCACGCCCCGGCGCTGATGGATTATGAAAGCCAGGCGCGGATTAAGGCTTTTCTGCTGGAAGGCTGAAACCCGGCCTCACCGGCACGTTAAGCTTCCATTACGTGGTTGATCCCGTGCCCTGAATTTTTAAATTGTGTCTATGATCAGGGAAATTCTCAAGCGCAAGCACTGGCCGGTATTGCGGCGGGCCATAATTTCCGGGGCGCGCGCCACGGCAAGCCAGCGCGTTTCCCTGGTTGCGGCGGGTTGCGCCTTCTACGCCACGCTGGCGCTGTTTCCCGCCATCACCATGCTCATCTCGCTCTATGGGCTGGTGTTCAACCCAGATACGGTGCAGCCGCAGCTGCATTACCTGCAAAGCTTCATGCCGCCGGATGTCTACAGCCTTATTTCCCAGAGGATTCAAGGCATCGTGAGTGCGCCCGCAAAAGGGCTTGGGGTGTCCTTCGCGGTTTCGCTTTTAATTTCGCTCTGGTCGTCTTCTACAGGCACGCGCTCGGTTATCAACGCGCTTACCCTGGCTTACCAGGAGAAAGAGACCCGCGGAATGATCCGGTTTTACGCGGTGGCGCTCGGCATGACATTCCTTGCCGTGCTGGGCACGGTTCTGGCAATCGGGTTTTTGGTGTTCGTGCCTATCGCACTGGCCTTCATCGGCCTTCCGGCCAGCATGAAATTCCTGGTAACGTTTGTAAGCTTCGCCGCCATGGTGGTTTTTGTTATTATCGCGCTGGGTTTGCTCTACCGCTTTGGCCCTGCCGGAACCGGCCGCCTTTTCTACGCGCCCGGAGCTGCTATCGCCACCACCGTCTGGTTGGCGGCCTCCTGGGGGTTTGGCCTTTATGTCGGGCATTTCGCGGCCTACAGCGCCACCTATGGTCCGCTGGCAACGATGATCGGCCTGATGATGTGGTTCTATATCTCCGCCTATGTCGTGCTGTTCGGCGCGGAGCTGAATGCCGCCATCGACCGGGAATGGCACAAGAGGCCTCAGCGATGATGAAAGCCAGCAACTGGCAACCGCCGCCGGTTAATGCTACCCGCGCAGGGTGAACAGCTTCCTGAAATCAAACAGCTTCCAGGTATTTTTGGCCCGGCTTCTGGCAGGGTATATGCGCTGGGTTCTGCGCTTGCAGTTTGGGCTTAGGGTTGTAGGGCGAGAAAATCTGACGGTTCTTGCTGAAAATAAGCCGGTCATCGCGGCGTTCTGGCACGAAACCCTGCCCACCATGCCAGTGCTGTGGCGCGAGGCGAACAAGGCCGGCACAAAGCGCCCTGCCGTGGTGCTGGCCAGCCGCCACCGGGATGGCCAGCTTATCGGCAACATTGCGCGGGCGTTTGGAGTGGGTCTGGTCTCTGGTTCAAGCTCGAATGGCGGAGCGGCTGGCATGCACGAGCTTGTGCGGCTGTTGAACAGCGGCACAAATGTGGCGTTAACGCCAGATGGCCCGCGCGGGCCGGCACGCCAGGCCGCGGCGGGGGTGGCGGCATTGGCTGGGCTCACCGGCGCGGTGGTGCTGCCGTGCTCCGCAGCAACAAGCCGGTTTATCATTTTGAGGAAAAGCTGGGACAGCATGCGTATCCCGCTGCCTTTCGGGCGGGTGGTATTGGTGTGCGGCGCGCCCTTGCACGTGAAGCGGGAAAACTGGCGCGCGGCGCTGCCGATGATTGAGGCAGCGCTAAACGATGCCCGGGCGCAAGCGGTGCCATGATTTTAAAAATTTATGCAAAAGCCACGAGCCTCGCCAAACCCGCATTGCGGTATATGCTCCGGCGCCGGGCTGTAAAAGGCAAGGAGATTGCACACCGGCTGGCAGAGCGTGAGGGCATAGCCTCTCGGCCCCGCCCTGCCGGGCGCCTTGCCTGGGTACACGCTGCCAGTGTGGGGGAAACTATATCAGCCCTGCCGCTTATCGACCTGCTGGCGGCGGCAGGGCCGGTGCTGCTCACCACCGGCACGGTAACATCTGCGAAGCTGGCGGCGGAACGCCTGCCACAAAACGCGCTGCATCAATTTGTGCCGCTGGACGTGCCAGGTTGGGCGGAACGCTTTCTGGAGCATTGGAGGCCGGATGCGGCGGTGTTTCTTGAAAGCGAGATATGGCCAAATCTGCTCGCGGCGTGTGATGCGCGGGGCATTCGCCGGTTTCTTGTCAATGGCAGGCTTTCAGCGGCTTCCACCCGCAACTGGCAGCGTGCGCCGGGGGCGGCGAAAACATTGCTGGGCGGGTTTGCCGCCATCCATGCGCAGTCAACCGGGGATGCCGTGAATTTCCGGGCGTTGGGTGCTGTGCGGGTGCTGGAATGGGGCAATCTTAAATTCCACGCCGCCCCTTTGCCGTGTGACGATGCAGCACTTGCGGCGCTTGTGGCGGTTATTCCAGGCCCGCTCTGGCTGGCGGCCAGCACTCACCCGGGCGAGGAGGAATTGGTATACGCCGCGCATCAGGCGTTGTTTATGGAATTTCCTGGCCTCGTGACAATATTGGTGCCGCGCCACCCGGAGCGCGGGGCGGAGGTGGCGGCGATTTGCGGAGATGCGCCGCGCCGCGCTCTGTGCCAATCCCCACAACCAGGCCAGGTTTATGTGGCTGATACGTTGGGTGAGCTTGGGCTGTTCTTCCGCCTGGCACCCTTCGCGTTCATCGGCAATTCGCTGGTGGGTTTTGGCGGCCACAATATTGTCGAGCCCGCCTTGCTTGCCCGCCCGGTTATCTGCGGCCCGCATCTGGAAAATTTCGAAGAGGCTGCTGCCAGGCTTCGCGCCGCCAATGCTCAGCTGGACGTTACGGATAAAGCGGGCCTTATCGCGGCGGCAAGGCATTGGCTGGGCGATACACAAGCCGCTAAAGCGGCCGGGTTGCGTGCGGCAGAGGCATTTGCGGATACGGAGCGATTGCCTGAACGGCTTTCAAGGCTCATCTTGGATGGCGTGTCATGATCGCTCCTGAATTCTGGACCCATCGCGGACCTGCCGCACAGCTATTACGGCCTTTCGGGCTCATCACCCGTATTGCAACCGCGCGCCGGGTGCGCCGTCCCGGCATCTCCATCGGGGTTAAAACCATCTGCGTGGGCAATGCGGGCGTTGGCGGTTCAGGCAAAACGGTTGTGGCATTGGATATTCTGGCGCGGCTTCCCGGCCGCCCCTTTGCTCTCACGCGCGGTTATGGCGGCGCGTTACGCGGCCCGCTGCTGGTGGAACGCGGTATTCATACGGCTGATGAGGTGGGAGATGAAGCGCTGCTTCTGGCGGACATCGCGCCGACCGTGAAGGCCGAGGACCGCGCGGCGGGCGCCCGGCTGGCGCTGGCGGAGGGTGCTACCGCTATTGTTATGGATGATGGCTTGCAAAACCCGGCCTTGCGCAAGGATTTATCGCTGCTGGTGGTTGATGGTGGCTACGGTTTTGGCAATGGGCTGCTGCTGCCCGCTGGGCCGTTGCGTGAGCCTGTGCGCAATGCGGCGGGGCGCTGCCATGCCGCGGTTCTGGTTGGCCCGGACGAAACCGGCGCGCGGGCGCAATTGCCGCCTTCCTTACCTGTGCTGTACGCCAACATGGTCCCGGATTGCGTGGAGCCGCTGGGGCGGCGGCCGGTGATCGCCTTTGCGGGCATTGGCCGGCCGGAGAAATTTTTCCGCTCCGTGCTCTCGCTGGGGGCGGAGCTGGTCAGCAGCCACTCCTACCCTGATCATCACGTCTATGCCGCCAAGGAGGCTTCCGCGTTGCTGGCCGAGGCCGCCAATAAAGGGGCGAAGCTCGTCACCACCGCGAAGGATTTCGTAAAGCTGCCACCCGCCTTGCGGGCTGCCTGCCTGGTGGTGCAAGCGCGCCTGGTGTGGGAGGATGAAGCCGCGTTGGAGTTACTTCTGAACCCATGAGCGCGCCCGCACCAAGCCTTGCCCACCGCGCCGAGGCGAAGCTGGTGCGGGGGTTAATCCGGCTGCTTTCCATGCTGCCGCCCACCGCGGCATCAAGGCTGGGCGGGGCGGTAGCCGGATTCATCGGGCCGTTCCTGCCGGTTACGCGCAAGGTGGGGGATGCCAATTTGCGCCTCGCCATGCCGGAACTCTCCGCTGCCGCGCGGAAGGCGATCCTACGGCAAGTCTGGCGAAATCTCGGCCAGACTATTGCCGAACTTGTCTGCCTGCGCGCGCTGCGTGAGGTGCCTGAAGGCAGCCCCAAGCCAGGCTATACGCTGGATGGGTGGGACGAGCATGTGGCGCCGCACCTGGCACCGGGCCGGCCAGCGCTGTTCTTCACCGGGCATATCGCCAATTGGGAGGTAATGCCGCTGATCGCCGCCACTAAGGGCGTGGATTTCGGCTTTATGTACCGCGCCCCTTCCAACAGGCTGGTGGACGAGATGTTAGGCCAGCTGCGGCGGGATGGGTATGACAGCCCCGTGCAGATGTTCGCCAAGGGGGCGGCAGGCGCGCGCGCGGCTTATGCGCATGTGCGCAATGGCGGGGCATTGGGGTTTCTGGTGGATCAGAAACTGGATACCGGCCTGGCCGTGCCATTTTTCGGCAAACCCGCCATGACCATGGATGCGCTTGCCAGCTTTGGGCTACGCCTGCGCTGCCCGGTATTTCCCATTCATGTAAAGCGCCTGGGCCCGGCGCGGCTGCATGTGGCGTGCGAACCGCCGGTCGCGCTGCCTGATAGCGGCGACAGGCAGGCTGACGCCCTGGCATTGACCGCGGAGGTAAACCGCATTGTGGAAGGTTGGGTGAGAGAAGCCCCCGGAGACTGGCTGTGGCTGCACCGGCGCTGGCCGAAAGGCACGGCCTAGGCTTCACTGCCAGGCGATATGAAGCTCCTCGCGGAAGGCAAAGCGGAGCAAGTGCCGGTCCACGATTTCCTTTAACCGGGTAAGTTCCACTTCATCCGCCGCGTTTAAAATGATGGAAAGCTTCTGGGCATCAGCGTCCATCGTGCAAAGCCCGGTTGTGAAGCTCACCTCTCCCTGAGTGTTGTCAGGCTCCCGCAAAGCGGGAAGCTTGTGGGCAAAATGGCTCACAAACTGGCCGAGATAACGCCTGGCGCTGGCGGTGGAGATAATGGCCGTGGCATTCACGCTCCGGTTTCCTTTCAGGGTTGTGGCTTTTTACGCGTGGTCACAGCACCTCGATTTTGCGGACGAGTTCATCGATCATGCTGGCGGCTTGCCGCATGGTCTCCAGGTTGGCCGCGCCACCGCCTAGCTTCATGCGCAGGGCCGTCTTCAGGTTTTCCATTGCGCGCCGCACCGGCATCACGGCGTCGCGCCCAGGCCCGCTGGCAAGCCGTGCCAGCAGGGCTTCCACCGCTGCGCGAGAGGCATCCAGCGTCTCTTTGCCCGTAACCGTAATGCTGAACAGGCGTTTCGTACCGTTTGTTTCAGCGGTTATGTTGCCAAGTTCTTCCAGCAATGTGAGCGTGGGGTAAATAACCCCTGGGCTGGGCGCATAAGCACCACCCGCCAGCTCCTCAATCGCTTTGATCAGGTCGTAGCCGTGGCGTGGGGCTTCCTCGATAAGATGCAGAACAAGCACTCGTAAATCGCCATGTTCCAGCAGGCGGCGGCCGCCGCCGGGACCATGATGATGCCCGTGTTTGCGCTCGTGCATGAAGCGGCGTGCGTTAGATCTCTTTTCTTCACATAGGGTTTTGAAGTGATGGTGAAGTTTCATCTAAAGTCTAACCTTTCACATTTAGATATAAATAGATATATCTAAACACAGTCGAAAGTCAAGATTTATTCGGCATAGATCATTTTGCTGGTCATGCCCCCATCGGAAATAAACTCAGCCCCGGTGATAAAGCCCGCCTCCGGCCCCAGCAGAAAAGCCGCCAGCCCGGCTATGTCCTGGGTCTTCCCCACCCGCCCGGCAGGGTGCTGGGCATGGTCCTCCGGGCGAATGGGGTCATGCCCGGTATCGATCCAGCCGGGGGAGATGCAGTTCACCCGCACATCCGGCGCCAGGCTGATCGCCAGCGCATGCGTCAGCGCCAGGAGCCCGCCCTTGGAGGCGGCGTAGGACTCAGTATCAGGCTCGGACATATGGGCGCGCGTTGAGGCAATCGTCACCACGGCCCCCTTCGCCGCCCGCAGCATCCTCCCGCCTGCCCGCACCAGCAGAAATGCACTGGTGAGGTTGGTGGCCAGCACGCTGTTCCACTCCTCCGTTGTCAGCTTTTCGATGGGTTTGCGGATCATGAAACCCGCATTGCAGACGATACCGTCCAGCCGCTCCTCGATGGTCTCGATCCCGGTGATAAGGCT
>JAGXAO010000103.1 GCA_018971565.1 Rhodospirillales bacterium
CGCGCAATTATGAGTGCGGTAGGCGTGAATCTGTTCCATGAGGCCGGAAAGAAACCGGGACCTGCTTCCTGTCAAGCGGTGGCAACGCTATGGGAGGGACATGAACGAAAACAACATCGAATTCATTGCCACCAGTGAGGCCCTGGCCACCCTTTGCACTCGCCTGGAAACGGAAGCCTTCGTGACGGTGGACACGGAGTTCATGCGCGAGAAAACCTACTACCCGGAGCTTTGCCTGGTGCAGCTTGCCGGTGCCAATGATGTGGCGGTGGTGGACGCGCTGGCCCCAGGCATGGATTTGGCCCCGCTGGGCAGGCTGCTGGCCAAGCCAGATGTGGTGAAGGTGTTTCATGCCTGCCGGCAGGATGTGGAGATTTTTCTGCTGCTGTTCGATGCCGTGCCGACCCCGCTGTTCGACACCCAGGTTGCCGCCATGGTGGCCGGGTTCGGCGACCAGGTGGGGTATGATTCGCTGGTGGCCTCTCTCACCGGCGGGCATATCGACAAGGCGCACCGCTTCTCGGACTGGTCAGCCCGGCCGCTCTCCAAATCCCAGATCAACTACGCCGCGGCGGATGTGACGCATCTGCGCGAAGTATATGAGAAGCTGCAAACCAAGCTGGAGAAAGAAGGGCGGCTGGAGTGGCTGGGCGAGGAGATGGGCATTCTGAAGCGCCCCGAAACCTACCGCGTGGACCCCGAGCGCGCCTGGGAACGGTTGAAAATCCGCTCCAACAACCGCCGCCAGCTCGGCCTTGCCAAAGCCATCGCCGCCTGGCGGGAGCGTGAGGCCCAGCGCATTAACATTCCGCGCGGGCGGCTTTTGAAGGATGAGCAGATCCCCGAAATCGCCTCTCTGGCGCCGGACGATGCGGATTCGCTGGCTAAGGCGCGCGGGGTTTCCGCCGGGTTCGCCAGTGGCAAATCCGGTGTTTCGCTGCTGGCTGCCATTGCCGAGGCCAAGGCGCTGCCGGAGGCCGAGCTGCCGAAGCCCGAGCGTCAGCGCGAGACGCCGAAAGCCTCTCCGGCCTTGGTCTCGCTGCTGAAAGTGCTGCTGGCGGCGGCGGCGGAGAAAAATAATGTCGCGGCCCGGCTGGTGGCGAGTAACGATGATATCGAGGCCCTGGCGCTGGACGAAACCGCCCCCAACCCGGTGCTGGAAGGCTGGCGGCGGGAGATGTTCGGCGAAACGGCGCTGCGATTGATACGCGGGCAGATTGCCATCTCCACCCAGGGCAAGCGGATCAAGATCGTAGAATTGTGACAACGCTGCGCCCGGCCCGCGCTGGTGAAGGGCAGGCGCTTTACGGCATCACCAAAGCCGCCGTCGAGGTACGCGCCGCCGCCCATTACAGCGCGGCGCAGATCAGCGGATGGATGAACGGGCGGGACGGCGCGCTTTACGAGGCGCTGATCGCGGCGGGCGGCATTACCGTGGCGGCTGAGAGGGACGCGGTGCTGGGCTATGTTGAGGCCGTGCCCGGCGAGATTACCAGGCTGTTTGTGCACCCGGAGGCGGCAGGGCGGGGGCTGGGGCGCCGTTTGCTGGAACGTGGCATTGCCATGGCGGGGCCAGGCGAAATCCGGCTGAACGCCACCCTCAACGCCGCGCCTTTTTATGAACATTGCGGCTTCATCCCGTTGGGGCGGGAGATGTATTGCCATGATGGCGGCAATGAGCCGGTCGAGGTCGTGAAGATGCTCAGGCCGGGTTGAACGCCGCCTGCAACCAGTTCGAGAACACAAGCGCGGCGGGGCTTAAACGCTCGAAATGCGGCGCCACCAGCCAATAGGCGCCGCAGGGGATGGCGGTTTCAAAAGGCTGCACCAGATCACCCATGCGCAGCATGTCTTCCACCAGCACGTTGTCGCCCAGTGCCACGCCATGGCCGCGCGCGGCGGCGTCCAGCGCCAGGGAGGTGCCCGCGAATAACGGCCCCGGCTGGGGCGGCACATCCGGCAGCCCCGCCGCCACGTACCATTGCTGCCAGTAGCTGCGCTTTTCCTCATGCAGCAGCGTGTGCTCCAGCAAATCCGCCGGGGTGAGGGGGCTGGCACTTTGCTTTAACAAATTTGGCGAGAGCACGGGGGACATCACCGCCTTTGTGAGCAGCCTTGCCTGCATGCGCGGCCAGGAACTTGCCGCACCGCTCCAGCGTATGCCGATCTCCGCTTCGCCTGTGCGGAACTCGACCATCCGCGCCTCGGAGACGATCATCACCTCGATCTCCGGGTAGGTTTCACGGAAGCTGTTCAGCCGCGGCACCAGCCAGCAGGCGGCGAAGGAAGGCTCGACGCTGATCCGCAGCGGTTTGTCCGGCGGCGCGGCGCGGATATCATCCAGGATACGGGAGATATCGTCGAAACTTTCCGTCAGCAGACCCAGCAGCGCCTGGCCGCGCTCGGTGAGCATCACCTGCCGGTGGCGGCGCAGAAACAAATCATGCCCCAGCAATTCCTCCAGCTCACGTATCTGCCGCGAAACGGCAGCCTGGGAGACGAACAGCTCCGCCGCCGCCAGGGTGAAGCTCTGCTGGCGCCCGGCGGCCTCGAAACTGCGTAAAGCGGTGAGGGGTAGGCGGCCGCGCTTCATCACATAACCTCAGATCATCTGAGGTGGACGATATACTCGTTTGAGGCGCGTGCCTATCCGGCGCTACTTAATCCATATCAACCAAGCATTGAACAGGAGATTTTAAAATGTCGAGGGCGTTGGGCAGTGTGCTGCTGAGGATGTTCGGCGGCCATGGCGGCTCACCGGAGCAGGATCTGCGGGAGCGGCCGGAGCAGGAAGAGATGCGTCTGGAGGAAAAACCTGGCCAGGCCGCGCGCAGGGCGAAGCCCAGACCCTCAAGCCCGGCGCGGCGCCGGTATCATCTCGCCTTCCCATAAGGCATCAACGTCCTGGCGCCTGGTAATCAGCTCGAAACCGCCTCTATCCACCAGCACGGCGGCGGGGCGGGGGCGGGCGTTATAGGCGCTGCTCATTACAGCACCATAAGCGCCTGCATCCAGCAGCGCCACGCGGGCACCCGGCTGCAAATCTGGCAGGGCGCGGTTGGTGGCGAACTGGTCTGCCGTTTCGCAAATTGGGCCGACCACATCGGCGGGTGTTGCGGGGGCGTGAAAGGCGCTGGCATCCACGGGCAGAATGCCGTGCCAGGCCTCATACATCGCCGGGCGCATTAAATCGTTCATCGCCGCGTCCAGCACCACGAAGCGCTTGCCTGCCTGCTTCTGCAAAATCACAGCACCCAGCAGCACGCCCGCCGGGCCCGCCAGATAGCGCCCTGGCTCCATCATCAGCCGCACACCCAGCCCGTGCGTCACCTGCCGCACTGTTGCGGCAAAGGCTGCGGGGTTTAAACCCGGCTCGTCCTGATAGCCTATGCCCAGGCCGCCGCCGATATCCAGCACCTCGACATTCTGCCCCGCCGCGCGCAGGGCTCGCACCATTTCGGCACCTTTTTCGTAGGCCAGGCGGTAGGGTTCAGTGGAGAGTATCTGGCTGCCGATATGCATGGCGATGCCCGCCACCTGTACGCCGGGCAGGCTGGCGGCACGGGCGTAAAGTGCGGGTATATCCTCCGCCGCGATGCCGAACTTGTTTTCGGCGAGGCCGGTGGTGATCTTGGCGTGAGTTCCGGCATCCACATCCGGGTTCATCCGCAGTGCGATATTAGCCACCACGCCCAGCCGTGCGGCGATGGCGGAGATCATCTCCACCTCCTCGGCGCTTTCAACGTTGATCTGCCCGATGCCAGCGGCCAGAGCCGCCTCAAGCTCGGCCTCCGCCTTGCCGACGCCGGAATAAACAATGTTTTTTGCCGCAATGCCCGCTTTTATGGCGCGCCGGAACTCGCCGATGGAAACCACATCCGCCCCCGCGCCCTGTTCGCAGAACAGGTTCAGGATGGCGAGATGGTCGTTGGCCTTCACCGCGTAATGGATGTGCATGGGCACATTCTCAGCCGCGAAGGCGTCGCGCAGCGCGGCGAAGCGTGCGCGCATGGTGCCCGCACCGTAAACCCATACCGGGGTACCGTATTGGTCCGCAATCGCGTTCAGCGGCACATCTTCCAGGCACAGCCCATCCTGCGCGTGCATTTGCAATTGCGGGCGGGCGGCCAGCAAATCCTGCAAATCCGGCTCCGGGCCGGTGAAATTCATGTCGGCCATTAATCGTTTACCGGGGAGGGATAGATGTGGGGGTAGGTGACATCCTGCGCCGGGCCGGGCGGAGTAGGCGCGCCGCGCCGCCCGCATCCGGCCAGGGTCGCCAGGCAAAGCAATGCGAGAAGAATCCTCATGCCAGTTTCTCCAGCCATAATGCCGCCTGTTTCGCCACATTGGCGGGGGCCGTGCCGCCATGGGAAACACGGGAGGCAACGGAGGCCTGCACCGTCAGCACCTCGAAAATCTCGGGCGTGATGCGCGGCTCCACGCTCTGCATGTCTGCGAGCGTCAGGTCAGACAGGTCGCAAGTCTTGCCCTCGGCCAGGCGCACCAGTTGCCCGGTGGCGTGGTGAGCGTCGCGGAAGGGCATTTTCAGCACCCGCACCAGCCAGTCCGCCAGGTCTGTTGCGGTGGAGAAGCCGGAACCAGCCAGTGCTTCCATGCGCGCCGTATTCGCTTTTATGTCCCGCACCATGCCCTGCATGGCGGCGAGGCTGAGGGAGATGGCGGAAACCGCGTCGAACACCGGTTCCTTATCCTCCTGCATGTCTTTCGCATAGGCCATGGGCAGGCCCTTCATTACGGTGAGCAGGCCCAACAGCGCGCCGAAGATGCGTCCGGTTTTGGCCTTGGCAAGCTCAGCGGCATCCGGATTGCGTTTCTGCGGCATGATGGAGGAGCCGGTGGTGAAGGCGTCTGACAGCTCAATGAGTTTATAGGGCGAGGAACACCAGATGATGATCTCTTCCGAGAAGCGGGAGAGATGCATGGCGCAGATAGAGAGGGCCGAGAGAAATTCCAGCGCGAAATCACGGTCTGAAACGGAGTCCAGCGAGTTCGCGGTCGGCCGGTTAAAACCCAGAGCCTCGGCGGTGGCGTGACGGTCGATGGGAAAGGACGTACCGGCCAGGGCCGCCGCCCCCAGCGGGCATTCGTTCAGCCGGGCGCGGGCATCTTTCAGCCGCCCGGAATCGCGCGCCAGCATCTCCACATAGGCCAGCAAATGGTGACCAAAGGTAACGGGTTGGGCGGTTTGCAGATGGGTAAAGCCAGGCATCACCGTGGTTGCGTGCTCGGCGGCGCGCTGGGCCAGTGCCTTCATCAGGCCATGAATCTGCGCCAGAACACCATCCATGGCATCGCGTACCCATAGGCGGAAATCCGTCGCCACCTGGTCGTTACGGCTGCGCGCGGTGTGCAGGCGCCTCGCCGCCTCGCCGATGCGCTCTGTCAGCCGCACTTCTATGTTGGTGTGGATGTCTTCCAGCGCCTCGGAGAATTCGAAAGCACCGGCCTCGATTTCCGCGGCAATTTCTTCAAGTCCGGCCTTGATGGCGGCCTGATCCTCATGAGTGATAATGCCCTGCTTGGCCAGCATCGCCGCATGGGCCTGGCTGCCCGCGATATCCTGCCGCCAGAGCTTGGCATCGAAGCTGATCGAGGCGTTAATGGCCTGCATCACCTCGGCGGGACCGGCGCCAAACCGCCCGCCCCACTGCAATTGGCTTTTCACCGGAGACTTATCTTTGTCCGTCAAACCTAAACGCCCTTTGCTCATGCGGCGGTCTCTCATCGCCGCCGCTCCTGCCTTAGCCCTGGGCGCGGGCTTGAGCAATCGCGCTTATGCGCAAACTGAAGCCGATGAGTTGCCTGATGCTGCCACAGGCTGGAACGCCTTTGCACCGGTGCCGCCCCCGCCCCTGGTGTTTCAGAACGTGCATGGCCGCCGCCTTACTCTGGCGGATTTCAAGGGCCATGTGCTGCTGGTGAATCTTTGGGCCACCTGGTGCGGCCCTTGCAAGGAGGAGTTGCCCACCTTCGCCGCTCTGGCGCCCAAGCTCAAGCATTTTGGTGGGCTGGTTTTGCCCATCTCTATCGATGTTGACGGTGTCTCCGCCGTGCGCGGCTATTTCAGGCAGCAAGACATAAGAACCCTGCCGATATTGGTGGACCCGGATGGCAATGATTTGGACATGATGCAGACCAATGGCATTCCCGTAACGCTCGTTATCAACGCCGCAGGCATGGCGGTGGCGCGGCTGGATGGTGCCGCAAACTGGAATACCAAGGCGGTGATTGAGTTTTTGCGCCACCAAGCCCGCAAAATCGAGCCAAACCCGGATGGGTTCACGAACGTGTAAATGTAAAAA
>JAGXAO010000104.1 GCA_018971565.1 Rhodospirillales bacterium
AACGAGCCCGTGGCCGTGGGCAGGCATATTCGCCGCCAGGGTGAGGATTTTAAAGCCGGAGCTGAAGTGATTCCCGCCGGGCGGCGGCTTTCGGTGCGCGATATCGGCGTGGCGGGGGCGGCCGGGCATCCCTGGCTGTGCGTCTACCGAAAGCCGCGCGTGGCAATTCTTTGTACGGGGGACGAGATTAATCTGCCGGGCGAGCCAGTGCCGCCGGGCAGCATCGCCAATTCCAACGCGGCGATGCTGGCGGCGTTTGTAGCGGCCCATGGCGGGGAAGCGCTGCTGCTGCCTATCGCGCGGGATACCGAGGACGCGGTGGCGGCGGGGGCGCGGGCCGCGCGCGGGGCGGATCTTCTGGTGACCACCGGCGGGGCCAGCGTGGGGGCGCACGACCTGGTGCAGGCGGGGCTGGCGCAACAGGGTTTCGCGCTGGATTTCTGGAAGATCGCCATGCGCCCAGGCAAACCGCTCATCTTCGGCAGCGTTAACGCCATGCCGGTGCTGGGGCTGCCGGGTAATCCGGTTTCGGCCTATGTGTGCGCCACCTTGTTTCTGGCTGGTGCTTTGGCGGTGCTTGGCGGGCTGCCGCCCCAGGCGCCGAAATTGATGAAGGCCCAGCTTGGTGCGCCGATGAAAGCCAACGACCAGCGAGAGGATTATGTGCGCGCCATGCTCTCCGATAACGGGGCGGGCTGGGTCGCGACCGCGCTGCCGATGCAGGATTCCGGGATGCTGCGCGCTTTGGCCAAGGCGGAGGCGCTGATTCGCCGGGCGCCATACGCCCCGGAAGCCGCGGCCGGGGATATCGTCGAGATTCTGCCGCTGAGCGCTGCATAACACGCTTGACGTAAAAACGAGAACTAAACTAGAACATTAAATGTTGGCGTTTTGTTCCTGAAGCCTCTGCCTGGAGACGTTTGATGCTCACCCCAAAGCAGCATGAGCTGCTGTTATTCATCGACAAGCATTTGCATGAAACAGGTTGCAGCCCCAGCTTCGAGGAGATGAAGGAGGCGCTGGATTTACGCTCGAAATCCGGCATTCATCGGCTGATCTCGGCGTTGGAGGAACGGGGGTTTCTGCGCCGCCACAAGCACCGGGCGCGGGCGCTGGAGGTAACGAAACTGCCGCAGGATATGAACCCCCGGCAGGCGGGGGAAAAGAATTTTACACCCAATGTGATTCACGGGAATTTTGGCCCCCGCCTGGCGGGGATGAGGGCCGAAACATCGGAAGCGGGGGCGGTTTCACTGCCGCTTTACGGCAAAATTGCCGCCGGGCTGCCGATCGAGGCGCTGCGCGACAGCGAGGAAATGACCGAGGTGCCGGTCTCCATGCTGGGCGGCGGCGAGCATTTCGCGCTCACGGTCGAAGGAGATTCGATGATTGAGGCGGGGATTCTGGATGGCGACACGGTTATTATCCGCCGGGGGGACGCAGCTGAAAACGGCCAGATTATTGTGGCGCTGGTGGATGAAAACGAAGTGACGCTGAAGCGGCTGCGGCGCAAGGGTCAATCCATCGCGCTGGAACCCGCGAATATCCGTTACGAAACAAGAATTTTTCCGGCTGAGCGGGTGCGGGTCCAGGGGCGGCTTGTCGCTTTGCTGCGCCAGTATTAAGCCTCAGCTTTTGGCCGTGCGCAGGCTGGCGCGGCCGCCGTCTACCCCAAACACCTCCCCGGTGATCCAACCCGCATCCGGGCCAAGCAGAAAGGCGGCAAGTGCAGCCACCTCATCCGGCTGGCCAAGCCGTGGCAACGGATGCATCGCAGCAATCGCTTCTTTCATTTTCGCATTGGCCGTAATGGGGGTCGCCATCTTCGTCTCGGTCAGGCTGGGGGCGATGCAGTTTATCCGCACATGCGGCGCCAGCTCGGCGGCCAGGGAGCGTGTAAGCCCCTCCACCGCCGCCTTGGCACTGCCGATGGCCGCATGCATCGCAAAGCCTTGCCGTGCCGCGACGGAGGAGAACAGCACCGCAGCGCCCCGCGCCGCCGCCAGGGCCGGAGCCGCGGCCTGCACGCAAAGTGCCGCTCCCACCACGTTCAAGGCGTAGGTATCCAGCATGTCCTTCGCGGTGAGCTTTGCCAATGGCTTCAACAGAATGGAGCCCACGCAATAAGCCAGGCCAGAAAGGGTGCCGCCCTGCGTGGCTTGTGCCAGCGCGGTGCTTATGCTGCCTGGCTCTTGCGCGTGCAGCACTAGCGGCACAGCCCGCAATGGTGCCGCCGCCTCGGCCGTGCGTTCGGCGGTTTGGCCGGTGATGAACAGGGTTGCCTCTGGCGCAGCGGCGCGTAGCCGCCTGGCCAGGGCCTGGCCGATGCCGCCGGTACCGCCGATTATGAGATATGAATTCGCCATTGGCCCCTCCGCCTATTGCTTACGCAAGGGCAGAAGGGTCAGATCAGTTGTCAGGGCCGACCGTCCTTATTCCGGCGGCGGCGCTGTTGTTCGTTCGGCTTGCCATCGGTTTTGGGGGCGCGGGGTTTACCATAGGGTTTGTCCGCCTGCTTTTTTTTGAAAGCTGGCCGGGCTGTGGGCGGGCCATCAAAATGCGGGCGCGGCGGGGCGTTGCCGGGCGGGGCGGCGGGTTGAATCTGCGCCTCGCCCTGGGCGGCGGCGGCTGTGGAAAAAGCCTGGGCTGCGTGGGATGCGATTTCGAACTTCGTCTCACGGTCGAAGATACGGATGGTGCCGATCTCTTGTTTGGTGATGCCGCCGGCCTTGCAAATCAGCGGAATCAGCCAGCGCGGGTCGGCATTTTGCTTGCGGCCTAGCGCAACCCGGAACCAACTGCCATTGCTCACCACCGCGCGCGGGCTGGGGCCATGGCCGGTGTCAACGCCTGCGCGCGGGGCGCGGGCGGGGCGGGAGGCTGGCTCCGGCGGCAGGATGGTTACATGCGCCGGAACGGGCAGATGCGCTTCGGCGAGCTTCACGAAAGCGGCTGCGATTACTTCCGGCGCGGTACGCTCCAGCAGTTTCGCGGCCAGGGTCAGGGCTGTTTCGCCCGGTGTTTCGCTTAAGCTGGGGTGGCTCAGCAGCCGCTCCTCATCCTTGGCGCGGATGTCCGCGGGCGTCGGCGGGTCAACCCATATGGCTTCGGCATTGGCTTCGCGCAGCAGCATCTCAGCCCGGCGGCGGCGCATGTGCGGCACCAGCAGCACTGAAACACCCTTGCGCCCGGCGCGGCCCGTGCGCCCGGAACGGTGCAGGAAGGTGGCCTTGTTGGTTGGCAGATCGGCATGGACCACAAGGTCCAGATCCGGCAAATCCAGCCCGCGCGCGGCTACGTCTGTCGCGATACAAACCTGGGCGCGGCCATCGCGCAGGGCGGAGAGGGCAGCGTTACGCTCGGCTTGGGAAAGTTCGCCGGAAAGCGCGGCGGCGGTGAAGCCCCGTGCCATCAGGTTCGCGTGCAGGGTGCGCACATTATCCCGCGTGGCGCAGAACACCAGGGCACGGCTGTCCTGCGCGCGCAGGATATTCACCAGAGCCGCTTCCAGCTCATGCCCGGCCACGCGCACGGCGCGGTATTCAATGTCCGCATGGGGCTGGTTATGGGCGACTGTATCAATCCGCAGGGCGTTTTGCTGATAGGTGCGGGCCAGTGCCGCGATCTCGCGCGCGATGGTGGCGGAGAACAGCAAAGTGCGGCGGCTTTCAGGCGCGGCACTGAGGATAAATTCCAGCTCCTCGCGGAAGCCAAGGTCGAGCATTTCGTCAGCTTCGTCCAGCACCACGGCTTCAAGCTCATCCAGCCGCAAATTGCCGCGCTCGATATGGTCTTTCAGCCGCCCTGGCGTGCCGACGACGAAATGGCAGCCGCCATGCAGCAATTTTGCCTCGCGCCGCGCATCCATACCGCCGACGCAGGAGAGAATGCGCGCGCCGGTGAACTCATACAGCCAGGTGAGTTCCGCGTGTACCTGCAGCGCAAGCTCCCGCGTGGGCGCAATCACCAGCACCAACGGTGCCTTGGTGGCGGGCATGGTTTCGCTCTCGCCCAGCACGGTGCCGGCCAGGGCCAGCCCGAAGGCGACGGTTTTGCCTGAACCCGTTTGCGCGGAAACCAGCAGGTCCCGCCCTTCGGTCTCGGGGGCGAGTACGGCGCTTTGCACCGAGGTGGGTTCGGCATAGCCGCGCTGGGCAAGTGCCCGGGCGAGGCTGGGATTGGTGACGGGAAAAGGCATAAGCGGGCTCATAGGGGCTACCCGTGCGCGAAACAAGCGGTGCTTAAGCCGGGCAGATGCGCGCGGATTTTTCAAAAAATATGGCGAAGGTGCCGCATTATGGGAAAATCGCTGGTATTTTAGTCAATTTGCCAGTGTATGCCCTGCATTTCGGGATTGCTGGCCGCCACTGCGTGGCTTATGCTATCGGCGCTTGGCTTGCGCCCGGTGCCCTGAAGTCTTTTGAAGGACAGTTTTTATAGTGCGACCCCCGAAGAACGACCGCCAGCGGCAGAGCCGCCGCCGCGGCTTTGATGATGATAATTTCTACGGCAATGCCCCCTCTTTCCCGCCGGCTTTTTCGGGATTCGGAGGTGCTGCCGCCCCCAGCGGACCGGAAGCCAAGGCTACGGTTAAGTGGTACAACGCCGAGAAGGGTTTCGGCTTCATCGAAATGGCTGATGGCTCGGGCGATGTATTCTTGCACGCCAATTCGTTGCAAAACGCCGGGTTCCAGGCTGTCACCCCGGGTTCGATCTTGCAGGTCCGCATTGGCCAGAACCATAAAGGCCGCCAGGTGGACCAGGTGATCTCCGTGACTGAGGGTGACGCCCCGCCGCCGCAGCGTAGCGGTGGTTTTAACCGTGATGGTGGCGGTGGCGGGTTCGACCGCCCGCGTGCGCCCCGCGCCCCGCGCCAGCAGGCTTCCGGCCCGGCAGTGGAAATGACCGGGATCGTGAAGTGGTACAATGCCACCAAGGGTTTCGGCTTCATCAGCCCGGAAAACGGCGGCAAGGATGTGTTTGTGCACGCCACGGCGCTGGAAGCGGCGGGAATTTCCCCGTTGCAGGAAGGCCAGGCGGTGCGGATGAGCGTCGTCCAAGGCTCAAAGGGCCCCGAGGTCTCCACCATTAACGTGGACTGAGACCGGAAGTTTCTAATGAAAAGCCCCGCCTTGCGCGGGGCTTTTTTATTGTTTGCCGCGCACCGGCGCCGCGCGCCAAACCCAGGCCATAACCAATAAATTCAGCAGGGCCGCCGTGATGAGAATGGTACCGGGGCCAATACCCCTGGCGTAGGCCACGGCCTCAATGCCGCCTGCCGCCAGGGTTGCGGCGGAGTTCAGGATATTATTGGCGCCCACCATGCGCGCGCGCTCCGCTGGCGCCGCGCTGGTTTGCAGCAGCACATAAAACGGCACAGAGAATAATCCGCCACAAATGGCGGTAAGGGCAAGATCGATCAGCGCCCGCCAGCCCGCAGCGTGCGCCAGAAGGCCAGGCACGCTAGGTGCCGCCAGATGCGTGGTGGCGAAGGCGAAGTCGCCAATGAACAGGCTCATGCCCAGTCCCGCGGGAATTACGAAATGCAGTAGCTTGCGTGTGTGCACAAACCGCGCCGCCGCCAGGGAGCCGATACCCACCCCCACAGCGAATACGCCCAGCATCAGGGTAACCACATGGCCATCCGCGTGCAGGAGCGCCTTGGCCAGTACCGGAAAGGCAGCCAAAACTGTTGCCCCCAGCGCCCAGAACCAGGAAATGCCCCAGCAGGCAAACCAAATATTGCGGCTGGCGGCGGCGGCGCGCAGCAACCGGACGTTGGCGCGCCAGAGGTTCCAGTCCGGCTTCAGGGTTGGGGCGGCAGGCTGTGCGCGGGGTATTTTTCGCGCGCTGGCAATGCCCGCCAGTGCAAGTGCGATGGCAGTCAGCGGTGCCACCAGCCTGCCATGGGGTAGCAACACCAGGATACCGCCCGCCACAGTGCCAAGCACGATGCCGGCGAAGGTGCCGGCCTCGATGCCGCCATTGGCCTTCACCAGCCTGTCTCCGGTGAAAAGCTCCGGCAGAAGGCCGTATTTCAGCGGTGAGAAAAATGCCGCTTGCAGCCCCAGCCCAAGCAGCACCGCCAGCAGAAAGTGAAAATCCCCAATGAGGAAGCCCGCCAGCGCCAGCAGCATAAGCCCCAATTCCCAGTATTTGGTCCAGAGGATGAGGCGGGCTTTGTCATGCGCATCAGCCATCTGCCCGGCCGGGGCGGAAACCAGGATGTATGGCAGCAGGAACAGCCCGCCCGAAAGGGCTGAAAGCGCACCGGCCTGCCTGGCGGAAAGCTGGTAAAGTGCCAGCACCACCAGCGCGTTTTT
>JAGXAO010000105.1 GCA_018971565.1 Rhodospirillales bacterium
GAGTTCCGCAACCGCATCGGCCCAGGCAATCTGCGGCGTGGCATCCAGCGTGGTGTGGTGCTTCAGCGGCAGATATACGCCCTGCCCGGGCTTTGCCGCCAGCCCCAGCCCTACCAGATTCCCATGAAGCCCGGCGGGGTCGTCCGTCTGCACGGAAAGCGCCAAAACCCCGCTCTCCCGCGCCGCCCCGGCAATCTCGCGCAGTGCCGCCAGCTCATACACAGTCTCATACGGGCCGAACGGCGCGTGGCTCACCTCAACCCGCACTTCCTCCTCGGCAACCGCACCCTCCTCCAGCCCTAGCCGGTGGCGGATGGACTTGAAGTTATTCTCCACCAGAAACGCCCGCAGCACGGCGGCATCCCAGGGTTTTACGCCCAGCGCCTCCACCGGCACCGGCAACGGCACTTCCGCGCACAACGTCACCAGCGTTTTGGAAATCCGTGCCGCCTCGGCATGTTCAATCAGCATATCCCGCCGTTTGGAGGGCTTCATGGAAGGGGCAGCCTCCAGCACCGCCTCCAGCGTGCCGTATTCACCAATCAGCGCCGCGGCACCTTTGGGGCCGATGCCCGGCACACCCGGCACATTATCCACCGAGTCGCCGATAAGCGCCTGCACCTCGATCACTTTCTCCGGCCCCACGCCGAATTTCGCCTCCACCTCGGCCGGGCCGATGGGGGTGTTCTTCATCGGGTCCAGCATGGAAACGCAGGGGCCGAGAAGCTGCATCAAATCCTTGTCGGAGGAGACGATCACCACCTCGTCCCCCGCACCGCATGCCACCTTGGTGTAGGAGGCGATGAGGTCATCCGCCTCCCAGTCCTCAAGCTCGATGGAGGGCACGCCGAAGGCTTTAGTCGCCTCGCGGATGAGCGCGAATTGCGGCACCAGCTCCGGCGGCGGGTCCGGGCGATGGGCCTTGTATTGGTCGTATAGCCGGTTGCGGAAGGTGTGCCGCCCGGCATCGAAAATCACCGCCAGATGCGTTCCGGTATGCTCCTTCAACAGCCGCGCCAGCATGTTGCAGAAGCCGAACACGGCGTTCACATGCACGCCGTCGGCGCGCTGCATGTCCGGTATGGCGTGGAAGGCCCGGAAGATGAACCCCGAGCCGTCGACCAGAACGAGCCTCAATGGCTCTCGCCTTCGGCCTCACCATCCAGGATAAAAATACGCGAGCAATAGGGGCAGGCGATTTGCTCACCGGGAATACGCAGGTACACCTTGGGGTGGCCAAGCGGCTCGGCGCCGCCGTCGCAGGAGACAGAACGGGTTTTCACGTGAATAATCTCGGAATGGTTGATCGAATCCGTCTGTACGCCCATCGCTCCGCGCTCCGCTGTAAAATAATTACCGCCCCTCTCTTAGCTTCATTCCGCGCCATACCCAAGCTGGCGCTGGCTTTGGCGCTCTCCGCCTGCGCGCCTATCCCGTTCGAAGTGCCGGTGGCCAGGCCGGGCCACCCCATTATCACATCCGGCTATTTCAACCTGGCCGATGGCGCCCGCCAGCCCTACCGGCTCTATCCCGCGCAAGGGCATATAAAGGCCGTGGTGCTGGCCCTGCACGGCTATACAGACAGCCGGGATGGCTGGAAGATTCTCGCCAGCACCCTCACCCCGCATGGCATCGAGATTTACGCGCCTGACCTTTCCTCCTTCGGGGCATCCAAGAACCGGGGCATGTGGCCGGGCACGGATGTGCTGGTGGATGAAGCGCGGGATGAAGCGGAGCAACTGCGCGCCCGCTACCCCAGCACGCCTCTCTACATCATGGGCGAGAGCATGGGCGGGGCCATCGGCATTCTGCTCGGCGCCTCGCCCAACCCGCCGCCGGTGGATGGCTATGTGCTCTCCGCCCCCGCCGTATGGGGCGGCCCGGCGATGGACCCGCTGTTCAAGGAAACCCTGCGCGTGGCAACCTTCTTCGCGCCGGGCAAAAGGCTCACCGGCCGGGCAGCGCATATCAAGGCGTCAGATAATCAGGCAGCGCTGATCGCCTTCGGGGAGGACCCGCTGACCATCCATGCGCCGCGGCTGGATAATGTGGAAGGGCTGGTGGCACTTATGGGCCAGGCTCAGTCCGCCTGTTCGGGTTTCGACCAGAACGCGCTGATTTTATATGGCGGGCACGACGAACTGGTCCCAAAGGCAGCCATGCGCGCCTGCTGGCAGGCCATTCCGGCCAGCGCGCCGGTGACACTGGCCTTCTACCCGCCGGATTATCACCTCATCCCGCGCGATCTGGAGCGGGCGGTGCCAAGCGCGGATATTCTGGCATTTCTGGAAAACCGCGGCCTGCCCTCAGCCGCGCCGAGCCGGGCGACAATGTTTTTGGCAGACGGGGATTAACCCCGCCCGGCCATTAAAGGCTCTTTTCGATCCAGGCCTTCAGCACGGATTTGGGCGCCGCACCCACCTGCTGGGCCGCCACCTTGCCATCTTTGAAGATCAGCAGGGTCGGGATGCCACGCACGCCATACTGCGTGGGAGCCATCGGGTTCTCGTCAATATTCACCTTCACCACATCCAACTTGCCTTCATATTCCTCGGCAAGCGCCTCCAGAGAGGGGGCAATCGTACGGCACGGGCCGCACCATTCGGCCCAGAAATCCACCAGAACAGGCTTGCCGGAATTCAGCACGTCCGTAGCGAAGGTGTCGTCGGTTACTGCTTTTGTCATATCACACCCATCAAACAGAATTTTTCATAACATGGCGGTGAACGGCGGGGGGATCAAGCCAGCCCCATCGCGTCCAGCATCGCATCCGGCACCGCCATGGCGGTGGCCTGCTCTGTCCATATCAGCACGCAGCGCACAAGTTTACCTGGCTGTATCTGCTGCAGCACCGCGCGGTAGGCAGCAAGCTGAAGACGATATTTTTCCGGAATTGCTGATATATCCGATGGCGGACTTCTGTCGGTTTTATAATCCGCGACAATGATTTCTTCCGCGCCGATAAAAATGCGGTCCGCGATGCCACCAATTTCCCGGCCAGACACCACACCAGCAAGCGGCATTTCCGCCCCTGAGCCTGGGCCAAAGAGCGGTTCAAGAGCGGGATCATGCAGAATTTTCAGCACGGAGGCGCAAATTTCCGCTGCCTCCGCCGCAAGAGCGGGCTGAGCAAGGAGATAACCCAAAGCCGCCTTTTGCCGGGCCGAATCGGGCAGACCGGGCAGATGCTGCAGCAACGCATGCACCGCTATGCCACGCGCCATGGCCGCGGCGCGCTTGGCCGCTGGGGCTTGCGGCCCGGCCAAAGGGCTGATGGCCAAGGCAGCGCGGGAATTTTCCTCCGCGGCGCGGCTCGGCACAATCCGCTCCGGCCCAGGTTGTTCCTTAGGCGCGGGGGCGGCCCGCCAGTCCGGCGCGCGGCCCGCCCAGGGTGGCGGGGCGGCTATGCGGGCCTCTCGGGCCTGGGAGTCGCCGTCCGGTACGGCGGTTTGGGGGCAATCATAAACCAGGTCACCATTTGCCTCTGCCCGCGCTGGCAGGCGGGTAAAACCGGCCTTCACCGCCTCATACCAGCAATTGCCAGGTATGGCCTTGCTGCCGGCGGCGCCGCAGATGAGAAGCTCGTCCTCCGCGCGGGTGAGCGCCACATAGAGCAGGCGGTTATATTCTTCCAACTGCGCGCCACGCTGGGCGTTTTGCGCCTCCGCCAGCACATTCGGCCGCAGTTCCTTGCGGGGACAGAAAATGGGCAGTTTCGTGCTGGATTGCTGCAGATCCATCCAGAGCAACGCGGTTTCTTCCTTGGGCAAGCTGACCGTATCCGGCAGGATGACGATGGACGCCTGCAAGCCTTTGGCGCCATGCACAGTCATAATCCGCACCTCATCGCCCCCGGCATCGGCCTCACGCCTGATGGCGGTGGCGGCATGGCGCAGGCTGTGCACAAAATTCTGCAAGCTGCCTGGTTCGGTGATGGAGAATTGCAAAGCCTCAGCCAGAAACTCGTCCAGCGGCTCCGCCGCTTCAGGGCCAAAGCGTGAAAGCAGGCGGGCGCGGCCACCAAGGGCGCCCAACGCGTCTGAAAGCAAGGCAAAGGGTGTTTCGAAATCTGCCCTGGCGCGCAGGGCTTCGTAGAATTCTTTCGGGGCTTGCCATTCTACCCGCGTTGAAGCTCGCGCATAAAGCGCCGCAACAAGCGAGCCTGGGCGGTTCATGGCCAGCTCCATCAGACTTTCATCCGAAAGCCCGCCCAGCGGGGAGACGAGGAATTGCGCGAAGGCGAGGTCATCCTCCGGCAGTAGCAGCGCATCGCAGAGGGCCAGCATATCTGAAACCGCTGGCTGCTCGGGCAGCACCATGCGGTCCAGCCCCGCCACCTCGATGCCACGGGATTTCAGCTCCGAGGTTACGGCACCAACGATGGCCCCGCGCGAACGCACGAGAATAAGAAAATCTCCTGGCCTGGTATTGCGGTTTTTCGCGGGCAATGACTGGGTGAGGCGCTCCTGAATATAATCGCCCAACTTACGGGCGAGGATGGTAATGGAGGAATCCGCGTTCTGATACTCATCCGACAAATCCCAGGCCGGTATTTCGGCGGCTTCCGTGGCTTGCGCCAGGGGCCAGAGTGTCGCCTTGCCCGCCTGCCCCACGCGGCTGACGCCGTGGCGCAACGTGGCGCCTGGCTCGATCACACCATCGCGGGCGAAACCTTCGGCGAACACGGCGTCGGTGAGTTGCAGAACCGGTGCGGTGGAACGAAAGGAGACGGAGAGCGCGCCATCCAGCCAGGCGCGCCCGGCGGAAATAGCGGCGGTTTTGAATTTTTCCTTGTAATGGCCAAAGCTTTTAAGATTAGCTCCCTGGAAGGAGAAGATGGATTGTTTCGGGTCACCCACCGCGAAGATGCTGCGCGCTTCCTCCCGCGCGCCAAGCCCCGCGAAGAATTCCGCCGCGATGGCATTGGCAATCTCCCATTGGGCGGGGGCTGTGTCCTGTACCTCGTCCAGCAGCAGATGTTCGATGCCGCCATCAAGCTTGTAAAGCACCCAGGCAGCACCTGGGTCGATGAGAAGCTGGGAGGTCTGGTTAATCAGGTCGCCATAAGAAAGCTCCGATGCGATGGCTTTTGCATCACGCTCCGCCTGAGCTACAGGAGAAAGGATTTCCAACAGCGCCTGGTTGATATTGATGAGGCGGACGAGTTTCAGCCGATCCTGGAGAAGCAGGATACGTTCTGCCTCCTTGAAGATTTCCGCTTTGACGGCATCTTCCTCCGCCGCCAGCTTCTTGCCGCAATAATTATGCAGCGTTCGGATTCCACCATCCTTCGTCAAACAGGCATTGAGCCAAATCTCGCGGGATTTAATGCGCTCATCCGGCGGCAATGCAAGCCAGTCCAATGCCAGATAGGCCCATTTCTGCCCGCTGTCATTGCCCCGTTCGGCAACCTGCCGCAGATAATCCCGCAATTGCGCCTCTCGCGGCGGGGAAACGAAATCGCGCAGCGGCGCTGCTTCATCCTCCTCTGCCGCCGCCAGTGCAGCGCGTAATTGGGCTGTCAGCGCCTCCTGAGATTGTTTTAGAAACTCGCTCGATATGGCTTCAACAAATTTTCCGCTTAATTCCGCGAAGCGCTTCTCGTCGATCTCCGCCGCCAGCGTGCCCACAGCGCCCCGCGCGGCCGGGTGGGCGAGCACGCGCTCCCGCGCCTCGCGCAAGCGCTGGCCCGCCGCCTCGTCATCCGCCACGGTGAAATGCGGGGAAAGCCGGGCCTCCAACGGAAAGCGCCGCAGCAAGGATTGGCAGAACGCGTGAATCGTCTCGATACGCATTCCTCCTGGAAGATCAAGCACATCTGCGAAAAGCTGGCGGGCGCGGGCGAGCGTTTTTTCGTCCGGCTTCACGTCCAGCGCACGCAGCTTGGCGGCCAGCGCTTCACGCGGCATCGCCACCCATTCGCCAAGCCGCTTGTTCAGGCGGATGCGCATTTCCGCCGCCGCCGCCTTGGTGTAAGTGAGGCAGAGGATTTTCTCCGGCGCCGTTCCGGCCAGCATCAGGCGTAATAGCCGGTCAGTCAGCAGTTTTGTTTTACCGCTGCCGGCAGAGGCCGCGACGAAAGACGACACCGCCGGGTCGGACGCCGCCAATTGATGGCGGTTGGCGTCTTCAATCGCTGACATCTTCATCCTCCCCGCCCCATTCGGCACGGCGTGAAATACCAGCATAATCGTCGAACCTGTTCACCCGCCCCGGATGCGG
>JAGXAO010000106.1 GCA_018971565.1 Rhodospirillales bacterium
TGCCGCGAGCGGACAAAAAATCGGCTTCGACCCCTGGACAATGAGTGCCGAGGCACTGGCGCGGTTTACCGGGGTGGAGATGGTGCCGGTTTCGCCCAATCTGGTCGACGCGATCTGGGAGGACCGCCCCGCTCCGCCACACGGCCCCGCCTTACCCTACCCGGAGGCTTATGCCGGGGAGGCTTCCACCGCCAAACGCCACCGCCTGGGCGTGGTGCTGGCCGGGGCCGGGCAAGATGCCGCTATTCTCAGCGATGGCGCCTCGCTGGCCTGGCTGTTTAATATTCGCGGCACGGACCTCGCGTTCTGCCCCTTTGCGCTGGGCTATGCGCTACTGCGCCAGGACGGCAACGCCAGCCTGTTCATGGCGCCGGAGAAGGTCACGGACGCTTTGCGCGCGCATCTGGGGCCGGAGGTGAGCATTGCCGGCCATGAGGACCTGCCATGGGCCATAGCCGCGTTGCGGGGGCTCACAGTGCGCTACGACCCCGCCACCATGCCCGCCTGGTTTGCCACGGCGCTGGAACAAGCTGGCGCCCTTGTTGCCAACGCGCCGGACCCGGTGGCGCTGCCGCGTGCGTGCAAAAACGCCACCGAGCAGGCAGGCGCCCGCGCCGCGCATCTGCGGGACGGCGTGGCAATGGCGGAGTTCCTCGCCTGGGCCGCGAATGCCTTGCCGAAGGGCGGGGAGAGTGAAATTTCCGCCGCGGCGTATTTGCTTGCCTGCCGGGCACGGCAGGATCTGTTTAAAGGTGAAAGCTTTCCCGCCATCTCCGGCGCGGGGGAGAACGGCGCCATCATCCATTACCGCGTGACGCCGGAGAGCAACCGGCCCATCAGGCCCAATGAGGTTTATCTCATCGATAGCGGCGGCCAGTATCTGGATGGCACGACGGACATCACCCGCACCATCTGGACCGGGCCTGGCCCCGCCCCGGCGGAAGTGAGGGAGCATGTGACCCGTGTGCTGGCGGGTACAATCGCCCTGGCCCGCGCGGTGTTTCCAGAGGGCGTTACCGGGGCGCATCTGGACGCGTTTGCCCGTGCTGAGCTTTGGCGTGCGGGGCTGGATTACGACCACGGCACCGGCCATGGCGTGGGGGCGTATCTTTCCGTGCATGAAGGCCCGGCCAGCATCTCCCGCGCGGCAAAGCCCGTGGCGCTGGCGGAGGGAATGATCCTTTCCGACGAGCCGGGCTATTACCTGCCGGGGGCCTACGGCATCCGCCTGGAAAACCTGCTGCTGGTACAAAAAGCCGATTTCCCCGCCGCGAAAAAACAATTCCTGAAATTCGAGACGCTGACCCTGGCGCCGTTCGACCGCGCGCTGATCGAGCCCAGCCTGCTGCCGCGCGAGTCGCTGGACTGGCTGAACGATTACCATGCGCATGTGCGCGCCGCATTGTCCCCGTATCTGCCTGTTAAGGCTTTGACCTGGCTGAACGAGGCCACCGCCCCCATATAATGATTGACCCGCGCTTCGCGGATCGGGCAAAATTTCCTTGGCGAATCGCTGAAACTTTAAAGAAAGGCCATGCCATGCGCCTATTCGTCGCAATCGATCTTCCCTGGGAGGTCAAGGAACAACTCAGCGAACTTTCCTGCAATCTGCCAGGTGCGCGATGGGTGCCTGAGGATAATTTCCACCTCACCCTGCGTTTCATCGGCGAGGCCAACCGGCTGGAGGCCGAGGAGATTGACCTTGCGCTGGCCAGCCTGCGCGGGCGCGGCTTTTCTTTTTCGCTCTCGGGGCTTGGCTGGTTTGAGAAGAATGGGCGGGTTAACACGCTGTTCGCCGGGGTGGAGCGCAATGAGGATCTGGCCAGGCTGCAATCCAAAATAGGCACCGCCTTGCACCGCGTGGGTCTGGCACCGGATAAAAGGCGCTTCACCCCGCACGTAACCCTGGCGCGGATGGACCAGCCCGTTACCCCCGCCCTCACCAATTTTGTACAGGCGAACAATCTCTACCGTTCAGTGCCTATCCGCGTGGATAATGTGACCCTGTTCAGTTCCTTTCTTGGCAAGGACCAGCCTACCTACACGCCGGAAGCGGAATACGCCCTGGCCTGAGGCGTAACATGGCAGCTCGACATTTGAGGCCCGCGGGGTTTAGCCTGCGCGAATGGAAGCAGCCGTAACCGCCCCGCCAGAGGCAACCGAGAGCCCGGCTATAAAAACCCTGCGCTTCAGCCTGGATAATACCCGGCTCACGGCGTTAACCGCTAGCCCCTTGCTAAGCGCGGCCGCCATATCCACGGGAAGCCGCCGCATTCAGCACAGGTTTTTCGATACCGCCGAATTCGCGCTGGCCCGCAAGGGCATCACGCTGTTTCTACGCAAAAGCGGGCGAGGAATACGGCAGGTGCTGTTGCATAACGGCGAGACGCTGGAGGTGGCCGCCGCTTCCCCGGTGCCGGAGCCTGGCCTCTTCGGGCCGGACTGGCTGGCCAGGCTGGCAACGGCATTGAACAGCGCGCCGCTGCACGAAATGGCCAGCGCCAACTTCAAAGAGACCATTCGCGCGCTTGGTGAGGCCAAGGTGACGTTGCAAACCGGCTATCTCATCGCGAGGGGGCAGAAAATCCCGTTCAGCGAGGCAGAATTTTCCGGCCCCACCGCCAGTCTGCCGGAAAGCATCCTGGCGCTGGCGGCGGGCTTTCCGCTGCGCCTGCAACCCGAACCGCTTGGCCCGCGCGCCGTGCGGCTTGCAGGCGGGCCACCGCCAGGCGTGCACCGGGCAGGAAACGGGCTGACCGGAGAACCCAGCCTGGATGAAGCGGTGGAAAGCATCCTAAGCGCCTGCCTGGAGCAGTTTCTTGCCAATTGGCCGGCGTTTTTTGAAGGCGATGAGGTGGCGGCCGTGCACCAGATGCGCGTTGCCATGCGCCGCTTGCGGTCGGCCCTGGGGTTGTTCAACCGCATTTTGCCCGCGCCGGAATTTTTTGCCCTGCGCGTTGAGGCCAAGCGCATCGCCAGCATCATGGGTGGCGCCAGGGACTGGGATGTGTTCATCGCCATGCTGCGCGAAGGCCCCGCCGCCGCCTTTGCCAACGAAGCCGGTTTCGCGGCGCTGGAGGCGCAATGCGCCGCCCACCGCCAAGCCGGATACGCCCAGGTGCGGGCCTTGCTGGAAGACCCTGCCACCACGCGGTTTTTGTTGATGGCGGAAGCCTTCCTCGGGCGGCGCGGCTGGCGCAACGGGCTGCCTGCTGAAATTCTGCCGCGCCTGGCAGAACGCGCCAAGATATTCGGCGCGGAATCACTCGAACGCCTCCACCGCAAATTGCGCAAGCGCGGCAAGCACCTTGCCAAGCTTACGCCAGAGCTCCGCCACAACGTACGCATTGAATTGAAAAAGCTTAGATACGCGGTGGAGTTTTTTGGCCTGTTGCTGGAGCCGCGGCAGCGCGTGCGCCAGTTCCACCACGCCGCCGCCACCTTGCAGGAAGAGCTTGGCAAGTTAAACGACATGGCGGCAGCCCAAGAGCTGGCCTTGCGGCTGCGTGGCGACTCGCCAGAGGCAAGCCGCGCGCTGGGCATTGTTATGGGCTGGGCTGCACATGCCGCACTTGGCGAGCCACGCGCCATCGCCGCCGCCTGGAAAGACTTCAAGAACGTAAAACCCCTGGCCTGAGGCAGATTTTACACCGGCAGAGTTACCGTCACCCGCAGCCCTTTTGTTTCATTTTCCAGCAAAATATCTCCGCCATGGGCGCGCACAATGTTGCGGGCAATGGAAAGCCCCAACCCGGAGCCGCCAGTTTCACGATTCCGGCTGGTTTCCAGCCGCCGGAACGGCTCAAACACGCGCTCCATCTCTTCAGATGGAATGCCGGGGCCTTCATCCTCGATATCGATTCTCACTGTACCCTTCACCGGGGCGTGCAACGTTACGCGCGCGGCATCGCCATATTTCATCGCATTGGTGATAAGGTTGCTCAATGCACGCTTCAGCGCCAGCGGCCTGGCATTAATCGGCAGATGCTGCGGCCCCTGGTAATCCAGTGCGGCGGCATGGTCCGGGTCCATATCGGCTGTTTCGTCCACGATGGTGCGCAACAGGCTGGCAAGGTCCAGCCGGGCCAGCGGCTCAGTGGTGGTGATATCCTTGCCGAAGGCAAGTGTGGCCGCCACCATCGCTTCCATCTCGTCGAGATCAGCCAGCATCTTCGCGCGCTGCTCGTCATCATCCATATATTCAGCGCGCAGTTTCAAACGGGTGATCGGCGTGCGCAGGTCGTGCCCTATGGCGGTGAGCAGAAACGTGCGGTCCTCCACAAAGCGGCGGATGCGCGCGGCCATGGTGTTGAAGGCCCGAGCTGCGGTCACAATCTCGCTTGGCCCCACCTCCGGCAATGGCTTGGCGTTCACCACGTCACGGCCAAACAACTCCGCCGCCGCCGCCAGTGTTTTCACCGGCACCAGCAACTGCCGCACCGCCAGGGTGATAACGATTCCACCCAGCAGCATCATGACAATAAAGGCGGTGGCAAAGCCGGGGGAACGCCATGGAGCGGGTGGGTGCAGCTCCGTGGTTACGGTAAGCCACATTAAAGGAGGCAATAATTGCGCCGGGGGCGGCCACATCATATCTGGCGGGGCGCCATCCGGCGTTGGCCCGCCATCCGGCATCGGCGGCGGCATGGGGAAAAACAGCCCATCCGGTAACCCGAAACTCACAATAAGCCGGAACGGGTGAGCAGCCACCCGCAGCATGATGCCGCGTGGGCGCAAATTGGGCGGAATGCCGTAAGTAAAAATACCGGCCCGCACGGTTTCGGCCATCGGCAGAGGCATCCGCATTGTGCCATCCAGCGGCGGGCTCAGCGTCAGGCTTACCGTATCGTCCTTTGGCACCGGCTCCCTGGCGGCCACCATCGCGCGGTCGGAAGGTTGAGCAAGCGCGATATGGCGGTAGATGATGGCGGCGCGGGTGGCGAATTCCTGCTCATCAACCATCCGCTCCAGCGACATCTGGTTGACCGTATGCACCAACAGCCCCAGCATCTGGATAAACGCAAACCCCACCAGCAGGAACACAATTGTCCTGCGTGCCAGGCTGCGCGGCAGCAAGCAAAGTTTCAAAGCCGTTCGACGGGCGTTGAAAGTACATAGCCGCCGCCACGCACGGTTTTGATAAGCTGAGCGTTGCGCCCGTCATCCTCCAGCTTGCGGCGCAGACGGGAAACCGCGACGTCGATCGCGCGGTCAAACGGCCCGGCCTGGCGGCCGCGCAGCAGGTCCAGCAGCATGTCACGCGTCAGCACCCGGTTAGGCCGGTCCAGCAACGCCACCAGCAGGTCATACTCTCCACCTGTGATTGCAACCTCCACGCCGCTGGGGTCTAGCAAACGGCGCCGGGCGGTTTCCAGCACCCAGCCGGCGAACTGGTACAGTTTCGCCGATTGGTCGGAAACACGGTCCTCCGCCTCGGAGGTCCGGCGCAGCACGGCGCGGATGCGCGCCAGCAGCTCCCGCGGGTTGAACGGCTTGGTGACATAGTCATCCGCACCCAGTTCCAGCCCGATAATCCGGTCCGTCTCATCGGTCATCGCCGTCAGCATGATGATCGGCACGTTGGTCTCAGAGCGGAACCAGCGGGCAAGCTCCAGCCCACCTTCGCCGGGCAGCATCAAATCCAGCACCACGAGCTGATAATGCCCGTTCTGAAAGGCGCGGCGGGCTTCCTTCCCGTCCCGCGCGGCGGTTACGCGTAAACGCTGGCGTTCCAGGAACTTGGCCAGCAGCTCACGAATTTCTCGGTCGTCATCAACAACCAGAATATGCGGCAGAGTTTCCATGCCTGTTACAATAGCGTCCCCCCGCCGCTTTGGGCAGTACAGGTTGCAATTGGTGACAATTCAGCCGCTGTGCGTAACATTTCCGCGCCGGCATTTAACCCTTGCGCCAGGCCTCCCATGGCTTTAAGGGGCGCATCACGCAGCAACGTACGTGCCTCTGCCGGTCTCCGGTTACGCAACGGCGTCAAGCGTTCTGGCAGCACGACTGGGGAAACCTGGAAGTCGGCTGGTTCGTTGGACCGTTTCGATAACCTTGCCCCGCCGCGTGAACAGGCGGGCAAATG